>JAJVHW010000105.1 GCA_022072415.1 Planctomycetota bacterium
GGCTCGGACTTTGGCACGGCGTGTTACTAGCCTAGTTC
Source organism: Planctomycetota bacterium (assembly GCA_022072415.1). Lineage (GTDB taxonomy): Bacteria > Planctomycetota > JAJSAM01 > JAJSAM01 > JAJVHW01 > JAJVHW01. The sequence goes on from JAJVHW010000105.1 coordinate 39, forward strand.
CGGACCACCAACCGTCATAGCGCGGATTCTGCTAAGGACTTACGACGATCGAGGCTCCTCCATGTGCCCAGAGAGTGTCAAAGTCCGGCCTGGGCGTGGACGTCGGTCGTGCTCCGCATGACGTCGGCCCGCGTCCCCCCGGTCGCGCGCGCGGCCCTCGCGGCGGTCGCGTTCTGCTTCTGCGTGCACACGTTCTTCGTCGCGGCGTTCCACACGACCGACGGGCTTTTCTTCGCCTCGCTCGGCACGGCGCTGCTCCTCCGCGGCGGCGGAGCCGGGGTCGCCGGCGCCGTGCTCCTCGGCTGCGCGCCTCTCTGCAAGCAGAACTTCCTCGCGATGATCCCTGCGGCGCTCGTGCTCGCCGGCCACGCGCGTTCGCTGCGCCTCTGGGCCGCCGCGTTCGCGCCGCTCGCCGCGTACACCGCGTGGATCGCATCGTGCGGAGGTCTCTCCGACTTCGCGTCGCAGCTCTCCGCGCAGACCGGCCTCGTGCAGCAGGGCGTCGTCACGTACGTGTTCCAGGCCGGGTTCCCCTGGGGCATCGCGGCCGGAGCGGCGCTCGCGCTCCTGCCGCGCGCGGCGCCCTGGATCGCCGCCGGAGCCGCGGTCGGCGCCGCCGCCTCGATGGGGCTCCAGACCCGCGTCCACTTCACGCGCGAGCCCTCGTTCCTCCTCGCCGGGATGACCCTCGGAGCCGTCGCGGCGAGGTTCCTCCGCGCGTGGACCTCCGGGGGCTTCCGGTCGGCGGCGTCCGACCGGACCACGCTCTGCGGAGCGCTGGTCTTCTCGCTCGCGTGGACCGTGTCGGTCTCGGTCGGATGGAACTCCCCGGGGTTCGGCACCGGCGCGTGCGCGGTCTGGCTGCTCGTCGTCGCCTGCGCGGGCTCCGGGCGCAGCACGCTGATCGCCGCGTGCGCGGCCGGCGTCGCGGCTCTCGCGGCGTTCCATCCGGCGCGCACGCGGAAGATCTACCGCGACCGGCCGGCCGCCGAGCTCACCGTCCCGCTCGACGGCATCCTTCCGGGTGCCGCGGGGATCCGCACGAATCCGGAGACCGCCGCGATGCTCGCGGAGCTGCGCGACACGGCGGCGCGCACGGAGGGGCCGGTCACGGTGCTCCCCGACCTCGCCGCGTTCTGGATCCGTTCGGAGCGCAGGAACCCGCTGCCCATCGACTGGCCGTTCGGGTTCGAGCTCGGATCGCCGGCCGTGCGCGCGCGGTACCGGGAGGCGCTGGACCGGTCCCGCGGCACCGTCACGGTGCTGCTCACGAAGTACCGCACCGAGGACCTCGCGTGGACGCGGCGTCCGGTGCCCTCGAGCCGCGAGGACTGGTGGCCGATCCCGCCGTGGATCCGGTCCGGGTGGACGAAGACCGGCGAGGGCGCGTTCTTCGAGACGTGGCGCTGAACGCCCCGGCGTCGGCCGGTCAGCGCGCGTCGGCGACGAGGTAGGGCGTCTGCGAGAGCAGGCGGTCGAACGTCCGCTTGGCCTTCTGCCGCGCCTTCTCGTTGATCTCGCCTGCGTCCCACGCGCGGTTGACCGCCTGGTGGAACCGCGCGCGGAGGTCCTTCCTCCGGTGCCCGAAGAGCTCGAGCACCTCGCCGGCGGTCTGGCACTCGATGTCGAGCCGCGTGACGTGGCCGTCGCCCGGGCCGTTCGCCACGACGTTCGCCTCGCGCGTCTCGCCGAGCATGTTGTGGAAATCGCCCATCACGTCCTGGTACGCGCCGAGGAGGAACGCACCGATGTAGTAGGGCTTCCCGTTCAGGCGGTGGAGCTTCAGCGCGTCGAGGTCGTCGCGCACGTCGGGGAACTTGTCGATCTTCCCGTCGCTGTCGCACGTGATGTCCACGAGCGTGGTCCACACGTCCGGCTGCTCGTCGAGCCGGTGGATCGGGGCCACGGGGAAGATCTGCCCGAGCGCCCACATGTCCGGCATCGTCTGGAAGATCGACATGTTGCAGACGTACTTCTGCGCGATGTCCCGCTCGAGCTCCTCGATCTCCTCCGGGATGCGGCGTCCGCTCGTCTTCGCGTAGTAGACGACGTCGGCGAGGATCTGCCGCGCCAGCGCCTCGCCCACGGCGCGCTCCTCGAGCGTGAGGCGCCCGAGGTTGAAGAGCATGTGCATCTCGTCCACGCGCTGGAGGACGTCGTGGTAGCACTCCGCGAAGTTCTTCGGGCCGATCTCGCGGCGGGTCTCCTCGAGCTCGACGATGCACCGGTCCGCGTCCTCCGCGAGCGGAGGGAGCGGCACGTCGCGCTGGACCGTCTGCTGGTGCTCCACCGAGAAGATGGTGAGGCTGTGGTACGCGGAGACCGCGCGCCCGCTCTCGGTCACGATGTCCGGGACGGGCACGTCGCTCTCGTCGCAGACCTCCTTGATCGTGTAGACGACGTCGTTCGTGTACTCGCGGAGCGTGTAGTTGACCGACGAGTCCGACGACGTGCGGCTCCCGTCGTAGTCCACCCCGAGCCCGCCGCCGGTGTCGAGCAGCTTGACGGGGATGCCCTTCTTCCGGAGCGCCGCGTAGAAGCGGGCGCCCTCGCGCACGCCCTGCTTGATCTTCCGCACGTCGGTGATCTGGCTCCCGATGTGGAAGTGGAGGAGGCGGATCGAGTCCTTCATGCCGAGGTCGGTGAAGACGCGGACCGCCTCGAGGATCTCGGCCGTGTTCAGCCCGAACTTCGACGCGGCGCCGCCGGACTTCTCCCACTTCCCGGTGCCGCGCGCGGCGACCTTCAGGCGCAGGCCGATCAGGGGCTTCACGCCCATCTTCCGCGCCACGTCGAGGATCAGGTCGATCTCGTAGAACTTCTCGACGATGAGCACGCACTCCCAGCCGACCTGGACGGCGGTGAGCGCCATCTCGACGTAGGCGCGGTCCTTGTAGCCGTTGCAGATGACGAGCGTCCCGGGCTTCAGACCCGCGGAGACGGCGACCGCGAGCTCGGGCTTCGTCCCCGCCTCGAGACCGTAGCCCCAGGGCTTCCCCGACTTCACCAGCTCGGTGATGAAGGGCTCCATCTGGTTGACCTTGATCGGGAAGACGCCGCGGTACGAGCCCTCGAACTCGAACTCGCGGATGGACTCCCGGAAGGACTCGTGGAGGCGCGACACCTGCGTGGCGACGATCTGCGGGAAGCGCAGGAGGATCGGCGGCTGCCATCGCTTCCTCCGGAGGGCGTCCAGGATCTCCGGGAGGTCCACCCACAGGTCCTTCTCGCGCGTCGGATGGACGCGGAGATTCCCGTTCGCGCCGACGGCGAAGTAGCCCGCCCCCCAGCGGTGGAACCCGTAGAGGTCCTCCGCCTCGGCGGGGGACATGGGGCGGGACGTGCGCGGCGGCTTCCGGCTCTTGCGTGCGGCCAAGGTCACCTCGGTCGATGGAGTGAGGCGGCGGAGCATGGAAGTAGAGCGAACGCCGGGCCTTCCGCGGGAACGAATCCGCCGTTCGCCGCGCGGATCCGCGGGACGGATCCCGGTGCGGCGGGGGCGCGACTCTCGTATCCTCCCCCGCGGAGGTGACCGGATGCCCCGAAGGATCCCCCGTTCCGTCGCAGCCGTCGCAGCCGTCGTAGCCACTGTCGCGGTCCTCGGCGCCGCCTGCGGCGGGGGTTCCGGCGATCGGGACGCCGAGACCACGCTGGTCTTCGCCCGCGGGGCCGACAGCGAGTCTCTGGACCCGGCGATCGTCACCGACGGCGAGTCCGTGAAGGTCATCACGAACGTGATGGAGACCCTCGTCGGCTTCCGGTACGGCACCGCGGAGCTCGCGCCGGGGCTCGCCACGTCGTGGTCCGCGTCGGCCGACGGCCTCGTCTGGACGTTCGACCTCCGCGACGCGAAGTTCCACGACGGCACGACCGTGGACGCGGAGGCGGTCGTCTTCTCCTTCGAGCGGCAGAAGGACCCCGCGCACCCGGCGCACACGGCGGAGTGCCCCTACTGGCAGGACAGCTTCGGCGTCGTCGAGTCCGTGAAGGCCGTCGGCCCGAAGCGGGTGGAGATCCGGCTCACGTCGGCGTTCGCCCCGTTCGAGGCGTCGATGGCGCTCTTCTCGATGTCGATCGTGTCGCCCGCGGCGTGGAAGAGCGAGGGGATCGACCCCGCGACCGGGAAGTACCGCTACCGCTTCGGCGAGAAGCCGGTCGGCAGCGGGCCGTACCGGTTCGTGCGCTGGACCCGCGGCGACCGGATCGTGCTCGACCGCTTCGACGGGTGGTGGGGCGCCGCGGACTCCGGCGCGGCCGGGCCCGGGACGCCGCCGTCGCGGATCGTCTGGAAGGTCGTCAAGGACAACACGCAGCGCCTCCTCGCCGTGGAGTCCGGGCAGGCCGACGTGATCGACGGCGTGAACCCGCAGGACGAGGCCCGCGCGCGGGCGAACCCGTCCCTCGTCGTGGCGACGCAGCCCGGCCTCAACATCGCGTACTTCGCGATGAACAACACGCGGAAGCCGTTCGACGACCCGCGCGTCCGCCGCGCGGTGGCGCACCTGGTCTCGAAGGAGACGATCCGGAAGGCGGCCTACGACGGCGCGGGAGAGGTGGCGGTGACGCCCGTCCCGCGCGCGATGCCCGGCTGGATCGACCCCGGCTCCCGGCCCCGCGACGTGGACGCGGCGAAGGCGCTCCTCCGCGAGGCGGGCCTCCCCGACGGGTTCGAGTTCACGATCCTCGTGATGGACAACCCCCGGCCGTACATGCCGCGGCCGAAGGACGTGGCGATCCAGATCCAGCAGGACCTCGCCGCCGCGGGGATCCGCGCGAAGATCGACGTGAAGCAGTTCAACCGCGTGCTCGACGACGCGAAGAACGCGCGGCACGACGCGGTGCTCCTCGGCTGGTCGGCCGACTACAGCGATCCGGACAACTTCCTCTTCGTGCTGCTGGACAAGACGACGGCCCGCGTCGGATCGGCGAACAACGTGTCCTTCTACACCGACGAGGCGGTGCACGCGCTGCTGCTCGCGGCGCGGGAGACGACCGACCGCGCGGCGCGCATGAAGCTCTACGCCGAGGCGCAGAAGCGGATCCACGAGGACGCGCCGATGCTGCCCCTCGTCACGCTCCCGGAGATCCGCGTGCTCTCGAAGCGCGTCCGCAACTACGCGATCCACCCCGCGGGCGGCGAGTTCCTCGGCCCGGTCCGTCTCGAGTAGCCGTTGCTCCACGCGCTCCGCCGGATCGCGCTCGCGGTTCCGCTCCTCCTCGTCGTGTCGATGGTCGTGTTCGTCGTGGGGGAGCTCCTCCCCGGCGACCCGGCCGTGGACAGGTTCGGCGAGAAGGGGAGTCCTGCGGCGATCGCGGAGTGGCGGGCGCGGAAGGGCCTCGACCTGCCGGTCCACGAACGGTACCTCCGCTACGTGGGCGGCGTGGTGACGCGCCTCGACTTCGGCGAGAGCTACAAGGACGACTACCCCGTCTCGTCCGACCTCCGCGACCGGTTCGCGGCGACGGCGGAACTCGCGTTCGCGGCTCTCCTCCTCGCGGTGCCGGCCGGGATCGCGGCGGGGACGGCGAGCGCCGCGCTCCGCGGGCGCGCCGCGGACGCGGCGGCGCAGGGGACGGCGCTCCTCGGCGTGTCGATCCCCGTCTTCTGGCTGGGGATGATCCTCGTGCTCGCCGCGCGGAGCGTGGGATGGAACCACTTCCAGGCGCGCTTCGACGTGCGCGCCCACGACGACGCCGTCGCCGGGTTCACGACGCCGTTCGTCCTGTTCGAGTCGGTCCTCCGCGGCCGGTTCGCGGTGGCGGCGAGCTGCGCGCAGCATATCCTCGTCCCGGCGCTGGCGCTGGCGACGATCCCGCTCGCCACCGTGATGCGGATGACGCGGTCCGCCGTGCTCGACGAGATCGGGAAGGACTACGTCCGGACGGCCGAGGCGAAGGGCGTGCCGCGGGCGCGTGCCGTCGTGCGGCACGCTCTCCGGAACGCGCTCATGCCGGTCGTCACGGTGATCGGACTCCAGGCCGGGACGCTGCTCTCCGGCGCGGCGCTCACCGAGACGGTGTTCACGTGGCCGGGCCTCGGCACCTACATCGTCTCGGCGGTGCAGAAGAAGGACAGTCCCGCGCTCGTGGGGGGGCTCCTCCTCGTGGCGGCGACGTTCGTGATCGTGAACCTCGTGGTGGACCTCCTCTACGGCGTCCTCGACCCGCGGCTCCGGAGGTCGGCGTCGTGAACGGGCGGCGGACCCGGGCGTTCCTCCGGAACCGCACGGCCGTGGCCGGCGCGTGCGTCCTCGCGCTCTTCGTGGCCGCGGCGCTCCTCGCCGGCGTCCTCGCGCCGTTCGATCCCGAGTCCCGCGTGCCGGGCGACGACGTGCTCGTGCGGACGCAGCCGTCGGCGGCGCACCTCCTCGGCACCGACGAGAACGGGTTCGACGTCTTCTCGCGCCTCCTCCACGGCGCGCGAACGTCGCTTCTCACGGCGACCGCGTCGATCCTGCTCGCGCTGGCGGTGGCCGTGCCCCTCGGGGCGTTCGCCGGATGGCGCGGCGGGCTCGCGGAGTCCGCGGTGATGCGGGCGACCGACGTGTCGCTCGCCTTCCCGTCCATCTTCCTCGCGGTCGTGATCGCCGCGATCCGGAACGACCGCTCGCTCGCGACGGTGGTCTACGCCGTGGCCGCGGTGTCGGTCCCGCCGCTCGTCCGGCAGGTCCGCGCGGCCGTGCTCCAGGTGAAGGCGCAGGACTACGTGACCGCCGCGGTGGCGCTGGGCATCCCGCCGTGGCGGATCCTCGTCACGACGGTGCTGCCGAACTGCATGGCGCCGATCCTCGTGCTCGCCACGCTGGGCACGGGCACCGCGATCCTCGACGCCGCGGGCCTCTCGTTCCTCGGGCTCGGCCCGCCGCCCACCGCGCCGGAGTGGGGGGTGATGCTGACCAACGGGTCCCGCTATGCGCTGGACCCCTCGCTCTGGTTCCTGCTCGTCCCGCCCGGCGCGGCGATCGCGCTGACCGTGCTGGGGTTCAACCTGTTCGGGGACGGATTGAGGGATGCGCTAGACCCGCGGACGCGGGTCTGATTTGAAAGCGACCCGCGGACGCGGGTCTGACGTGAAAGCGACCCGCGGACGCGGGTCTGATTTGAAAGCGACCCGCGGACGCGGGTCTGATTTGAAAGCGACCCGCGGACGCGGGTCTGATTTGAAAGCGACCCGCGGACGCGGGTCTGACGTGAAAGCGACCCGCGGACGCGGGTCTGACGTGAAAGCGACCCGCGGACGCGGGTCTGATGGCACGGACGCGGGTCCCTCCCCCTCAGCGTCCGCTGCTGCCCGTCGCGGCCGCGTCCTTCTTGTCGTTGCGCGATCGGAAGGTCATGAACGCCTCGAACACGACGTCGCGCGCCGGTTCGTCCTCGTCGTCGGAGGGCGGCCCTTCGAGCACGAGCGTGATCCGGGCGCCGAACGGGAGCTTCCCCTCCTTCTTCGCGTCCCAGTCCGTCTCGCCCCGCGCGTCCTCCGTGTTCGGGTCACCCGGGTCGTCCTTGAAGAAGTCCATGGTGAAGCCCTTCACGCGGTCGCAGACCTTGTAGTAGAGCCCGCCCTCGAGCGGATCGTCGTCCACGCCGAAGTCCTCGCGGCGGTAGAGCGCGTAGCTCCCGGTCCCGGACTCGCTCCGCCGGAGGCGGTAACCCGTCTCGTTGAGCTGCGCGCGGACCCATTCGTCGCGGATCTCGACGCGGGAGCGGGAAGGCACCGCGGTCACGAAGTCCACGCGCGCGCTGTCGTCGGCGCCGACCGACTCGGACGACGCGCGGAACGCGTCCCCGTCCTTGATCGCGTCGATCTGCGCGTACGAGAAGTCGTCGAGGATCCGCTTCATCACGGCCGGCCCGACTGCGTACGGAGCGGCGGACGACTCGATGTCGTCGCGGAGCCGGATCGCGTCGAAGACGACGGTGAAGACGCCGACGAAGAACAGCGCGAGGAGCGCGGAGGCGGCGAGCACCTCGAGCAGGGTGAGTCCCGCGGCGCGGCGGGGGCGCCTCACTTGTTCCCTCCGGCGTCGGGCACGGCCTTCTTGTCCTCGAGCCTCGGGAGGACCATGACGATCTCGACGGAGTCGCCGTCGCCCTCAGCTCCCGGCGAGCGCACGCGGAGGACCACCTGCCGCCCGCGCTGCTCCCCTTTCGTCGCCGCCTGACCGGCCCCCGCGCCGTCCTGCCCTTCCTTCTTCGCGTTCGGGGGCTCGGCGAGAAGGTACGGCGCATTCGCGTCCGACTGGACGCCGCGGATCGTGACGTCGGTGTACTCCGCGTCCCACTCCCACTCGCGAAACGCGTCGCGCATCTCGTCGGGGAGGTCGTCGAAGCCCATCGACGTCGTGCCCTCCGCGTCCCAGTGCCGGTCGAACAGCTCGATGGAGCCGAACTGCCGCTCCGCGAGCATGCGGAGCTCGCGTGCGCGCCGCGCGGCCAGCGTCTGCTCGTCGGCGGCGCTCGTCGCCCAGAGCGAGAACGACATGGCGAGCACGAAGATCAGGAACGCGCACACCAGTTCGATGAGCGTGAAGCCCGAGGCGGAGCGGCTGCGTGTTGCGCGCACGGTCAGAAGTCGTCCGGATCGCGCACTTCCTCGGCGCGCTTCCGCCCCTTCACGTAGTCCACGACGCCGGTGAGGCCCGTCACCTCGACGCTGATCCCCTCCTCGTCGCTCTCGACGCCCTCCTCGCGGAACCACGCCACGAATCCGGCGGGGGAGAGCTGCCCGTCGCCGTCGAACGTGATCTCGAAGACTCCCGACCGCTGCACGTCGTCCCTCGCGAACGCGACGTCCTCGAGGACCACGCCGTCGGCGGGCCCGTCCCACTCGGCGCGCCACGTGCGCTCCTCCCGGTCGTCCGGATCGGGGAAGTCCGTGGGCGAGGGGCGGTCGATGATCCGCCAGCGCTGCTCGCGCACGTCGATCTCCACCGCGAGCTCGCGGGACTGGATGACCGCCTGCTGCCGGAGCCCGAGGAGCATGTTCCCGAACGCGCGGGACGTGGCCCGGAGGCGCGACTGCGACGTGAGCCCGTCCAGCTTCCCGATCGACAGCGAGGCCGCGATGCCGATCACGGTGATCACGACCATCAGCTCGATGAACGTGAAGCCGCGGAGGGACGGGCGTGCGCGCATCAGTTGCCCGACGAGGACTTCCGGATGTCGGCCAGCGAGATGTCCTTGTCGAACTCGTCCTCGCCGCCCTCCTCGCCGTCGGCGCCGAAGCACATGAGCTCGTACTTGTCGCGGGAGACCTTCGTGTACTTGTACTCGTGGTCCCACGGGTCCTTGGGGACCTCGCCGCCGTCGAACTCGTCCTTCAGCTCGTCGAGCGACTCCGGGAGCTTGTTCTTCTTGATCCGGAAGCGCTGCACGGCGCCCTGGATCGATGCCATCGTGGTCTTCGCGAGGCTGACCTTGCTCTCCTGCAGGTTCCGGAAGACGTTGGGGCCCACGAGGCCGGCGAGGAGCCCGAGGATCACGATCACGACCATGAGCTCGATGAGGGTGAATCCGGCCTCGCGGCGGGTGCGGCGTGCGGAACGCGGGTTGCGCATCTCTGCTCCTATCTGCGGCCGGCCCTCTGCCCGATCTCCATGATCGGGAGGAGGACCGCGATGACGATGAACCCGACCACCACGGACAGCGAGATGATCAGGACGGGCTCGATCAGGGACGTGACCTTCTGCGACGAGAGCTCGACCTCCTCGTCGTACGACTCGGCCACGCGGGTCAGCATCTCCTCCAGCGTGCCGGCCTGCTCGCCGACGGCGATCATGTAGCCCACGACCGGAGGGAAGACGCCCGACTTCTTGATGGGTCCGGAGATGTCCGCGCCCTCGATGATCTTGTCGTGGACCTCGTCCACCACGCGCTCCATGACCTTGTTGCCGACGATGCCCTTCACGATGGTCAGGGCCTGGAGGGCGGGGATGCCGCTCCGCAGGAGCGTCGCGAACGTGACGCAGAAGCGCGACACGCAGGACTTCCGCATGAGGTCGCCGAGCACGGGCATGCGGAGCAGGAACGCGTCCCAGCGGTAGCGGAAGTCGTCGCTCCGCAGGGCCAGGCGGAACATCACGAGCCCGGCCACGAGCGCGCCGATCACGAAGAGCCAGTACGTGGACATGAAGTCCGACGTCGCGACGAGGATCCGCGTGGGCGCGGGCAGGTCCGTCACGCCGCGTCCGGGCCCCTTCGTGAGCACGGTGAGGATGCGGGGGACGACGAACGTCATCAGCACGATCACGACGACGACGCCGAAGACGACCATCACCATCGGATAGGCGAGCGCGGCCTTGATCTTCGAGCGGACGCGCTCCTGCTTGTGGGTGAACTCCGCCAGGCGGGAGAGGACCTCGTCGAGGTTTCCCGACGCCTCGCCGGCCTTCACCATGTTCACGTAGAGGTCGTCGAAGTAGCCGGGGTGCGCGGCGAGCGCGTCGCCGAACGGCACGCCCTGCGTGACCTTCTCGCGCACGTCCCGCAGCACGACCTCGAGGTCCGGCGTCTCCGCCTGGTCCACGAGCGCCGTGATGCACGAGGCCAGCGGGATGCCCGAGCGCAGCATCGTCGCGAGCTGGCGCGTGAGCATGATGACCTGCTGCCGCTGTCGCGACTGGAGGAACTTCGGCAGGTAGCGGCGGGCGGTGGAGGCGGTGAGCGTCTCGACGGCCGTCAGCTCCGTCACGTGGAGCCTCATGGCGCGGAGCTGGATCCGCGCCTCCTTCGCCGAATCGGCGTCGAGGATGCCGTTGCGGGCCTTCCCTGCGGGGTCGTATCCGGTGTACTGGAAGACGGGCACTCGCGTCGCCTCCGGCCTAGAACATGTCGAGCTGCGTCACCCGCAGCACTTCCTCGACGGTGGAGATGCCCTGGACCACCTTGCGCGCGCCGTCCATGCGCAGCGTGCGGCATCCGCGCTGGATCGACGCCTTCTTGATCGTGGCCGCGGACGCGCGGTCCATGACCTGCTCCTTCACGGCCTCGTCCACGGGGAGGATCTCGTAGATCGCCACGCGGTCCACGTACCCGGTCTGGAAGCAGTTGGCGCAACCCCGGCCGCGGCTGAGGCGGCCCTCCGGGAGGTCGGACACCTTGAGCCCGATCTCGCCGAGCTCCTTCACGTCGCCCGCGTCCGGCTCGTAGGTCTCGCGGCACTCGGGGCAGATGCGGCGGAGGAGGCGCTGCGCGATGACGACGACCACCGACGACGCGACGAGGTAGGGCTCGACGCCGAAGTTGAGCATGCGCGCCACGGCGCCGGCCGCGTCGTTGGTGTGCAGCGTGGAGAAGACGAGGTGGCCGGTGAGCGCGGCCTGCGTCGCGATCTTCCCCGTCTCCTCGTCGCGGATCTCGCCCACCATCATGATGTCGGGGTCCTGGCGCATGAGCGAGCGCAGGCCCGTGGCGAACGTGAGTCCCTTCTTGTTGTTCACCTGGATCTGGCTGATGCCGTCGAGGTGGTACTCGATCGGGTCCTCGATGGTGATGCAGTTCTTCTCCGCCGAGTTGATCTCCTGGAGCACGGCGTAGAGCGTCGTCGTCTTGCCGGAGCCGGTGGGCCCGGTGACCAGGATGATCCCGTGCGTGTACCGGATGAACCGCCGGAGCATGTTCAGGTCGTGGTCGTCGAAGCCGAGCTCCTCAAGGCGGAGCACGCGCGCCGTCATGTCGAGGAGGCGCATCACGATCCGCTCGCCCTGCGACGTCGGCACGGTCGAGATGCGCACGTCCACCTCGCCCTCGCCCAGCTTGATCGTCGCGCGCCCGTCCTGCGGGAGCCGGCGCTCGGCGATGTCCATCTTCCCCATGATCTTGATGCGGGAGACGACCGCCTCCTGGAAGCGCTTCGGCACCGCCTGCATGTCGTAGAGGATGCCGTCGATGCGGTTGCGGACCTGCATCCGGTCCTCGTACGGGTGGAGGTGCACGTCCGACGCGCGCATCTTCAGCGCGTCGAAGAGCAGCATGTTCACCAGCTTGATGATCGGCGCCTTGTTGGCGACGTCGAGGATGTCCTCCGCCGAGTCGATCTCCGCCGAGAGCGAGTCGAGGTCCTCCTCGTCGAGGTTGTCGAGCGCCTCGTCCACCACGTCGGCCTTCTGCTTGTAGGCCTTGTTGATGAGGTTCGTGATCTCGATGCGGGGGACGAGGACCGGCTCGGGCTCCACTCCGAGCATCGACGCGAGGTCGTCCATCGCGTTCGTCTCGAACGGCGCGCAGGTCGCGATGGTCATGGTCCCGTTGAACGAGTCGCGGTCGCCGTGATCGCCGACCGCGACGAGGTTGCAGCTCCGCGCGAACTGCACCGGGATCCGGTTCACGAAGTCGGGCGGCACCGACGCCGAGGAGAGCGTCTCGCGCACGGGGAGCCCGAGGGCCTCGCCGAACGTGCGGAGCATGTCGATCTCGGTCAGGTAGCCCTTCGAGAGGAACACGCGGTCGGGCGTCTCGCCGGTCTTCTCCGACTCGGCGAGGACCTCCTCGACGCGCTCCGGCGAGAGCAGCTTCTTCGCTGCGAGGATGCGGCGGATCTGTTCCTTCATCGGGCGGCCTTCACCGGGACTCCGGCGCCTGCTCCTTCTTCTGCGCGTTCCGCCACGCCTCCTCGGCGCGCGCCCGGCGCTCGGCCTCGGTCTCCGGGGCCTTCAGGCGCGGGGCGCCGAGCTCGCCGGAGAGCGACAGCTCGCGCACCTCGTCCGCCGCGGACCTCGGGCGCGTCGCGTCCGGGTCGCCGCGGAAGTTCGTCCCGCCGACCTTCACCTCTCCGCCGAAGAGGTCGTCCTGCTCCATCCGCTTCTCCCACGAGAGGCGGTGGTAGTCGGCGAAGTCCGTGTCGCGCAGGATGTGCGGCGTCACGAAGAGGAAGAGGTGCGCGGGGCTCGACGTGTCCTCGGTCTGGCGGAAGAAGAAGCCGATGACCGGGATGTCGCCGAGGACCGGGACCTTCGTGACGCTGGTGCGCTCCTCCTCCTGGACGAGTCCGCCGACGACCACCGTGTAGCCGTCGGGCAGCGTGATCTGCGTGCGCAGCGACCGCTCGGTCTTGTCCGGCGGCGCGTCCGGCGACGGACGGTTGCCGAAGTTCTCGACGCTCTGCTCGATCTCGAGGCGGAGGTAGTTGTCGCTCGAGATGTGGGGCGAGATCGTGAGCTCCGTGCTCGCCTGGACCTCCTTGAACGAGTCGCGGTCCGTGTTGGAGTCGGTGCGGACGCTCTCGCGGAACGACGTCGTCCGCGTGAGCTTGATGTTCGCTTCCTTGTTGTCGTTCGTGACGAGCCCGGGGCGCGTGATGATCTTCGCGCGGCCGGACGACTGGAACGCGTTCAGGATCACGGGGAGCTTCCCGTTCTTGAAGATGCCGGTGGTGAGCCCCGTGCCGAGGATCGGGCTCTTGTTGGTCGGCACCGCGACGCCGTTCACGTCCGTGGTGATGACGTCGGCGAGGCCGTAGCCCGTGTTCCCGAAGAACTTCCGCGCGTCGGTCAGCGCGTCGGCGACGCCGTCGCCGTCGGTGTCCACCGTGATCCCGTCCTGCGAGGAGAAGAGCTCCACGCCGAGGTTCAGCCCCTCGCTCGTCGAGAGCTCGACCAGCGCCGTCTCGATCAGCACCTGCGGGCGCGCCTTGTCGAGCTCCTTGATCAGGTCCTTGATGTCGTCCACCTGCGACGGGCTCGCGTGGATCACGAGGCTGTTGCTCGTCGTGTCCGGGATGATGACCGGCTGGCCCTCCGCCGCGGAGCCGCCGAAGGGGCCCTGCGCGCCGCCGCCGCCCGCGGCAGGCTGGTTCGCGGCCCGGTTCGTGTTCGTGCGGTTGGTGCGGCTCGTGGACGACCGCACGCCGGAGGTGCCGCCGGAGCTCCGGATCAGGTCCTCGATGAGCGACGCGATCTCGGTGGCGTCCACGTGCTTGATCGGCACGAAGTGGATGCGCCCGCGCGCCTTCGACGGGACGTCGAGCTCCTTGATGAGCTTCTCGATCTTCGTCATGTACCGCTCGGTCGCGTACACGATCAGCGCGTCGAGGCGGTCGTCGGGGATGATCTTCGGCGGCGGGTCCTCCTCGGCGCCGGGGGCGTTCCCCGGGTTCCGGTTCGGCCCTTGGCGCGGGTCCGAGGACTCGACGAGGTCGGTGATGATCGGCTCGAGCTCCGACGCCACCGCGTGCGTGAGCTCGATGACCTTCATGTTCGGCTCGGTGCGCTTGCTCTCGACGTCGATGTAGTCGAGGAGCCGCTTCATCGACGCCACCATGGGCGCGAAGTCTGCGAGGATCAGCGCGCGGGAGCCCGGCACGTCCTGCACCTTGCCGATCGACGACGACGTGGACGCGAGCTGCTGCAGCGCCGCCTTCACGCGGGCCGTGTCGCTGATGTTCTGGAGCGTCACCGACGTGACGACGTAGAGGCCGTCGCGGTTCTCGTACTCGAAGATCTGCTCCTCGCGCAGGTAGACGGGGCGCGAACGCACCATCTGGTTCGCCTGCTCGAGGCAGTACCACTGCTGCGTGCCGTCCGGCGCGATCGGGCCCACGGGCACGAGCACGAGCTGCTGGAACGAGATCACCGACTGGAGCCACGAGAAGAGCTCGGACTCGCGGACGAGGTGCTCGCCCGTGAACTCCACCTTGAGCTGCTTCACCTTCGACGACGGGCCGGAGTCGTAGAGGATCGAACGGCCGGTGGTCTTGTAGATGTACTTGAAGAGGTCCTCGACCTTGTAGCCGCCCTCCACGGGCACGATCTTGATGACCTTGTCTTCCTTCGCCGCGGGCGGCTGGGGCTGGCCGGCGCCGTCCTGCGCGAACGCCCCGCCGGCTCCCGCGAGGAGCGCGGCCGCGGTCAGCGCGAGGGCGGGGGTGCGGCGCAGGCTGCGGGGTGAAGGCATGGATGCTCCTCGGTGCTCGGTCTGGGTGCCCGGTCTGGACCCGGATCCGCCGAGGCTACGGACCTCGCCGCCGGGACACCAACTTGGACGAGCGCCGGGGCTCGGTATTCCGCTCCGCGCCGGATCCGCGCGCGCGGAGATTCCGCCGCCGCCGCGGGCCGCGCCGATAGTGTCGCCCGCTTGCCTCCACGGCGGCCCCATGCGGCCGCCGCAGCACGCCCCAGCGCCCCCGCCTTCCGGGGGCGAACGACGGCGCCGGAGGGAGGTGACCGAACCGGATGTCAGTCCGAATCCTCGTCAAGACCGGAGAGCCCCTCGAGAAGACGCTCCGCCGGCTGCGGAAGATCTGCAACAACGAGGGCGTGACGCGCGACGTCAAGCGCACCACGTCCTACGAGAAGCCGAGCGAGCGGCGCCGCCGGAAGGAGCGCGAGCGTCAGAAGGCGCTCCGCCAGGCCGGCAGGAAGCCCAAGGAGAAGCCCGAGCGCGTCCGCACGTGATCCCGTCCCCGACGGGTCGCGTGTGCGCTCGGTGAACCGCTCTTCCAGGAGGGGCCCGTGAAGATCGCCGTCGCGTGCGACCATGCCGCGGTGAGAGAGAAGGAAGCCGTTGCGCAGTTCCTGCGCGATTCCGGTCACGAGGTCCTCGACTTCGGGACCCGCGGAGACTCCTCCGTGGACTATCCCGACCACGCGCGCCCCGCAGCGGAAGCTGTGGGGCGCGGCGAAGCCGACCGCGCCGTGCTCCTCTGCGGCACCGGGCTCGGCGTGATGTACGTGGCGAACAAGGTGAAGGGCGTGCGCGCCGCGCTGGTCGTGAACCCCTTCCTCGCCGAGATGAGCCGCCGGCACAACGACGCGAACGTCGCGTGCTTCGGCGCCCGCTGGCAGGAGCTCCCGTCGATCCTCACGCTGACGGAGACGTTCCTCGCGACGCCCTTCGAGGGCGGACGCCACCAGCGCCGGGTGGAGAAGATCGACCCCCGCTGACCTCCAGTCCGCGCCGTCCCCTGCGTGCCGTCCGGCCTAGAAGTCGTCGAGCCGCTGCTCGATCACGCGGTGGATCCGCTCCGCCGCCGCGCGGTACGCGTCGTCGCCCTCGCCGTGCGGGTCGGGGATGTCCTTCCCGGCCGGGTCGAGGAGGCGGACGCGCGTCGCGGCCTCCGGCGTGAACGCGAGGATCGACGCGCGCTGCTCCGCGGTCATCACGAAGATGTCGTCGGCGTCCTCGACGAGCGAAGGCGTCACGTTCCGCGCGCGGTGCGCCGTGAGGTCGCAGTTCCACGCGCGGGCGGCGGCGTGCGCGGCGGCCGACGCGGTCTCGCCGCGGCGGGCGCTCGTCCCGGCCGACGCGACGCGGTAGCCGTGCGACGCGAGTTCCTCGCTTCCGCACTGGAACCGGCGGGCGAGCAGGTCCCGCGCGAACGCCGCGGCGAGCGGGCTCCTGCAGGTGTTCCCGGAGCAGACGAAGAGGAGGCTCTTCGCCGCGGCGTCCGCGATCTCCTCCGGAGGGATCGCACCCTCGCGGAGGATCTCCGGCGCCCCGCTCCGCACGCGGTCGGTCACCCGGACGACGGTGGACGCCACCTGGTGCCGGCAGGGCCCGCCGTCGATCACGAGGTCGAGGAGGCCGTCGAACGTCTCCGCCACGGTCTTCGCGTCGGTCGCCGGCTCGTCGCCGGACAGGTTCGCGCTGGTCCCGCCCACGACGCACGCGGCGTGGCGGAGGAACGCGCGGCACGCGGCGTGGTCGGGGACGCGGAACCCGGTCGGGCGTCCGTGCCTGTCGTCGAGGACCAGCGTGAGCGGTCCCGGCCAGAACGTGCGGGCGAGCTTCCACGCGGCCCGGGGCATCTCTCTCAGGTGGTCGCGAAGCGCCTCCGCGTCGGGCAGGTGGACGGTGATCGGCTTGTGGTCCGGACGGCCCTTCACGCGGTAGAGGCGGCGGACGGCCTCCTCGTCGCGGAGGTCCAGCGCGATCCCGTACACCGTCTCCGTCGGGAACCCCACGAGCCCCCCTTCGCGCACGATCCGGCCGGCCTCGGCGAGGTGGGGGGAGGCGGTGTCCTTCTCGTCCACGCGGACGACCCGGGTGCGCATGCCGGGATCGTACCGGAACGCAGAAGGAGCGCGCGACGCGCGCGGACGGCGAGCCTGTCCCGGGCTCGGACCGCCAAAGTGACAAGCGTCATGCCTTCGGCTCGCCGTGTGCAGTTACACTCCCCGTTCGACAACATGGCACCCATCACGGCGACCGGCATGACGACCCACGCTTCCGCCGACCGCAGCACCCGACTGTCCGCGAGGACGGGGGAGGCACCCCGTGGATGAACGACTGAAGGACCGTCTGGCCTTCCTCGGAGGGCTCGCGAGCGGTCTCGCGCACGAGATCAAGAACCCGCTCTCGACCATGACGATCACGCTCGGGCTCCTGCACGAGGACTTCGAGAAGGGGGACACGCCGCGCGACCGCCGCGCGCTGAAGAAGATCCAGCTCCTCGAGTCCGAGGCCGGGCGCCTAGAGAAGATCCTCCAGGACTTCCTCCAGTTCGCCGGAGGGCACCACGTGCTCCCCGCGCTCGTGGACATCGGCCCGTGGCTCGGCGAGCTCCTCGACTTCTTCGAGCCGAGTTGCGTCGAGGCGCGGGTGACGCTCCGCCGGGCGCTCCCCTCCGGGCTCCCGCAGGTGCTCATCGACCGCGACCTCCTCCGGCAGGCCGTCCTGAACCTGCTGACCAACGCCGTGCAGGCGATGCCGGACGGCGGGGACCTCATGGTCCGGGCGTGGTCCACCGGGGACCGCGTGCGGATCGAGGTGATCGACACGGGCGTCGGCATCCCTCCGGAGAACCTCCCCCGGATCTTCGATCCGTACTTCACCACCCGCGCGCAGGGCACCGGGCTCGGGCTCCCGACGGTGCGGCGCATCCTCCTCGAGCACGGCGGCGACGTCTCGGTCGCGTCGGAGCGCGGGAAGGGCACGTGCTTCACGATGGTCCTCCCGGTGCCGCCGAACCTCGCGGCCGAGGAACTTCGCCGCCTGCCCGGCACGCACGCCGGCGCCGCCGGGATGGAGGCCGGGCTCGCGTCCGAGCTCGCGCCCGACGCGGACGCGCCGCACCGCCGGCCCCCCGGCGAAGGAGTGAACTGAGATGTCGCACGCGACACCCGCCTCCGCGATCCACGTGCTCGTCGTGGACGACGAGCCCGGCCTTGCGGAGAACATGGCCGAGGCGCTCGAGCGCATGGGCCTCCGGTGCATGCACACGCAGGATCCGCGCGAGGCGCTCCGCATGCTGAACGAGCACGAGTTCGACCTCGTGGTGACGGACCTCGTCATGCGCGACGTCACGGGGTTCGACGTCCTCGCGGCCGCGAAGCAGCGCCACCCGGACTGCGAGGTGATCGTGGTCTCCGGGCAGGGCGGCGTCGAGTCCGCGGTCGAGGCGATGCAGAAGGGCGCCGCGACGTACGTGCGGAAGCCCGTCCGGATCGAGGAGCTCCGCGCCTTCGCGCAGAAGCAGATCGACAAGATCGCGCTCCGCCGCCGCACGGAGGACCTCGAGCGTCGCGTGGACGAGAACTACGGCGCGCAGGGGATCATCGCGCGGTCGCCGCAGCTCCGCGCGGTGCTCCAGCTCGTCCGGCAGGTCGCCGACACGAACGCCACCGTGCTCGTGCTCGGCGAGAGCGGCACCGGGAAGGAGGTGATCGCGCAGGCGGTCCACCGGCTCGGACGCAGGCGGAACGGGCCCTTCGTGGCGATCAACTGCGCGGCGATGACGGAGTCGCTCCTCGAGAGCGAGCTCTTCGGGCACGAGCGCGGCGCGTTCACGGGGGCCGTGCGGAGCCACCGCGGGAAGTTCGAGTACGCCGAGGGCGGAACGCTCTTCCTCGACGAGATCGGCGACATGCCGCTCTCCCTCCAGGCGAAGCTCCTCCGCGTGCTCGAGACGCGCGAAGTCGTCCGCGTGGGCGGCAACTCGCCGACCAAGGTGGACGTGCGGATCGTCGCCGCGACCAACCAGGACCTGGATCAGGCGGTGCGCGACGGGCGCTTCCGGGAGGACCTGCTCTTCCGCATCAAGGTCGTCCCCATCCGGATCCCGCCGCTCCGCGAGCGGCGCGAGGACATTCCCGCCCTCGTCGAGAAGTTCATGAAGGAGTTCGCCGACCTGCACGGGCGGCCGATCCGCGGCGTCACGTCCGCGGCGATGGCGAGGATCATCGCGTACCCCTGGCCGGGGAACGTGCGCCAGCTCCGCAACGCGATCGAGACCGCGGTGCTCGTGGCCCCCGGGTCGTGGATCGACACGCCGGGCCTGCCTCCCGAGGTGCAGGGCGCGCTCACGGAGACGTCCTCCGCCGGCGCGGAACCGCCGCCCTCGTCGTCCTCCGCCGCGACGTCCTCGGCCGCCGCGTCGTCCCCCCACGCGGCGACGAGCCACGCGCCGGTCCCCGACGCGCTCTCCACCGCGAACGGCGACGGCGCGCCCTCGGCGCCCGAACAGCGCCTCGAGGGACTCGTCATGAACCTCGAGGACGTGGAGCGCATCCTCATCCGGAACGCGCTCCGCCAGACCGGCGGGAACCGCGAGCAGGCGGCGCGGCTCCTCGGCATCTCGGAACGCACTCTCTACCGGAAGATCAAGCAGTGGGGGACGCAGGTCAGCCCCTGACCTCCTGCCGTTTTGGCGCTCGCGGCCGGACGCAGGCTCGCGGGTGACAGGGTGACAACTCCCCGCGACGTCGGAACCCCATGTCGGGCGGAGACTTCCGGCGCCTCCGGCCCTGACGAGGTGGCACGGCGTTTGTCTTCTCCTGATCCAACCAGCCTCGGAGACACACACCATGAGCGACACACAGAAGACGCAGGACGGGTCCCGCAAGGTCGGGAAGATCATCGGCATCGACCTCGGAACGACCAACTCGGTCGTCTGCGTGATGGAGGGCGGCGAGCCCAAGGTCATCACGAACGCCGAGGGCGCGCGCCTCACGCCGAGCGTCGTCGGCTACCTCGACAGCGGCGAGCGCCTCGTCGGCGCGATCGCGAAGCGTCAGGCGGTCACCAACCCGCGGAACACGATCTACTCGATCAAGCGCTTCATGGGGCGGCGGCACTCCGAGGTCACGTCGGAGGAGAAGATCGTCCCCTACAAGGTCGAGGGCGCGGCCGACGAACTCGTCCGCGTGCGCGTCCACGACAAGCTCGTGTCCCCGCCGGAGGTGTCCGCGATGGTCCTCCGCGCGCTGAAGGAGGCGGCCGAGGACTACCTCGGCGGCGAGGTGACGGACGCAGTCATCACCGTGCCCGCGTACTTCAACGACTCGCAGCGCCAGGCCACGAAGGAGGCGGGCCGCATCGCCGGCCTCAACGTGCGCCGCATCGTGAACGAGCCGACCGCGGCCGCGCTCGCGTACGGGCTGAACAAGCTGAAGCAGGAGAAGAAGATCGTCGTGTTCGACCTCGGCGGCGGCACGTTCGACGTGTCGATCCTCCAGATCGCCGACGGCGTCTTCGAGGTGCTCTCGACCAACGGCGACACGCACCTCGGCGGCGACGACTTCGACCAGGTGCTCATCAACCACGTGGCCGACGAGTTCCAGCGCGAAAGCGGGATCGACCTCCGCAAGGACCAGATGGCGCTCCAGCGCCTGAAGGAGGCGGCGGAGAAGGCGAAGTGCGAGCTCTCGAGCGCGGTCGCGACCGACATCAACCTCCCGTACATCACGATGGACGCGACGGGGCCGAAGCACCTCACGAAGTCCATCACCCGCGCGAAGTTCGAGCAGGTGGTGGACCACCTGATCGAACGCTGCAAGCAGCCGTGCCTGCAGGCCCTCCGCGACGCGAAGCTCGACCCGAAGCAGATCGACGAGGTGATCCTCGTCGGCGGCAGCACGCGCATCCCGAAGGTGCAGTCGCTCGTGAAGGAGCTCTTCGGCCGCGAGCCGAACAAGAGCGTGAACCCGGACGAGGCGGTCGCGCTCGGCGCGGCCGTGCAGGGCGCGATCCTCAACCAGGAGGAAGGCGTCCAGGACATCGTCCTGCTCGACGTGACGCCGCTCTCCCTCGGCGTCGAGGTCCAGGGCGGGCTCATGGCGGTCCTCATCCCGCGCAACACCACGATCCCGACCCAGAAGAAGGAGGTCTTCTCCACCGCGGCCGACAACCAGCCGGCGGTGGACGTCCACGTCCTCCAGGGCGAGCGCCCGATGGCGCGGGACAACCGCACGCTCGGCAAGTTCCAGCTCGCGGGCATCCCGTCTGCGCCCCGCGGCGTGCCGCGGATCGAGGTCGCGTTCGACATCGACGCGAACGGCATCCTCAACGTGACCGCGAAGGACCTCGGCACGAACAAGGAGCAGCAGATCCGCATCCAGGCGTCCTCGGGCCTCTCGGAGGCCGAGGTCCAGAAGATGATCAAGGACGCCGAGCGCTACGCCGGAGAGGACAAGGACCGGAAGGAGCTCATCGAGGTCCGGAACCGGGCCGAGCAGATGGTCTACCAGATCCGGAAGCAGGTGAAGGACGCCGGCGACAAGCTGCCCGAGGACGAGCGGAAGGAGATCGAGTCCGCGGCCGACACGCTCGAAAAGGCGCGCGAGGGCGAGGACAAGGCGGCCATCGAGTCCGCCGTGGCGAAGCTCGAGTCGCTCGCGCACCGCATGTCGGAGCAGCTCTACCGCGCGGCGGGCGGGCCGAACGGCGCGGCCGACGCGGCGGGCGCCGCCGCG
>JAJVHW010000107.1 GCA_022072415.1 Planctomycetota bacterium
ATCCGCCGGGAATGCGTCCGAGGCCGAGCCTCGCGGAGTTGACTTCGGCCCCCGCGGCCGTATCGATCATGCGCGCGCCGAGCCTCGCGCGCTCCGCTCCCATCATCGCCCCGACGCAGGAGCGCCCGCCGCTCCTGTTCGACGCGAGCCAGAGCGCGTTCGTGTCCCGGCCGATGGCGCGTCCTTCCGTCGAGCACCCCCACGCCAGCGCCGACGCGCGTCTCCTCCGCCCCGCCGACACCGTCGCCCCGCAGCCGCTCCGCTCTCCGGGCGTGCCGTCGCCGCTTCAGCTCGCGCAGGCCGGCGTCGTCAGCGCGCCCGACGGGGCGTCGTTCACCGGCGACTCGTCGGGTGCGATCGAGCCCCTCGAGTCCGAGCGCCCCGCCCCGGGACACGCGCCGGGCACGCCGCCCGACCGCCCCGCGGATCTCATGGCCCCGCCGCGGCCGCTGGGGATGGACGAGGCGTTCCGGGGGTCGGGGAGGCGCGCGGTTGCGGCTGGGTCCGACCTCGGACCGATCGCCAGCCACATCCGCTTCGACCCCGCAGGAAGTTCGCTCGTCGGCGGCTCATTGATGCAGATCGTCAGTCAGCAGATCGGTGTCACCGGAACGAGTACCCGCCACCTCAACGGCGGCAGGATGTCCGGTCAGTGGGGAAGCGAGTACCGGTCGGCGGCTCGCGCACTCCGCGATGCGTTCAATGCCGTCGCCTCCGGACTTGACTCGGGCGGTGTGAAACAGTTGCGCAGGCGCACGGTCAACGCGCTCGCCGCGAACATCCACGCAGCGCGCCTCGCAGAGTGGCGGGCAGGCGGGCGACGTCCGCCGAAACCTCGGTTGAAGGATTCGAGGAAGGCGGCGGAGGATCTGTTCAACGACGCAATGACGGACCATGCGACTGCCACCGACCACAATGCCACGGGGGCGGCCGTTCCCACGGCGTCAGGAGACGGAAGCGGCGGCGGATTCTGCCCGTGTCCGTGCAGCACTGCGTGGACCGACTCCGCAGCCGCCGGCGGTCCCGAGGAAATCGACGAATCCGAGGTCGTCGACGCTCCCGGCGGGAAGGGAGATCTCGGCGCAATCCTCCCGGGGCATGCCTCCGGACCGGCGCCGCACCGAGTCGCCGATCTCGCGCATGCGGGCGCATCCGACATCTCCGAGGACGGGACGTTCACCCTCCGGCCCGACGAGCCGACCGTGATCGTGGCCGACGAACGTCCGGCCGGAAACGGACCGGCGCCGACCGGTGCTCCGTCGGAAGGGGGAGCGCCCGCTCCGGAAGAGAAGCCGAAGAAGAAGCGCAAGCGCAAGGGGAAGTCGCCCTACCAGGCATTCAGGGACTTCTTCGATGCGACGGTCGAACTCATCGTCGCCGAAGCGACGGCGCGACTCGGCCGTCCGCTCACCCGCAGAGAGTACAAGGCGTTCCTGAAAGCGGCGAGGCCGCTGATCGAGGTGCGTTGGGCGCTCGTCCTGGGACGCCAGAATCAGACGGAGATCGCCGACTTCTGGGACGAGGGTCTCGACGGGTTCGTCGATCCGGAGAAGCGCGCCGACTTCATCACGCTGCAGATCCTCGGGATCGACCTGCAGCTCGCGATGAATCAGTTCGAGCTCCTGAAGCTGCTCGGTGCGCACTCGCGGCAGGATGCTGCGGCGATCGTGAGGATGGCCGAGACGCTCGACCTCGCCCATCAGCAGCGGAACGCGCAGTCCGGGGGCACGAACCTCATCAAGACCGAGTCGGGGACGTTCTGGACCGGCTACCTGGGGCGGACCGCGGTCGGCGAGACACTCTTCGGCGACGACGAGAAGGCCCTCGACTTGCCCGCGCCGGGGAGCCCGACCGAGGAGGAGATCCGCGAAGCGCGTTCTCTGGTCAAGACGAACATGCCCTCGTCTTGGTCCTTGCTGAAGGAGGCAGCCGGCGACTGGATCGGGAAAGCGACCCCGCTCGAGATCACGGCTGCGATCGGTGCCGGGGTTGCGCTGCTCGCTCTCGGCGGCATCGCATTCGCTGCCGGATCGGCACTCGGATCCGCCGCTGCCGGAGTCGTGGGCGCGAAGGGTGTCGTTGCAACCGCGGCCGGCTTGGCCGTCGGAGGCGCGCTCTCTGGCGCAATGGTCGACCTGGCAGTGCAGATGTTCTCGCCCGGCACGGAGGAGGACAAGGACGACGGGATCGACTGGGGTCGCGTGGGACAGTCCGCCCTGATCGGATCGCTCGTCGGAATGGTCCTCGGGCCGGCGCTGCAGCTTGTCGGACGCGCGGTCCGGGCTACGGCGTCCCTGGTCAAGACCGGAGTCGGCGCGGCTCTGCAAGCTGCGTTGGAAGCCGCGCCGGCCGTCGCACAGGGCGTGCGCGCCGGCACCGCCGCAGCGGGCAGAGCGATGAAGACGGCCGCAGAGTACCTCGGCGCGCAACTCGACGAGGTCAGGGGGCTCGTGTACGCCGGGATCCAGCGCGTCAGGGAGACCGTAGGTGGCCGCGTAGGTGGCCGTGTCGGAATGACTGAAACGATTGAGGACGGCGGGGGGCGGTTCGCTCGGGCGGCTGCGGGCGCCTCCGGGAAGAAGCCGCTCCCAATCCCCAAGGACCTGCCGTGGCGGTACGCGAAGCCGGGCGAGCTCGGGCCGGGGGAGCTGGGAAGCACCAGCAAGACCGGGGACATCATCATCCGCCCCGGATTGGAGCCGAGGCTTGAGTCGGAGGTCATCCGCCACGAGGCAGGGCATCGGTTCCTGACGCCACTCGGCGAGGGTCCGGTCACCGCATTCCGCCAAAACGCGATGGACTGGATGTACAGGAAGAGCGTCGTGATGCGCGTCCTCGAGGAGGGCGCGGTCCAGACGTACGGGACGCGCAGCTTGCTCCGAGGCGTCTCCCTGCCTTTCAATGGCGGGTACTCGCTCGCGCCGGGCTGGGGCGACCTCGTCCTCGTGGGCGGGGTCGGCGGCATTGTCTACGTCGTCGCGAAGGCCCCGGAATGGTCGCGGTGAGGCGAGCGATGTCGCGGTTCTTCGGGACGATGCGCTGCATCGTTCTCCCGGCCGTGTCTCGCGAGCGTGCCGTTGAGATCGTTCGCGCCGAATGCGAGCGGCGGGGCATTCCATGGCGACAGCCAGTGACGGTGAGCGGGGGACTCCTCTGCTACTCGGTGTTCCTCGGCGGGGGCAGCCGAGGCTCGATGTTCGTGAAGGTGGACAAGCGTGACGGCAGGATTCGCCACGTCGGCATTCCGAAAGCGTGACCGGTCCGTGCGCTCAGGTCCGAGTGCGCGGCCGGATCGTGCCAATGTGCCAATGTGCCAATGGGGTCTGCCAATGGGGTCAGCTTTCACTTCTACACTTCCGTGCCAAGCGGGACAGCTTTCACTTCTACACTTCAGCGTCGGCCGGACGCGTTCTCGCTCCCGTGCATCGCCGCCGCCGCGGCGCGTCGGCGCCAGCGTGCCTGCGGGTTCTGCATGTCTTCCTCCGCCTCGCCGCTCGCCTCACCATCGGGTGACGGGGCATCCCTTGGCGGTCCCTGATCGGTCGGCGGAGACGTCGGCGTGGCACGCCGCCCCCACCTGCCGGGCGTCACGTCGCTGTTCGTCGAGAAGGGTGCCCCGACGAGGCGGACTCCTCCCAGACAGTCAGTCCTCGGCCGCGGCGTACTGTCTGCGCAGGGCGTCCACCACGGCGGGGTCGGCCAGCGTGGTCGTGTCGCCGAGGGCGCGGCCGGAGGCGATGTCGCGGAGGAGGCGGCGCATGATCTTGCCGCTCCGCGTCTTCGGGAGGTCGGCGCAGAAGTGCACGTCGTCGGGGCGGGCGATCTTCCCGATCTCGTCCCCGACGTGGTCGCGGAGCGCGTCGGCGAGACGAGCGCGCTCCCCGGCGTCGGCCGGCGGCGGGCCGCCGCGGAGCAGCACGAAGGCGGCGATCGCGTCGCCCTTGATCTCGTGCGGGCGGCCGACGACCGCCGCCTCCGCGACGCGGGGGTGGGAGACGAGCGCGCTCTCGACCTCGGCGGTGCCGATGCGGTGTCCCGCGGGGTTCAGCACGTCGTCGATGCGCCCGAGCAGCCAGAAGTCGCCGTCCTCGTCGCGCTTGGCGCCGTCGCCGGGGAAGTAGACCGACGGCCCGAACCGCGACCAGTAGACCTGCCGGTACCGCTCCGGGTCCTTCCAGATCGTCCGCAGCATCGACGGCCAGGGGCGTGCCAAGCGGGACAGCTTTCACTTCTACACTTCAGCGTCGGCCGGACGCGTTCTCGCTCCCGTGCATCGCCGCCGCCGCGGCGCGTCGGCGCCAGCGTGCCTGCGGGTTCTGCATGTCTTCCTCCGCCTCGCCGCTCGCCTCACCATCGGGTGACGGGGCATCCCTTGGCGGTCCCTGATCGGTCGGCGGAGACGTCGGCGTGGCACGCCGCCCCCACCTGCCGGGCGTCACGTCGCTGTTCGTCGAGAAGGGTGCCCCGACGAGGCGGACTCCTCCCAGACAGTCAGTCCTCGGCCGCGGCGTACTGTCTGCGCAGGGCGTCCACCACGGCGGGGTCGGCCAGCGTGGTCGTGTCGCCGAGGGCGCGGCCGGAGGCGATGTCGCGGAGGAGGCGGCGCATGATCTTGCCGCTCCGCGTCTTCGGGAGGTCGGCGCAGAAGTGCACGTCGTCGGGGCGGGCGATCTTCCCGATCTCGTCCCCGACGTGGTCGCGGAGCGCGTCGGCGAGACGAGCGCGCTCCCCGGCGTCGGCCGGCGGCGGGCCGCCGCGGAGCAGCACGAAGGCGGCGATCGCGTCGCCCTTGATCTCGTGCGGGCGGCCGACGACCGCCGCCTCCGCGACGCGGGGGTGGGAGACGAGCGCGCTCTCGACCTCGGCGGTGCCGATGCGGTGTCCCGCGGGGTTCAGCACGTCGTCGATGCGCCCGAGCAGCCAGAAGTCGCCGTCCTCGTCGCGCTTGGCGCCGTCGCCGGGGAAGTAGACCGACGGCCCGAACCGCGACCAGTAGACCTGCCGGTACCGCTCCGGGTCCTTCCAGATCGTCCGCAGCATCGACGGCCAGGGGCGGAGGATCGCGAGGATGCCGGACCCGCGCTCGACGGGCCGCCCCGCGTCGTCGAGCACCGCCGCGACGATGCCCGGGAGAGCCTGCGTCGCGGAGCCGGGCTTCGTGACCGTGACGCCCGGGACGGGCGAGATGAGGATCGCCCCCGTCTCCGTCTGCCACCACGTGTCCACCACCGGGCAGCGGTCGCCGCCGATCACGCGGCGGTACCACATCCACGCCTCCGGGTTGATGGGCTCCCCCACCGAACCGAGGAGGCGGAGCGAGGACAGGTCGTGCCGCGCGGGGAGGTCGTCGCCCCAGCGCATGAAGGCGCGGATGGCCGTCGGCGCCGTGTAGAAGATCGTGACGCGGTGCTCCGCGATCAGGGACCAGAAGCGGTCCTTCGCCGGGAAGTCGGGGGCGCCCTCGTAGACGAACACCGTCGCCCCGTTCGCGAGCGGTCCGTAGACGACGTAGCTGTGCCCGGTGACCCAGCCGATGTCAGCCGTGCACCAGTAGACGTCCTCGTCCTTCAGGTCGAAGACCATGCGCGCCGTCGCGGCGACGCCCGTCATGTACCCGCCGGTCGTGTGGAGGATGCCCTTCGGCTTCCCCGTGGTGCCGGACGTGTAGAGGATGAAGAGCGGATGCTCGGCCGGGAGCGACGCGGCCTCGCAGTCGGGGGACGCCGCGGCGACCGCGTCGTGCCACCACGCGTCGCGCCCCTCCTGCATCGGACACGCGCGCCCCGTGCGGCGCACGACGAGCATCCTCGCGACCTCGACGCCGTGCGACGAGGCGAGCGCGCACGCCTCGTCGGCCGCCTCCTTGAGCGGCACGTCGTGCCCGCGACGCCATCCGCCGTCGGCCGTCACGACGACCCGCGCCTCGGCGTCCACGATCCGGTCGGCGAGGCTCTTCGCGGAGAACCCGCCGAAGACGACGGTGTGCACGGCGCCGATCCGGGCGCAGGCGAGCATCGCGACGACGGCCTCCGGAACGAGCGGCATGTAGATCGCCACGCGGTCGCCGCGCCCGACGCCGAGCGCGCGGAGGACGTTCGCGGCGCGGCAGACCTCGCGGTGGAGTTGGGCGTAGGTGAGCGTGCGGCGGTCGCCGGGCTCGCCCTCGAAGACGAGCGCCGCCTTGTGGGCCCGCGGCGTCCCGAGGTGGCGGTCCAGGCACTGGACGGACGCGTTGAGCTCCCCGTCGGCGAACCACTGCGCGAAGGGCGGGTCCCAGTCGAGGATCCGGCCGAACGGCTTCGTCCACCGGAGCTCCCGGGCCCGGGCGGCCCACCAGGCGAGGCGGGCCTCCTCCCCCTCCGGCCAGACCGTGCGATCCCGCACATGTGCCCGGGCGGCGAAACTCTCCGGCGGCGGAAACCGCCGGGACTCGCGGAGGAGGTCGCCGAGGGGGTTCGCAGGCTCGTTCGGGCTCATTCCGGCGGATCCTATCGGACGCCCCCGGACGCCGGTCGGTGGAACCGAAATCACGGGCGGGGTACGGTTGTTGCGACGGTTTCCGCTCCGGGTCGGGGTGACGGGCGGATTCGCCCGTCCCGCGTCCTGTGTCGAACGCCTCCGAGGGTCCCCTTCATGCACGTCCGCCCCGCCGTCGTCGCCGCCCTGGTCCTCGCGTCCGCCCTGCCCGGGCTCGTCCGCCCGGCGCTGGCCGACCGGGCCGACGCCCACGTCCACCTCGGCGGCACCGCCACGGCCGCCGTGGAGATGGCGGGCGACGCCGCGACGGTGACGTTCCTCGCGTCGTCCGGCACCGGGCGGAAGATCGCGATCACGGTGAAGGCGGTCAAGGGGTCCTCGCTCGCGCCGGACGTCCGCCTCGTCGGGCCCGACGGCTCGGCGTTCGACATCGGAGGCGCCGGGGGCACGATCAAGACGACCGCCACGTCCTGGACCGCGAAGTTCGACTCGATCCCGACGAGCGGCCTCTGGCGGGTCGAGGTCCGCGGCGCCGACGGCACGTCGGGAGGCTTCACGTGCACCGTGAAGGGGAAGGACGCGAAGTCGCTCGTGGGCTCCGGAGTGCTGCCCTCGGCGACCGTCCTCGAAGTCCCGTTCGACGTCGGCGCGAACCAGGCGGTCACGATCTCCGTGAAGCGCGCGAGCGGCTCCCGCGCCGTGCCGCGCCTCCAGATCGCCGACCGCTACGGGAACGGCCTCGAGGACGGCGACTTCCTCGGCTCGACCAACACGAGGTCGGGCAGCGCGTCGCTGAAGGCGTACCGGCTCCCGGTGAGCGGCTCCTACAAGCTCCGGATCGTTCCCGACGCGGGGAACGGCGGCTCCGTCTCGTACTCGATCAAGACGGCGGCGGCGAAGGTGAAGGGCGCGGTGCCCGTCGCGAACCCGGGCGAGCGCGGCGAGGCCGAGGCGTCGTCGCGGTACTCGCTGAACGGCGCCGGCAGCACGGGTTCGGGCACCCTCGAGTACCTCTGGGCGCAGGTCGCGGGGCCCGCGGTCACGCTCTCCGATCCTCGGAGCGCGGCGCCCACGTTCACGGCTCCGGCCGCGGGCGGCGCGCTCGGGTTCGAACTCTCCGTGCGGTCGGGCGGCGTGCTCTCGCTCGCCGTGCCCGTGACCGTCGAGTCGGGCAAGCGGCCGCTCGCCGACGCGGGCCGCACGCTGAGCGTGGGCACCGGCGAACTCGTCACGCTCGACGGCTCGAAGTCCTCCTCCCGGAGCACGAAACCGTTCCTCCACCGCTGGCGGCAGATCTCCGGTCCGACGGTCACGCTGAGCGACCCGTTCGCCGCGCAGCCCACGTTCACCGCGCCGGGCGCCGCGGGCGTCCTCGTCTTCGGGCTCACCGCCGACGACCGGTCGCTCCGGAGCGCGGAGGACCGCGCGGTGGTCGTCGTCGGCGACCCTGCGCGCCCTGCGGCCGACGCGGGCCGCACGCAGTTCGTCCGCCGCATGTCCACAGTGCACCTTGCGGGCGTCGCGTCGCGGACCGCCTCCGGCGTCCTCGACGGCGGGCTCCAGTGGACCCAGGTGAGCGGCGCGCCGGTCGTGCTGACGGCCGACGACTCCGGCTGGGCCGCATTCACGGCTCCGAAGCAGGACGGGGACCTCGTCTTCGAACTCGTCGCCGGCGGAGACGCGGCCACCGCGGACCGCGTGACCGTCCACGTCCGCACGGCCGAGACGGGCACCACGCCGGTCACCCGCGCGGGCAGCACGGTGACCGCTGTGTCGGGCAACGTGACCATCAACGCCGGCTCCTCCGTGGACACGGAGAACGATCCGCTCACGTTCCTCTGGGGACAGTTCGGCGGCCCGGCGCTCGCGCCGAGCAACGTCGTGATCGCCCAGCCCGTCCTCTCCCTCCCCGCCGGGAACGAGACGCGCACGTACGTCGTGCTCGCGAACGACGGCAGCCAGTACGGCCCGCCCGACACGACGGCCGTCCGGAACACGGGCTACTCGGGCCTCCCGTCGGCGAGCGCGGGGCAGGACCGGGCGGTCGCCGCGGGCGCGCTCGTCACGCTCGACGGCACCGGCTCGTCGCGCACGCAGGGCTCCGGGATCCTCACCTTCCGCTGGCGCCAGATCTCCGCGAACGACTGGTTCGACGTGGATGCGCAGGACCCGGGCTTCAACCCGGCCGCGCCGCAGCCGACCTTCCGCGTGCCGTCCGACCTCTCGTCGCTCTCGAGCCGCCGCACGATCACGTTCGAGCTCGTGGTGAACGACGGCACCGCCGACTCGCTCCCCGATTTCGTCACCGTGGTCGCCACGGGGCTGCCGCTGAACGGCCTTCCCCAGCTCACGGCGCAGGCGAGCACCACGACGCCGATCGCGGGCGCCACGGTCAACCTGACCGCGCAGGTCACCGACCGCGACGGCGACCCCGTCACGCTCCAGTGGCTCCAGACGTCGGGCACGAGCGTCACGCTGAACGGCGCCACGACCGCCGCGGCGAGCTTCACGGCGCCCTCGAGCGGGACCTACTCCTTCACCTGCACGGCCGACGACGGGTTCGACGACGTCACGTCCGCTCCGATCGTGATCGTGGTGGACGCGCCGCCGACGGCGGTCGCCACCGCGACGCCCCCGAACGGCCCGGCGGGCACGAACGTCACGATCAGCGGCACGTCGAGCTCCGATCCGGCCGGCCAGCCGCTCACGTTCTCGTGGACGCGCACGGCGGGGTCGAGCGGCCCCGCGTCGTCCACGGACCCGAGCTTCAGCTTCATCGCGTCGGCGGGCCAGACGACCTTCCGCCTCGTCGTCAGCGACGGGCGCCAGTCGTCGCAGCCGGTCAGCGTGAGCTTCAGCACCGCGAACCCGATCTTCGTCGCGCCGAGCGTGACGACGACGTCGGGGAACCCGCTCTCGACCGCGCCGTACGGCAGCAACCTCCGCGTCAACGCGAACGCCACGGGCGGCGGCGGCGGACCGATCACGTACACGTGGCGCCAGATCGACCAGGGCGGCGACCCGACGGTCTCGCTCTCCGCCACGAACGTCGCGAACCCGACCTTCACCGCCCCGTCGCCGGGTTCGTCGGCCTTCGGCGCGACGCTCCCCGGGGCGACGTTCGGCGTGGTCGCCACGGACGGGCTCTCCACCTCGACCGAGGCGACGGTGCGCGTCACGTTCTTCGCGTCGTTCAACAACTCGGCGGGCGTGAGCGGGGCGGACTCCGTCTGGGGTGTGATTAGCACCAAGGGCGGATGCACGGGCGGGTCATGCCACAGCCCGTCGTCCACCTCCTGCGGCAGCGCGGGCGCCGGAATGAACCTGGCGACCGCGAGCAACTTCTACAACCAGACGGTCAACGTCAACTCGTGCAGCAGTTCCAAGAAGCGCGTGCTCGCGAACGACCCGTCGAACAGCTACTTCCTCGACCGGCTGAAGGGCATCGGCGGCAGCCAGATGGGCAGCCTCACGAACGCCGAGAAGAACCTCATCTCCGACTGGATCAGCCAGGGCGCGCAGAACAACTGACGCCGAGCCTGAACGGGCCTGCCGGCGCCTCCCGGCGGCGAAAACCCTTGGCACCGGCCCCGTCCCGGGCGGAACCTGCCCTGTTCCCCCCCTCGATTCCCCGACGGACTGGAGCAAGCTTGGCCCGCGACGACCTGATGCAAGTGGAAGGCACCGTGGAGGAGGTCCGCGCCGGCGGGCAGTTCCTCGTCAAGACCGACCTCGGATACCCCGTCGTCGCCAAGCTCTCGGGCCGCATGCGCCGCTACCACATCCGCGTGGTCCCCGGCGACCGCGTCACGGTCGGCGTCAGCCAGTACGACGTGACGAAGGGCCTGATCGTCTACCGCGCGAAGTAGTCCCGGTCAGAGCCCGCCGAGGACGGTCAGTTCGAGGAACTCGGCCTGGCCGAGCGCGGGCGCGGCCGAGTCGCCGTTCCAGCCGAGCAGCACGTCGAGCCCGCTCACCGCCACCGCGTTGCCGTACTCGCCGTTCTGGGCGCCGTTCGGAGCGAGGCGCCGGAGCACCGTGCGCAGCGGCGGGACCCCGTCCCAGCGGTAGAGATGCACCCGACCGCCGCGGGGCGCGCCGGACACCGCGTCGAATCCGGGCTCTCCGATCGCCGCGATCCCGTCGTCGAACCCGACGCCCTTCCCGAAGTCGCCGCCCGTCGTCGGTCCCGTGAGGAGCTGGACCTTCGTCCATCCGGTGCCCATCGCGTCCCGGGTGAACAGCGCGGCCGCGCCGCCAGCCCCTTCCGAGGGGATCCCCACGACCGCGACCCCGTCCTTCTCCGCGACCGCATGGCCGAACTCGCTCCCCGCCGCGAACTCCTCGCCGGAGATGGTGTGCTCGAGGCTCCACGCGCCGGTGTCGCGCTTGAAGACGTAGACAGCGCCCGTGTCCGTGGCCGCGCCGTTGTCCGCGTGCGGATCTCCGATCAGCAGGCGGTCGCCGTCGAGCGAGAGCGACGTGCCGAAGCTCCCGAAGAGGTGCGGGAGCGCGACCGCGTCGATCTGCTGCTCGAGTGTCCATGTGCCCGTGTCCCAGTAGACGAAGACCGATCCGTTGTTCCCGCCGCCCAGGGTGTTGAACGGCGTCGCGACGGCGATCGTGTCGTCCGACACGGCGACCTGGGAGCCGAACGCCTGGAGGGACGACGGCGCGGCGTCGGACAGCGTCTGCTCGAGATTCCAGTTGCCCCCGGTGCGCCGGTACACGAAGACCCGCCCGTCGTTCGCTCCGCCCGCGTAGGGCGCGCCCACGACGACGAGTTCCGCGCCCGCGTCCACGGCCACGGCGACGCCTGCGAGGTCGCTGCTGCCGGGAGCGGGGTTGTCGATCGTCTCGTCCACGACCCACGAGACCCCGGTGCGCTCGAACACGACGACGCCTCCGGCTCCGTCCTGCATCGCGACGGAGCGCCCGGGCGCGCCGACCACTGCGAGGTTCCCGTCCACGTCCACGCTCCGCCCGAAGCCGTCCACGGAGACCCCCGAGGGCGTCAGGAACCCCTGCACCGGGAGCGGCGCCGCGCGGAAGACCTGGTACACGCTGAAGTGGTCGGTCGGCAGCGAGACGGTCCCCGCGACGAGGTCCACGGTGAACCCCGTGATCTCGGTGACGCTCCCGTCGGCGTCGCGCCGGAACACGCGGATCGGATCGAGCGCGCCGATGAGCGACGTGTCGAACGGAATCGTGATCGTGACGTCGGCCTTGAACTGCGTGCCCTCGGGACCGAAGAAGACGGCGGGACCGCCCGCGACGCCCGCGAAGGCCTCCGGCAGGTCGACGTCGGGCGCGCGGCCGACGAGCAGCGTCTTCGCCGACGGCAGCGCGCCGGACGGCGCGTCGATCCGCGCGCCCTCGATCTCCGTGCCCTCGAGGGCGACGACGTCGCCGCCCGCGGGCGTCACGAAGCCCGCGACGACGTCCGTGACGTCCTCCTGCACGTCGCCGGGCCGGAGGCCGAGCTTGCGCTTCTCCTTCGGACCTTTCAGGGCGCAGGAGAGGACCGACGGACCGCCCCCGGACGCGGACGCCACGTACGTGCCGAACTGCTCGCACCGGACGGTCGCCCGGGGGCCCGGCGTGATCGGAAGCGGCGCGCCGTCCGGGTTCGTCACCTCGGTGATCGCGGGCTCCGCGTCCGATCCGGGCGCGCGCTTCACGGCGAAGCGGGCGCGGGTCTGCGGGAGGACGGACACCGCGAGCGTCGGCGCGTCGCCCGTGACCGGGGCGACCGGCGCGTACCGGATCGACACCGAGAGCTTGTACGGCAGCGGTCCGTTCTGCGGGTCCTGCCGGACCGCGAACTCGACGCGCTCCTCGACCGCGGCGGTGTACGGGACGACGAGCTTCGTCCCCGTGCGGGCGGTCTCGCCCCCTTCGCCGCGCAGCACGGCCTCGAGCGGCCCGGCCTTCCTCGAGCACGACGCCTTGAACGTGACCGTGGCGCCCGCGGGCACGAAGATCCGGTGGACCTCCTCCTCGAACCCCGGATCGAGCGTCCCGGTGACGCGGTCCCCCGACTGCACGGCCACGATCAGGTCCGCGGGGGCGGAGGCGGCGAGCACCGCCGCGGCCGCGCACGCCGCACATCGCGCGAGGATCGTCATCGAACGCCGCTCCTGTCCGCCGCGGACGCCCTGCGCGCCCGCCCCGGCCGAATCTCCCACGTCCGCCCGCCCGGCGCAGCTTCCGATCGGGTCGAGGCGCGGCGTAGCCTCCACCGCATGACCCGGGTGACGGTGCTGATGACGGTGAAGGACGGCCGCCGTTGGATCGGCGCCGCCCTGGCGAGCATCCTCGCGCAGGAAGGCGCGGACTTCGACGTCGTGGTCGTGGACGACGGTTCCACCGACGGCACGGCCGACGCCGTCCGCGCCGCCGCCGACCCCCGCGTGCGCCTGATCGTCCACGACCAGAACCGCGGGATCGCCGCCGCGCTGCGCACCGGGATGTCCGCCGCCGACGCGCCGTACGTCGCGCGGATGGACGCCGACGACCTCGCGGAGCCCGGCCGCCTCGCGTCGCAGACCGTGCACCTCGACGCGCACCCGGACTGCGGACTCGTCGGGACGCGCGTCACGACGATCGGCGAGGACGGGGCGGAGGTGCCGTCGGACTACGACCCGCCGGCCGACGAGGCGCTCCTCCTCTGGAACCTCCTCCTCTTCACGAACCCGGTGTGCCACCCCTCCGTGATGTTCCGCCGCTCCGTCCACGACGCGGCCGGCGGATACGGCGAGAACGTCCCGAACTCCGAGGACCGCGACCTCTGGACGCGCATGCTGCCCCACGCGCGCATCCGGAACCTCGACGCGAAGCTCCTCCGCTACCGGCAGCACGCCGCGTCGTTCTCGGTCACGCAGAAGGACCGCCAGCGGGCGGCGAGCCTCGCCGTCCGCCGCCGCGGGCTCGCGTGGCTGCTCGGGCCGGACGCGGACACGTCGTCGATCGAACGGTGGTACGACGACCGCATCGCGCCGCGCGACGCCGACGCGCTCCTCGCGCTCTTCCGCCGCACCGCCGACGCGCTCCCGGGCACGGGCCGGACGACGCCGGGGGGCATGGACCTCGTGCGCGCCGACCTCGCGCGCAGGGAGGAGAGCGTGCGGCGCAGGTCGGCGAGCCGCTCTCTCGCGGCGAGGATCCTCCGCCGGTTCACGCGGACGCGGGCTTCTCGAGCACGACCCGCAGGTTCTTCCTGAAGTACGCCCCGAGCAGCGGGATCGCCGCAAGGACGGGATACTCCGCGGTCCGCTCGCACATCGCCGCGACGAGTCCGCCCGCGCGGATCGCGCGCCGGTAGCGCCCTTCGCCGTGGCCGTTCAGCGTGCGGAACACCTCCCACGCCTTGTCGTGCGTGAGAAGCCCCCGCCCGGCGGGCGTGGAGCGGACGAGCCGCTCCAGCGTCGCCCGCGAGAAGAGGACGTGCGGCCAGAGCACGCGGAGGTGCGTCTGGAGGTGCGGGCCCTTCGCATGGAGGTACATCGGACCGATCAGGAGCAGCGCGCGTCCGCCGGGCGCGAGCACGCGCGCGATCTCGCGGACGAGGCGGTCCGGGTCGTCCACGTGCTCCAGCACCTCCTCGCAGAGGACCAGGTCGAAGGCGCCGTCGCGGAACGGGAGCACGTACGGCGGGGCCAGCACGAGGAGCGGCGCGCTCTCCCCGGGGCGCCGCGCCGCCATGCCGAACTCGATCGACTCGCGGTCGACGTCGCAGCCGACGGCGACCCGCGCTCCGACCGCGTCCGCGTACGCCGCCGTCTTCGCGCCCGTCCCGCAGCCGACCTCGAGGAGCCGCGCCGCCGCGAGCGGGACGCGATAGCGCGCCATGTTCGCGCGCGCGCTGGCGCGTCGCTGCTCCAGGTACGCCGCGTCGTCGAGCGTGGCCGCGTCGGGCTCGCGGAGGTGGAACCACGTCGGATACACGCGGTTCACGAGCCGTGCGACGGCGAAGGAGAGCCCGTTTCCGGGCGCGACGAGATCTATCAGCCGGAGCGGCAGCAGCGCGAGCCCGCCCGCAACGGGCGTCCCTGCGAACAGTGCGAACCTCGCGGCGCGGCGGACGATCGAGCGGACGCCCATCCGCGGGTTGTACCGCCGATCACCGCACCTTCCGCGTGTTCCACTCGCGCCGCCAGCGGCGGTGCGCCTCGCCGTCGGGGAAGCGCTCGTCGGGGCCGTACGGATAGTGCGACATCCCGAGGAACGGGAGGGGCTCCACGGTCCATCCGTGCGCGGTGTAGAGCTCCTGCCCCTTGCACCATCCGGTGAAGCGGAGGACGAAGCTCCGCTCGAAGCCTTCGGCGAGCGGCGGGAGCGCCGCGGCGTCGAACCGGAGTTCGATCTCCTCGCCCTTCCCGAAGATGACGTACATGTCGTCGGCCGTCGCGAGCAGCGGCGAGACCTCGCCGAACCGCGTGTAGTCCCCCTCGACGGTCTTCCACGGCGCGGAGGGGTCCATCGTCTGGTAGTCGTAGATCCGCGGGAAGCGCCCGTCCGGGCTGAACTCGCGCGGGTAGCCGGCCCAGCGGAGGTCGGCCGAGCGGCAGGGCACGATCGTGCGGCGCACGTCCGCGGTCCGGTCCAGCCGGCCGAGCCACACGCGGTCCACGTACACCTCGAAGTTCGTGCGGATGCGGAGGCGCGGCGTGTCGCGGGAGACGAGCCCCGTCAGGACGTGCGTCATCACGCGCGGGAAGCCCGCCGGGTAGCCGAGGTTCGGGACGAGGGGCTTCCACGCGCCGGTCGCGGCGTCGAACGCCTCGAGCGCGGGCGCCTGGTAGGCGAACCCCTCGCCCGCGGCGGCCACGCTCGTCCGCGTGTAGCCGTACTCGATCCACCCGTGGAGGAAGAGCGCGACGGGGTCGCCCGGCGCGATCCCGGCGAGGCGGTCGCCGAAGTCGAGTTCGAGCACCTGCTCCTCGGTCGCGCCGAGGAGCCGCGGATGGAGCCGGAACGAGTCGGGATAGCGGCGGTCGATCGCGGTGATGCGCTCCGTCACGTCGTCCCCGCGCTGGTCCTTCGCGGCGACGGGGAGGATCTCGTCGCGGTACGGGAGGAGCGTCCCGTCCGGGAACGGCGGCTCGCCGGCGAACCGCTCGTCGGGGAACACGGTCGTGCCGCGCGGGTGATCGACGACCTCGAGGTCCGCGTGATCGACGTAGCAGACCTCCTCCATCGCCTCCATCACGCGGAAGACGTACTGCCCGTCCTTCGCGCGGACGAGCGGCGCCTCGACCTTGACGCTCTCGGTCGGGTCCGGCGGCCCGTAGACGCCCGGGGCGACGAGGAACCCGACGCCGCCGACGCCGAGGAAGTCGGTCACGAACGCCCACTTCTCGCCGTCCCACGAGAAGAGGAGCGGGCACGAGTCGGGCCGGCGCTGCTCCTCGACCACCGGCTGCGGCGACCCGACGGGCACGTCGAGGATCGCGTGCTGCACCGCGTCGGGCCAGAGCACGCGCACGAAGTCCGCCTGCTTCGCGTCGCCGATGCCCGCGACGATGCGGTTCCCGGTCGCGCCGCCGTTCCCCTGCACGTTCCCCGCGCGGAACTGCTGCCAGACGGCCCCGCTCTTCACCTCGACGAGCGCGCCGCGCCCTTCGAGGTTCGACCACCCGGCCTGCACGTCGTTCCGGATCACGCCCTCGAGGTCGAGGACGACGGAACGCCCCTTCCCGCGCCCCGGGATGTCGAGCAGAGCCGCGTCGCCTGCGCCCGGCAGGCGGAGCACGTCCTCCGCGCCGTCTCCGTCGGCATCCAGCGCGACGATGTGGGCCGTCGCGTCCAGCGCGCCGCGCTCCGCCGGCGGCGCGAACGGCTGCTGCGGGTCCAGGGTGCCGCGCATCACGGTGCCGTCGGCGAAGACGAGGTCGCGCACGCCCCGGTTGTCGAGGTCCACCGCGACCGCCGCGCCGCCGGGCGATCCGGGCACCGCCTGCGCCGCGAGAGCGCGCCCGGCGCCGCGGAGCAGGGTGGCCGACGCGTCGCCGAAGAGGACGCAGTCCTCCGTCCCGTCGGAGTCGAAGTCGCCCGCGATCACGCCGAACGGCGAGGGCCCCGCGGCCGCCGGGGCCGCCACCGCGCGGAACTTCATCAGCCGTTCGTTCGCGAAGACGAGCGGCGCCGCGCCGGGACGCGAGACGACGAGGTCGAGGTCGTAGTCGCGGTCGAAGTCGATCGCCACGGCGGGGCCGCACGCGGCCTTCTCGGCGCCGAGCCCGCACGACTCCGTGACGTCGGTGAACCGCGCCGCGCCCGAGTTGGACCAGACGCGGAGTCCGGTGTCCGTGGACGCGAGCAGGTCGAGGTCGCCGTCCTGGTCGAGGTCGAACGCGCCGATCCAGCGGATCGCGAGGTTCGGGTCGGCGAGCCCCGTCTCCGCCGCGGGCACGGCCTCGAAGGTCCCGCCGCCGAGATTCCGGTAGACCTGCGGTGCCTGCGACCGCAACGCGACGACCAGGTCCGGCCGCGCGCGGCGTCCCGGCGCGCCCTGCTTCTCGGACCTCGACGGATCGATGTCGAAGTCGCCGACGGCGAACGCCCCCGCGACGATGGCCAGGGAGGAGCCGTCCTTCAGCGGGAGAGACGCGGGGACGAGCGCGCCGCCGTCGTTCCGCAGGAGGCCCGGCAGCGCCGCGTCGTCCGGCCCCTGCCCGAACGTCCCGACGACGTCGGTGTCGCCGTCCCCGTCGGCGTCGAACGCCGCGAAGGAACGCACCGGCGAGAACCGCGCGACGCCGGTCTTCGCGACGGGTCGGCCCTCCGCGGCGCGGAGCGGCTTCGCGGGCTGGATGCGGCCCGCCCCCGGCAGCGGGAACGAGCGCACGGCCATCGACAACGGACCGAAGTTCCCGTACGCCTCGCGGATCTCCTCGCCGACCTTCGGCTGCTCCATGTCCGCGCGGAGCGGGCCCTTCAGCGCGATCAGGGTGTCGAAGTACCGCTTCGCAGTCGCCTCGTCGCCCGTCATCCGGTGGAGCAGCATGAGCTGGTTCACCGCGGCCACGAGCGCCGGACGCGCGGCGTGCACCTCGGCGAGCACGGCGAGGGCGTCCTTCTCCCGCCCGTCGATCCCCGCGAGGAGGATTCCGTACTTCGCGCCGACGATCGGGTCCTTCCCGGACACGCGCCACGCCGTCTCGTAGAGCTTCGCGGACCTCTCGGTCTCGCCGTTCCGCTCCGCGAGCCACGCCGCGAGGAACGCCGCGTGCGGATGCTCGGGCTGTTCCGCGAGGATCCCGTCCACGAGCTTCCGCGCCTCGGACGACGAACCCTGCGTCGCGTGGATCAGCGCGAGCGCGAGGTGGTGCCGCGCGGGGATCCACGTCGGAGCGAGCGCGTGCGCCTCGCGGAGCGCCTTCTCGGCCTCGCCGTAGTCGTAGCGCTCCAGGCACGCGATTCCGCGGTTCTGGAGCTCGGCGAGGCGCGCCGCGTCCTCCGGGCGGACGCCGCCCGCGGACGGCGCGGGCTTCGAGCCGTCGCCGCACGCGGCGGCGAGGGCGATCGTCAGGGCGCAGGGCAGGATCAGGCGTCGGGCCACGTGGGGTCTCCGTTCGGAATCCGCGAGCGGCGCGGCCCGCCCCGTGGAGGATGCCCGGGGCCGCGGCAGGCAACCGGAGACCGCGGCGCACGGGAGGCACGATGGTCGCGCGCGCCAAGGGCACGTTGAAGCGGGAACTGATCGCGAGCCGCGCGCTCCGCGAGAACCCGCTCGGGGACCCCTCCGACCGGGAGGTCTTCCTCTACCTTCCCCCGGGATACGCGCAGGCGACGGAGCGCCGGTACCCGCTCGTGCTGGTGCTGACCGGATTCACGGGGATCGGCGAGAGCCCGTGGCAGCGGGGACCGTTCCACGAGGCGCTCCACGAGCGGTTGGACCGGCTCATCGGCACGGGCAAGGTGCCGCCGATGATCGTGGCCGTCCCGGACTGCATCACCGCGCTCGGCGGGAGCCAGTACGTGGACTCCCCGGCCGTCGGGCGCTACGAGACGTTCGTCGTGCGCGAGGTCGTGCCGTTCATCGACGCGCGCTTCCGCACGCTGGCCGAGCCGCGGCACCGCGGCGTGTGCGGGAAGTCCTCTGGCGGATACGGCGCGCTCATGCTCGCGATGAAGCACCCCGACGTCTTCGGCGCGCTCGCCAGCCACTCCGGCGACGCGTACTTCGACTACTGCTACGGCTACGACTTCGTGAAGTGCTGGGACGGGCTCCGCGACGCGGGCGGCGTCGAGAAGTGGCTGAAGAAGCTCCGCGCGAAGCCGAAGGTGACGGGCGCGGACATCGGCGTCCTCAACATCGTGGCCATGGCGGCCTGCTACTCGCCGAACCCGAAGAGCCCGTGGGGCTTCGACCTGCCGTTCGATCTCGCGACCGGCGAGCCCGACGACAAGGTCATGGCCCGGTGGCGCCGGCTCGACCCCGCCGTCGCGTGCCGGAAGTACGCCGCGAACCTGCGGAAGCTCCGCGGCATCTACCTCGACTGCGGACTGCGCGACGAGTACGCGCTCCACGCCGGCACGCGCATCCTGGCGAAGCGTCTCCGCGAACTCGGCCTCGAGCCCGTCCACGAGGAGTTCGACGACGGCCACATGGGCATCAGCTACCGCTACGACCACTCGTTCGCGTGGCTCGGGAAGTGGATCGGCTGACATGAACGCGAACCCGGAGTCGGCATGACGGACGGCGGGTCCTGCCCGGTCGGGAACATCGCCGCAAGCGGGCGCCGGCGCCGCCTCGCCGCGGGCATCGCCGCGCTGGTCCTCGCCGCCGTCGTCGTCGCGGCCGTGGAGTGGACGCTCGACTCCCGCTGGGGACGCGCCGCCGCCGTGCCGCTCCTCTTCTTCGGCTGGCTCTGCGTCTTCCAGGCGCAGGGCGGCACCTGAGTCGTCCACGCCTCGCGCGGTCTGCGCGAGCACGAGGACGGCTCGACGTCTCCGGCCGGCGACGACGCCGAGCGGGCCGTCCACCGCCGCGCCGCGCGCGGCGTCTGGCTCCGCGTGTGGGTCGCCACGGTGGTGACCGCCGCGCTGGTGCTCCTCGCCCGGCACCCGATGCTCCGCGCCGCGGACACGCCGCACGACCGCCCGGAGGACTCCTCCGGAATCCCGCGGTGACGTTCGGGGGGTGTCGTGCGTCTACCCCTGGGCGGCCCGCCGCGAGGCGGGGCGTCCAGTGCGGCGGGTGACCGTGTGCCGTGCCCATCCCTCATGGGCCGCTTCCTGTCCTCCCAACCCGACGGCCCGGCCCCGCCGCCGAACCCCGGAACCCCCGTCCCGGAGCCGTG
Organism: Planctomycetota bacterium; assembly: GCA_022072415.1. Taxonomy (GTDB): domain Bacteria; phylum Planctomycetota; class JAJSAM01; order JAJSAM01; family JAJVHW01; genus JAJVHW01. Next base: position 19,785 of record JAJVHW010000107.1, read on the forward strand.
AAAATCGCGCGTTTTCTCCCTTCAGTTCGGACCTGCATGGGCACAAGTCGTTTTCTGACAACGGTTTGAACGTCTCCTCTCCAAACGAGAAAAAAGACGGTCCGACCCCTTGACGACCCCATGCCGTGGGGTATGGTTCCCGCGCCTCCGACGGTGGGGGCGCGCAACAAGGGCTGGGCCGACGCGCGACGCGCCGGAACGTGACCCTCCCGCGCATTTCAAAACGTCCAGGACCGTTTCAGGGCAAACCCGCCGAAAGGCGGCGACGCAAAGCTAGAGGGCCTGACTTCGCACGGGGTGTGCGCGGTCGTGGCAGCCAGTTGCCGGTTTTTCACGTCCTCCGGACTCCTCCGCGCACCGCGGAGGACCTCGCGGACCCGCGCCGCCGCTCGGCACGCCCTGACGGACCCGGACAGGGGCCAGGATCAAGGAGCGGAACATGCGGATCGCCGACGCGGACCTCACGGACGTCTGGACGCAGTACAAGAAGTCCCCCTCCGAAGAGCTCCGCAACGTCCTCGTCGAGCGGTACCTCCCCATCGTCCGCTACGTCGCCGAGCGCCTCGCCGCGACCCTCCCCTCCTTCGTCGAGGTGGACGACCTCGCGAGCATGGGCATCTTCGGCCTCCTCGACGCGATCGAGCGCTTCAACCCCGAGCTCGGCGTCAAGTTCAAGACGTACGCGATGAACCGCATCCGCGGCTCGATCCTCGACGAGCTCCGCAGCCTCGACTGGGTCCCGCGCCTCGTCCGCATCAAGGCGGGGAAGATCGACAAGGCGTGCCAGGAGCTCAAGCGGAAGTTCGGCCGCGAGCCCACCTTCTACGAGATGGCGCAGCGCCTGAAGATGAGCTTCGAGGAGTACCACTCGATGATCGAGGGCGGTTCCGCGACCTCGATGATCTCCCTCTCCGAGGAGTGGACCGACCAGGAGGACAACCACGGCAACCGGAAGATCGACCTCCTCGAGGACGACGACCTCTCCGGCTCCCCCGTCCACGAGATGCAGCTCCGCGACATCCGCGACGTGGTGGCGAACCACCTCTCCGAGAAGGAGCGCGTCATCGTGACCCTCTACTACTACGAGGGCCTCTCGATGAAGGAGATCGCCAAGGTCCTGAACCTGACCGAGTCCCGCATCTGCCAGATCCACGGCAAGGTCGTCGAGCGCCTGAAGGAGCAGCTCGAGCGCACGAAGATCAACCTCTTCGTCTGATCCCGACGCCCCGTCGCTCGCACCGCGGCCGGCGATTAGCCGGCCGCGTCGATTCCTGGCGGGTCGCCGAGCACGGCGTCGCCGGGCTGATGCGGCGCGCAGGCCCGCGCAACCGGCGGCGGAGGAGTCGAAGTCCCCAGAAATCCGGCTTGACACTTGCGGTGTGTGTGTGTGTGCACAATGTGAACGCCGCGCGCGGGAGCGGCTGCGAAAGGACGCTCCCGCCGTGGTCTTGGGCTTTCGTCGCCGCCGGGGTCCACATTGCGTCGGCAAGGTCGCCGACGCACCGGCGGAGATGCGGAGCCAAGGGGAACGACGCGGCATCGCCGAGGTCTCGGCGTTCGCCCGCGCACGGCAGGAGGATCGGTCATGTCCTACGAAGGAGAGCGGGTTCCGCTCGTGTTCCACCCGCGGTTCACCACGCTGACCGCGACGTCGCCGTCCACGGAGTACATCACGACTCCCATGGACATGCTCGGC
>JAJVHW010000039.1 GCA_022072415.1 Planctomycetota bacterium
CTCGAGGAGCTCCGCCGACACGGAACGCGCGAGCGCGGCCAAGGTACCGGCGCCGGACGGACCGCCGAGCCCGGCCCACACCACGGAGGGCCGCCGCCACGATGGAAACGCCCCGAAGGCGGCGAGCGCCGCGACCCCCGCCGGCGCGCCTGCGGCGCCGCGGGCCAGGGCCTCCCGCAGGCGGGGAAGGTCGCGCTCGCCGGTGTCCCCGAGGAACCGCACCGTCACATGCCAGGTCGCAGGTTCGGAGAGCCGGAGCCCGGGGACGAGCGCCGGAAGCGGCGCCGCCGCCGCGGCGAGCCTGCGCTTCGCCTCGTCCGGGAGTTCCACCGCCGCGAAGAGCCGCATCGGGTCCGCCGCGCGCCGCGCCCGGCGCCCCGTTCAGGCCACGAAGTGCTCGAACTCCTGCAGGCGCACGTCGAAGTCCTCGCGGGTCGCCCGCGCGATGGCCCGGGTGCCGAACCCGGCCACGGTGAACGACGCCGCGATGGTGCCGAAGAGCATCCCCCGCTTCAGGTTGGCGACGGACACCCGGCCCGTCCGCGCGAGGTAGCCCATGAGCCCGCCCGCGAAGCTGTCGCCCGCGCCGGTCGGGTCCACGACCTCCTCGACGGGGTACGCGGGGATCGCGTGGAACACGTACGTGGAGAAGAGGAACGCGCCGTGCTCCCCCTTCTTCACGATCACGGCCTTCGGCCCCATCTCGAGGACCTTCCGCCCGGCGCGGATGAGGTTCCGCTCGCCCGTGAGCTGGCGCGCCTCTCCGTCGTTCAGGATCATCGCGTCCACGCGCCGCATCACCTCGAGCAGCCCCTCGCGGTCGCTGTCGATCCAGTAGTTCATGGTGTCGGCCATGACGAAGCGGCGGCCGCTCCCGTCCGGCTTCGGCGCCGTCTGCTCCAGCACCGAGAGCTGGATGCGCGGCGAGAGGTTCGCGAGGAACACGAACGGCGTGTCGCGGTGCGCCGCCGGGACCTTCGGGTCGAACGTGGCCAGCACGTTCAACTGCGTGTCCAGCGTCTCCGCCGAGTTCATGTCGCCCTGGTAGCGTCCGGCCCATCGGAACGTGCGCCCTCCGGCGATCCGATCGACTCCCGCGCGGTCCACGTCGCGCCCCTCGAACACCGAGAAGCGGTCCTGCGGGAAGTCCGCGCCGATGGCCCCGACCATCCGCACCTCGGTGAACCGCGACGCGGCCAGGGTGAAGAAGGTGGCGCTGCCGCCCAGCTCGTCGTCCACCCGACCGGCGGGCGTCTGGATGCTGTCGAAGGCGATCGTGCCGACTACGAGTAGAGACATCCGAGACCCCCCGGATGTCACCGGGGCCTCCTGGAATTCCGCGATTTTCGCGCCGCCGGGCTCGCGCCGGGCGCCGTGCGCGCGGGGATGCTACACCCGGGCACGGACCTCGCCGCGAGGCGACGGTCTACGAAGCGGGGTCGCCGCCGGATCCGTCGTCCCGGTCGGACCCGGGCGCCTCGCGGAACTCGCCCGCGGCGCGGCCGATCAGGAAGTAGACGCCGCCGGGCACGCTCCAGAGGAGCGCCACGAGGCCGTTCAGGATCGAGAGCGCCACCGCGGGTCCGCGGTCCACGCCCACGAAGTGGAACCAGAAGGCGAACGCCGCCTCGCGGACGCCCCATCCGCCGGGCATCGCGGGGATCGCGGACACGATGAAGGCGACGGGAAGCACGACCATGAAGTCGAGGACGGGGACCGGGTCGCCGCTCCGCGTCGTCATGTGGAGCCCGTCGGCGAGGGTCCACATCATGACCTGGATGCCGAGCTGGTTCGCGAACGAGAGGAGGAGCGCCCACTGGAGCGCCTTCCGCTTCGCGCGCCACTCGAAGATGGCCTGGTCGATCTTCGCGAGGATGCCCCCGCCCGGGAGCTTCGACACGATCGTCTCGATGCGGAGCAGCGCGCGCGCGCGGCGGGACATGAAGACGAACGCGAAGAGCGCCGCGCCGCCGAGGAACAGGAAGACGAACCAGGAGAGCTCGCGGTAGGCCTTCTCCTCGAGTTTCGTCAGGATCACGGCGAACGCGATGAGCGCCAGGGCGAGGAGCCCGAGCAGCCGGTCGAGGAGCACGGTCATCACCGCGGGCGCGCGGCGCTGCGCTCCCCGCGCCACGTAGACGGCCTTCACGACGTCGCCGCCGGTGGCGCTCGGCACCACGTTGTTGAAGAAGAAGCCGATGAACGTGAGCCGGTGCGCGGTCCAGAACGTGAGGCGCACGCCGATCGCGCGGAGGAGGATCCACCACCGCCAGACGCCGAACTGGGAGATCAGCCCGAAGAGGAGCGCGCCGAGCGCGAGCTTCCACTTGTCGCTCCGCTCGACGAGGCGGAGGACGCCCTCGCTGACGTCGGGGTACGCGGAATCCTCGACGCGGACGACCTGGAGTTCCGCGGTGCCGAACGTGCGGAGGGAGCCGTCGGCGAGGCGGAGCGTCACTTCGCCGGGAGGCTCCACGGCGCGCGGGATCTCACCCACGATCTCGCCCGTGACCTGCGTCTTGTCGAGCAGCGTGACGGAGTCGTGCCAGCCCACGTTCCAGAGCACGTAGACGAGAAGTGCGATCCCGGCCACCCGGAGGAGCCAGAGTCCGAGGCCCGTCTTCTTCGAGGTTCCCGCGCCGTTCGCCGCGTCCGTCGCGTCCGTCGCTTCGGGCGCGACCTTCCCGTCCAGGGTCACGGTCTCACCGCGCGGACGGCGCCGCCGCGCCGCCGGACTGCCACCAGCGCCGCCAGAGCGCGCGATCCTCGCGGAAGTCCTGCCCGCTGAGCGCCCGGAGCGACTGCGCGGCCGCGGAGCGGACGTCGGGCATGTCGTCGCCGAGCGCGTCGAGGAGCGCGGGGACGGACTCCGCGGCGGGATAGCTTCCGAGCGCCCGCGCGGCTTCGCGCCGCACGGCGCTGGCGAGGTCGCGGCGGACCGCAGCCGACAGCACGGCGGCGCCGATCTCGGGGCGGATGACGGCGAGGTTCCGGACTGCCGCCGCCCGGACGATCTCCGACGGATCCGCCGTGGCGCCGGCGAGCAGCCCCGCGCGGATGGCGGACGCGGAGACGGTCACGCGCCCGAGCTCCAGCGCGTCGTGGACGGCCGGGTCCGCCGCGTACGAGACGACGACGTCGCTCGTGAGGGCGCCGAGCACCGTGTTCGCCATGTTGAAGTGGGCGACGAGGATCCGCCCCACGTTCCTGAAGTCGGCCCCCTCGGGCGGCGCCACCTGCGTGTCGAAGCGGTAGCTCGCGAACACGGAAACGGCGCGGGCGACGTCGGCCGACGCGGAGGCGTCGCCGGCCGGGGCGCGCGCGGCGTTCCGGAGGCGCGTGATCGCGTCCTTCACGTCGTTCTCGGTCGTCGGCGCCACGGCGAGGTCGGCCGCGGGGATCGCCCACTCGCCCATCCGCGCGAGCGTGTCGAACGCCGTCGCGCGGATCAGCGCGGACGGGTGCTTCTCCGCCATGCTGGAGAGGATGTGGACGGCGATCGCCGACTCCTCCCACCGGGCGTACTCGCACGTGGCGAGCGCCTGCACCGCGTTCGACGTGCGCATGAGCGCGTCCGGCTGGTCCGCGCGGAGGCGCCAGGGGTTGATGACCGACTCGTGCGCCGCCTCGATGTCGCCGAGGTGCCTCCCCGGCAGCGACTTCGCGCCGAAGACCGCGTCGATCTGCGCCTTCAGGTCGCCGACGAGGCTCTGCATCGACGGTCCGCCGGACTTGCACGAGGCCGCTGCCCCGAGCGCGAGCGTCAGCGCGAGGATCGGGAGCCGCCTCACGAAGCCACGCCGCCCTTCGTCTCCTCGTCCTTCGGGGCGCCGATGGCCACGCCCATCACGGAGTAGCCGGCGTCCACGTGGATCATCGCCCCGGTGACTCCGCGGGCCATGTCGGACGCGAGGAACGCGACGACGTCGCCCACCTCGTCGGCCGCGACGTTCCGCCGCATCGGCGAGACCTGCTCCACGTGGTCGAGCATCTTCGAGAAGTCGCCGACGCCGGACGCGGAGAGCGTGCGGATCGGGCCCGGGAGGACGGAGTTCACGCGGATCCCGGACGGGCCGAGGTCGTACGCGAGGTACCGCACCGCGCAGTCGAGCGCCGCCTTCGCCACCCCCATCACGTTGTAGTTGGGGACGACGCGCTCGCCGCCGAGGTAGGAGAGCGTCACGACCGAACCGCCGGACGGCATGAGCGGCGCGACCGCGCGCGCCACCGCGACGAGGGAGTAGCAGGAGATGTCGAGCGCCTGCGAGAAGCCCGGCCTCGACGTGTCGCGGAACCGGCCCTTCAGCTCCTCGGGGTTCGCGAAGGCGATCGAGTGGACGAGGAAGTCCACGCGTTCCCAGCGCGAACGGATCGACTCCGTGAGCGACGCGATGTCCTCGTCGCGGGTCACGTCGCAGCGGAACACGGGCGCCGTGGCGCTCGCGCCGGGCAGCGTGGCGGCGAGGTCGCGGGCCCCCTGCTCGAAGCGCTCGTTCTGGCAGGTCAGCGCGACCTCGGCCCCCCGTTCGGCGCACGCGCGCGCGCAGGCGAAGGCGAGGCTCCGCTTGTTCGCGACGCCGAGGACGAGTCCCTTCTTGCCTGCGAGCATCGAGCCTCCGGAGCCGGACGCCGCCCCCCCGGGGCGCCCCCGGTCCGGGGACGTCGGCGGGAGCGATCGCGCGAATGGTGCGGAGAGCGGGACTTGAACCCGCAAGCCCGGTAAAGGGCACCAGAACCTGAATCTGGCGCGTCTGCCAATTCCGCCACCTCCGCAGGTCGGCGAGCCGCGAAGCATCGCAAGGAGTGCGGGCGGCGCCAAGCGAGGAACGACCGTGACCGGTCGAACTTCCGCGGGCGCGGAGGCGCGGCGTGGCAGAAGAGGGCGATGGCATCGAAGCGCCCCGAGGACGCCGCGGCGCGGACGCCGACCGTCGGCAACCCCAAGGCGCGGCACCGCTACGAGATCGTGGAGACGATCGAGTGCGGCGTCATGCTGAAGGGGCCCGAGGTGAAGAGCCTGCGCCTCGGCCGCGCGAGCCTCGACGAGAGCTACGCGCGCTTCCGCGACGCGGAACTCTGGCTCGTGAAGATGCACATCGACGAGTACCGCGACCGCGGACAGGTGAAGCTCGAGCCGACGCGCCCGCGGAAGCTCCTGCTCCACGCGACCGAGCTCGCGCGCCTCAAGTCCGAGGCCGAGAGGAAGCGGCTGACGCTCGTCCCGCTCCGCCTCTACTGGAACGCGCGGGGCATCGCGAAGATCGAGCTCGCCCTCGTCCGCGGGAAGAAGACGCACGACAAGCGGGAGACGGAGCGGAAGAAGTCCGCGCAGCGGGAGATGGCGCGCGTCCGGAAGCGCTGAGCTCGGGCGTCGTCCCGGGAACCGGTACGTCCGTCGCGCAGGGACGTCGTCCTAAACTGGATCATTCACGAGGGTTCGCGCGAGAACGGCATTCAACTCGCGGACTGCCTGCCAACTCGCGGACTACCTGCGGTGTACGTCGATTCCGCCGACGGTCGCCCGGCGACGGACTGTCCTGGCCGAGATCCGGGGATGCGATGCAAGGAGGAGACCGCAGAGCGACTTCGGCACGTCGGTCAAGGGCTCCGACGCAGCAGCGCGCCCGCGGGCTCGGCCAGGTGCGAACTCTCGTGAATGATCCAGGTCAGGGCTTCCACTTCCCAAGCCAGCTCTTGAACTCCTCGTGCATCGCCGCGAAATCGGCGCCCTTCCAGGCGTCGGCGGAGAGCTGCGGATCGCCAGCCTGGCGTAGCGCGTCGAGCGACGCGTCGTACTGCTTCGCGTACTTCTTCCCGGCCCCCCAGCGGAAGAACACGTGCCACGCGAAGAGCTCCCACTGCTCGGCCTCGGCGACGTCCCTCCCCTGGAACGCGATCCACTGGTCGAGGGGCTTCGACGACTGGACCTTCTCCTTCGCCGTCGTGATCGCCTTCTCCGCGAACTTCCCGGGCTTCCCGTCGGCGTGCTGTCCGATGCCGACAAGCCCCGTCTCGATCCAGGCCGGGGGCTGCCCGCCGAAGTACTGCCGGACGAACTGACGCGCGGCGGACGCGCGCAGGTTCGGAACGAACTCCGGCCGGTCGCTCTGGAAGAAGCGCGCCCAGAGCTGCCGCGACCCGGCCTCGTACGCGGGCCACTCCGGGGCGGCGCCGAAGGGCGCCTTGCCGTCGTCCTGGTACCTCGAACTGTCCTGGTAGAAGCGGATCACCGGACGGGACTCGTCGAAGGGCTTCGCCTTGAAGCACTTGACGAGCGCCTCCCGCGCCTCCGCGCACGGGGCGATCACCTTCTGGATCGCGCCGTCCTGGTCCTTCGGGGCGTCCGTGAGGACGTCGAAGTCCCCGGCCTTCCGGACGGCCATGCCCTTCGGCGTCGCCGCGGCGGGAGGAGCGGACGCGACGCGGAAGGTCGCGATCATCTTCTGCGCGATGTCGCGCATCGCGTCCCTGGAGTTGAAGTGACCGATCGCGTAGAGCGCGAGGACGCTTCCGTCCTTCTCGACGAACTTCGCGTACACGCAGAGGGGCGGGTTCCCGGACGTGCGGTGCCACGCGCCCTCGGCCCAGCCCGGACCGGACTTCGCGAACTCGGGCACTCCGCCGCCATAGGCGGAGAGGACCGCGGCGCGGGCGAGCGTGGCCCGCATGGCGCCCGGGACGAGCACGATGTCCACGCGCCCGGCGTCGCGCTTCGTGTACGGCCCGAGGAACGACGCGAGCGTCGTCGGCTCGGCCTGCTCGTCGCGGTGGCTCTTCCACTCCTTCGGGAGCTTCACGAACGCGAAACGCTTCGCGTCGCACTGCTCGATGGCCGTGTCCATGGTGGGATCCGTCGCGGGCGGAGCCTCGGCGGGCGCGTCCTCGTCCTCCTCCGCCGCGGCGGGGGCCGGTCCGGCGGCCAGAATCGCGACTCCGAGCGCCGCGGCGAATGCCGCGACGAGTGTGGCGGGCGCGCGGCGGGCCGGCGTCGGGTGCGTGCGAGCGGAGGGGCGCATCGGATCTCCGTGGGTGCGTGAGGGGGCGGCGTCCCGATCCTACCTGCCCCCCGGCGAACCTGGGACGGGGATCGCCGGTTCGATACGTTGCGTGCACGCCGCCCTCGAGGCGGCGGAGCAGGTTGACATCGTGGTGGAGCGCCACACACCGGAGTCCGCGGCCCGCGCGAGCGCGCCGGGGGCGACCGGATTCGACCGGATGACTTGTCTTCCGGGGCGGCGCGTCGAGGTTCCAGGAGGCCTCGCAAAACCCCTGGAAAACACTAAGTGCCAACAACACTTACGCTCTCGCGGCCTAGCGAAAACTAGGACTGTGAGCGTCCCTCCCAGGTTCGGCCCGTGGCCGGGGAAGGGACGCAACGCAACGGGCTGGCCCGCCGCCTCCGGCGCGCGGCGGGCGAGATCATGCCGGATGGTTCCGGAGCCGCGCGAGCCGCATCGCGCGTCCCGGGGCGAGAGGGCGTAAGCCCACCGGGCCGCAAGGCCCGAGAAGTGATGCGGACACACGCGTAGAAACCCCAGCAGCAACATCTCGGGACGGGGGTTCGATTCCCCCCGCCTCCACCACGAACCTCTGGAACTCCCCCGTCGCACACCGGGCAGCCTCGCGATTCCGGGCACGTCCACCGGCGGGGGGAATCGAACGGGCGCCCGCAGTCATCGCGCCCGTCGCCGCACGCGGCGACCGGGACGGGAAGGCGCCAGTGGCGCCCTGCCGTACATGCACAGTGCGCCACGGGCTGCCTGCCAGTCGATCCCCGCCGGGGCCGAAACGGTGACCAACCCCTGTCGCCGGACTGCCCCGACCACCGGGCCTGTCCACCGGCGGGGGGAATCGAACGGGCGCCCGCCGTCATCGCAACCGTCGCCGTACGCGGCGACCGGGACGGGAAGGCGCCAGTGGCGCCCTGCCGTACATGCACAGTGCGCCACGGGCCGCCTGCCAGTCGACATCCGCCGGGGCCGAAACGGTGACCAACCCCTGTCGCCGGACCGCCCCGCGATTCCGGGCCGCCCACCGGCAGGGCGAACCGAACGGGCGCCCGCCGTGACTGCACCCGTCGCCGAACCGCGAGGCGGTGACGCCGCCTACCGCGAGAGAGACGCCGTCGCCGCGCGCATTCCACAGAGCGCCGCCGCGAGGGCGCTCTGGCCGGGGAATGCGCTGTCCCCTGCGATGAAGAGCCCCGGGAGCGCCTCGATCGGGCCGAGCGAACGGTAGTTCGCGAGCCCCCGTCGCTTCGGCACCCCGCCGACGAAGCCTCCGTCGCGACCGGTGAAACGCTCGAACGTGCGCGGCGATGCGGTGAACTCGGCGGTCACGCGGCTCCACCACTCCGGCGCGCGGCGTCCGAGCGTGCGGCGCATCGCGGACTGGATCGCCGCAACCGCTTCGCCCTGCTCGGCGGCGCCGAGCGACCGAAGGTCCGGAAGCCTCACGTGCGTGGACGCCGTGGCGGTGCGGTACCCATGCGGCGCCCGATCGCCCTCTCCCGAGCCGGAGATCGAGAGGAACACGTGATTCCCTTCGACGAGGGGACGCGACGGGTCGTCCACGAGCTGAAGGTGCCGCGGTGGCTCGGGTCCGTCCCGGAGAACCAGGTAGAGCATGGCGGCGCCCCACCCCGTCTCCACCTGCACTGCGAGCGGGGCGACTCCGGGGATCTCGGTTCCGACGAGCCGGCAAAGCCCCTGCGGAAGGACGTTCGCGACGACGCGCCGCGCGCGGAGGTCGCCCCGGTTCGTGCGCACGATCCAGACCGGGCCGTCGCGCCGCAGCCCGAGCACGCGCGTGGCGAACCGGAACTCGACGCCGCGCTCCCCCGCCGAGCGGACGAGTTCCGCCGCGAGCGCGCCGATGCCGCCGCGGACATGCACGGCGCCCCTCCAGAAGTAGTCGAGGGCGGCGAGCGCCGTCGGCGCCTCGGCGTCCTCCGCGCTGCACTGCACGGTGATCTGCGAGACGGCGTCGGCGAATGTGCGGAGCGGCGTCCATCGGAGGACGCCGTGCACTCGCATGCACTCGGCGAGCGAGCGCCCGGCCCATCGCGCGGCCGCGGCGTAGCGCGGAATCCGGGCGGCGTGCTTGAGGACGCCACGGAGTCCGATCGGCGGCAGGAGTTCCGGGTCGTCGAGGACCGGCCACAACGCGTCGGCGACCCGACGCTGCGTCGCGAGGAACGAACGGACGGCCTCCGTCGGCGCGTCCGGCATGCGGCAGAGCATCTCCGCGAACGCGGCGCGATCCGCGCTCACGGGAAAGGCGATCCCCGCCGCGCGGAACTCCACGACGGGGTCGAGCCGCGACGTCTCCAGGCGAAGCCCGAGGTCGTCGATCCACGTGCGGAAGCGCTGCCCCTCGGCAAAGCCGGCCGCGAGCGTCGCGCCCGCGTCGAACCCGTAGCCGCCGCGCCGGAAGGCGCCGGCGCAGCCGCCGGGGTACGTGAGCGCCTCGCAGACGACGGCGCGACGACCCTTCGACGCGAACTCCATCGCCGCGCCGAGCCCTCCGAAGCCCGCGCCGACGACGACGGCGTCGAGCAGGGGCGCAGCGCTTCCGGTCATGAGGCGCCGAACCCGCGCCGGACGCCGCTTCTTCCCTCGTGCGCGGTCCGGGTCAGCGGGCCTTCCGGCAGGTCCAGACTTCGATCGCGCCGCGTCCGTCCTCGAGTTCGTAGCAGACGAGGATCTCGTCGCCCGCGCCGCCGGTCACGTCGCCGACGAGGACCTCCTCGAACTCCGCCTCGTGGGCGGGACGGAACGTGATCCGCGCGTCCGCGGGGCGCCCGCCGGTGAGCCGCGCCGCGCGCTGGTCCGCGAGCGTGCCGAGCCAGCGGAGGATGCGGTCGAGGTCCCAGACGCGGTCGTCGTCGCCGAAGAAGACGCGCGCCATCTCGGTCTCGCTGTCCGACGTGCGGAGCGGCGCCTCGCGCCCGGTCCACAGCGCGACGCCGCGCGGCACGCCGGGCTCCCCCGCCTCGTCCGCGTCGCTCGCGACGGCGGCGTCGGCGATCGCGAGGTCGGCCTTGCCGTCGCCGTCGAAGTCCCCCTCCGTGCCCGCGCGGAACCGCCTCGACACGTCCTCGAAGCGGCGGATCAGCGCGTCCGGGTCCCGCAGCACCCCGAGGATCGCCGGGAGGCGCACCGAGAGCTCGCCCTTCCAGCGCGCCTCCGTCTCGAACCCGCGCCCGGCGGTCTTCCCCGCATAGCCGAGCGCGCCGATCTCGACGTCCCACGACGTGACGAGCCCGCGGAGGATCGTGGCGATCGACGGCACCTGGATGCGGAGGAGGAGGAGGTCGGGGCGCGGGTCCTCGTCGAGGCGGAGGAGGAGGAGCGCCGTCACGTCGTCGGCGACCTTCAGGATCTGCGTGGGCTCCGTGAACTGCGGGCCCTCGGTCCGCCCGTGGAACACCCAGACCTTCCGGCGGTGGGAGATCACGTGGTCGGGGATGCCGTCGCCGTCGAGGTCGCGGCTCTCGTAGCGCTGGTCGTCGGAACCCGCGAGGGTCCTCCCGAGGCGCACCTCGGCCTCGGGCGTCGTGTCCCGGAAGATCTCGAGGTCGAGGGACACCGTCGGTTCCGAGGAGATCGCCCCGTCGGCGCCGGCGAGGTGGAACGCGCGCGTCTTCCCCTCCTCGACGCAGAGGTCGCGGTGTCCGTCTCCGTTCACGTCGCGGATGTCGAGCCGCGGGATCCGGAACGAGGACTCGAGGATGTCGGAGAGCGCTTCCGACGTCGCCCGGCGCTCCCGGGACACGTTCACGCGGAGCGTCGCCGCGCGCCGGTACGCGGGCGGCGCGCCGGGCTCGGCGGGCGCCTGCCAGAGCCAGAGCTCGCACGCGTCGGCCTTCGGCACGACGACGTCCGGGTGCCCGTCGCCGTCCACGTCGGTCACGAAGTCGGCGAAGCGCGGCCGCCCCGTGCGGAGCGGGAGGCGCGCGTCCTTGGAGACGAGCGTGCCGGCGCGGGCGAACGAACCGTCCGGGGACGGGCCGTGCGCGAAGAGCCCCTGCCTCGTCAGCACGAGGAGCTGCGGCTTCCCCGTCCCGAGCGCGTCGGCGACGGCGAGGAGCGATCGCTCCGGCTCGGAGAGCACGAGCGTCCCTGCCGGCTGCCTCGCGAGCGGCGACGAAGGATCGGCGTCCGTCGGCGGCAGGTGGCGCCAGGTGCGCACCTCGCCGGCGGTGCCCACGACGAGGAGGTCGCGGAGCCCGTCGCCGTCCACGTCCACGACGCGGCGCTCCGACACGGGGAACTCGGCGGCGAGGACGGCGGCGCGGTCGGTGCGGACGACCTCCGCGCGGGGCGAATCGTCCTGCCCGCGCACCGACGCGGCGAGCGCCGCCGCGCACGCGGCCGCGACGATCGGCAGGCGCATCTTCATGGCCACCTCACGTGACGGACCATCCCGTCCTCGACGATCAGCACCTCGGGCGGCTTCCGTCCCGCCGGCTCGTGGACGTGCACCGTCGCGCCGTCGGAGAGGACCGTCTCCCAGAGCGGCCGCTCCACGACCGAGAGCGACTCGCCCTGACGTCGCACCATGCGGAGCGCGAGGTGCGACGGCTGGTCGCGCACGAGCAGGTCGCGGACGCCGTCGCCGGTCGCGTCGGCGACGAACCGCGCGACGACGGACTCGCCCTTCGCGTTCCGGAGGGACTCGCCGCGCATCGGCACCACCCAGCGGAGGTCCGGGGCGCGCTCGAAGCGCCCGCGCCGGTTGCGCCACACGAGCAGTTCCGTGTCGAGGGTCCCCTTCGCCGCCGCGGCGAGCGCGTCGAGCCCGTCGATGTTCACGACGCCGAGCGAGAGGTCGGGGAGCCCGTCGCCGTCCACGTCGGAGAGCCGCGCGCCGCCCGCGAAGCCGGAGACGACCATCAGCCCGGTCGGCTCGCCCTTCCCGCCGAAGAGCGGCGACGGGCCGGGGGCGCCCTGGACGAAGACGAGGATCTGGGTACGCGTGGACTCCGACCGCGCGTCGCCCGCGAGGAAGACGCAGTCGGCGCGCCCGTCGCCGGAGAACTCGGCGGCGTGCGCGGAGTAGCTCACGTCGAGGCGCCGCGAACGGTCGGCGACCACCGGCAGCGGCCAGGTCGAGTCCGGCTGCTCGGGGAACGTGCCGTCGGCCTTCTGCCTCCAGACGTGGAGCGCGCTCGCGGTCTGCGCGAGCACGTCGCGCCGCCCGTCGCCGTCGAAGTCGAGGATCTGCGGCGCGGGGACGGACTCCGTCACGTCCACGAGGTCGGTCGGCGCGTCGCCGCCCTCGCCGATCGCGATCTGCACGCGGAGGCGGCGGCGCTCGGCGCGGGCGCGGAGGCGGCGCGCGCCGGCCGACTCCGTGTCCTCGCCGACCTCGTCCTCGGGGACGCGGAGGACGGAGACCGGGAGCCACGACGCGCCGCCGCGACCGGGTTCCGGCGCCGCCGCGGGACGTTGCAGCGCGATCCGGTAGCGGTCGGGCTCGGGGAGCACGAGGTCGGTGCGTCCGTCGCCGTCCACGTCGGAGAACGACCCCTGCCAGACGAGGACGTCGCGCGTGTCCGGCATCTGCCAGAGGAAGCTCGCGTCGAAAAGCTTCCCGACCTCGGCGTCCTCGCCGGGGCGCGGCAGCCACGCATGCACCGCCTGCGACGTGAAGAGCACGACCTCGCACCCGGCGCGCGTGGGGTCCACGTCGCCCGCGCCGATCGCGCAGACGTCGGGCGTGAGGTCGTACGTCGCGTCGGGCTCGGGGTCGAACGTCGCCTCGCCGCTCCGGCGCAGGTGCACGCGCACCGACCGCGACGGACGCTTCCCGCCGCGCCGCGTCGCGACGACGAGGTCGTCGGCGCCGTCGCCGTCGATGTCGGCGAGGAACGCGCTCCGGATCGACTGGCCCTTCGGCGCCTGGACCGCGGTCACCGTGCCGAACCGCTGCTGCGCGGACACGCCGTGCGGCGCGGCGAGGGTGGCGGCGGCGGCGAGCGCCGCGACGAACAGGAGTCCGCGCGGACTCAACGATCCACCTCCTCGAGCCGGTCCGCGTCCCCGCCGCCGAACGAGATGATCCAGAGGATGCGGCAGTCCCACGCCGCGGGCGTGCTGCGCGTCCGGACGAGCCCCGCGAGCACCGACGTCTCGGACGAGCCGCGCTCCTTCTCGTGGGTGAAGAGCAGCGGAATGCGCACGTCCGTCACCTGCTGCTCGCGGCGGGAGAGCGGGAGATCGGACTCGCGCGTCGCGCCGTCGCGCACGACGGCGACCCGGAGCGTCGATCCCGGACGCGCGTCCTGGATCGCGGCGATCACTTCCTGCGGGTGCGCGACTGGGCGCCCGCCGACCGCGGCGAGGAGATCGCCGAACCGGACGCCGCCCGCGCTCCCGTCCTCGCGCGGCCGCCACGGGCTTCCGCCCGAGAGCCCCACGACCACCGCGCCGCCGCCCGGTCCGAGCCCCGCGGCGCGCGCCTCGACCTCGGTCGCCGTGCGGAGCACCACGCCGACCTTCCGCTCCTCGCGGAAGCGCTGCGCGGCGGCGCGCTCGGTCGGGCGGACGCGCGCGGTCGCCGTGAGCTCGACGGTGCGCTCGTCGCCGGCGCGGTCCAGCGTGACGCGGAACCTCGACCCGCCGCTCGCGTCGATCTCCGCCTTCCGCCACTCGCTCGGACGGTCGAGTTCCCGCGCCGGCCCGCCGTCCACGGCGACCGCGAGCAGGAGGTCGTCCTCGTCGATCCCGGCCGCGTCGGCCGGCGAGTTCTCGATCACCTTCTGCACGCGGACGCCGACGGGATCGCCGTCGATCTCGTCGAGGGACTTCCGCGCGTCGGCCGCGGTGACGCCGGTGAACGCGCCGAGCGGGAGCGCGCGGCGCGCGGCCTCGTCCTTCGGCTCCTCGTGGAGGGCCAACGGCTCCTCCATGTCGGAGAGCGGCGGGAGCTTCTCCGGAAGGTCGCCGGCGCCGATCGTCGCGCACGACGCGGCGAGAGGACCCGCCAGGAGCACGGCAAGCAGCTCGGAACGTGTTCGCATCCGCGTCACGGGATCGCCCTCCTTCGCATCAGCCACGCACCGAGTCCCGCCGCTCCGGCGAGCCACGCCCACGGCCCCCACCACGGCCCCGCCGCGTCGGCGGGGAGCGCGTTGCTCACGCCCTGCGACACGTCGAAGAGGCGCCGCACGGGCGACAGGTCGCGCACCTGCCACCACGGGAGGTGCGACGAGGGAAGCGCGCCGCTCGGGGCGAACGCGAGTCCGACCACCAGGACCGCGACGAGTCCGATCGCGGCGGCCATGGCGCCCGCGGCGCTCCGCGCGACGCTGCCGACGAGCACGCCGAGCGAGGCGTAGGCGAGCACCGCGACCGCGGGCATCCACGACGCGCGGACCGCGTCCGGCCACACGTCGGACGCCTTCTGGAGCGGCATCTCGACGCCGTTCGGGAGGATCTCCACGAGGTCGCCGAACCCGAACGATGCGCCCGCCGCCGCCCAGCTCGCGGCCTCCGTCAGCGCGAAGGCCGCGACCGCGGCGACCGAGAGCGCGAGGAGCTTCCCCGCGACGATGCGCCCGCGGCCGACCGGACGGAGCGCCAGATTGCGGAGCGTGCCCCGCGCCGACTCGCCCGCGACCGACTGCGATCCGATCGACGCGACGACCGCGGCGAGCAGCGGCAGCCCCCACGCGAGTCCCAGCGCCAGCGCGGTGAATCCCGTCGTCTGCGAGGTGGAGAACACCTTGCCGGACGCGACGTCGGCCGCCCGCGCCTTCGCCTCGGCGGACGCGTGGACGATGCACGCGACCGATGCGGCTGCAGGGGCGACGAGCAGCAGCGGGACCGCCGGCCCGGCGAACCACCGCGAGAGCTCGTATCGGGCCGTGCGGAGGACCGGCGCCGCGGGCGCGGCCTCAGGCACCGGCGGTGTCGTCGGAGCCGTCGTGTCAGGCGCGGGCGGCGATGCCGATCCGTCGCACGTCAGGTACACGTCCTCGAGGGTCCGCGGCTTCGGTGCGAACGCGGAGAACGCCGCGCCTGCGGCGACGAGCGCCCGCGCGACGTCGGCGGGCGGGCGGCCGCCGAGATCGGTCTCGATCGCGCCGTCGGGACGCGCGGTCGCCGGGAGCCCGGCCGCCGCCAGCGCGCGGCGGAGCCCATCCTCGGAGCCCGGCCCCGCCGCGCGGAGCACGTACCGTCCCTTCGCGCCGCCGAGGAGCGTCCCGGTCTCCTCCTCGAGGAGCATCCGCCCCTGCTTCAGGATTCCGACGCGGTTGCACACGTCGGCGACGTCGGCGAGCTGGTGGCTCGAGAGGAGGACAGCGGTGCCCTCGTCGCGGGTCAGGCGGCGGAGGAGCCGGCGCATCTCCTCGATCCCCTCGGGGTCGAGTCCGTTCAGCGGTTCGTCGAGGAGCACGACCGCCGGGCGGCCGAGGAGCGCCTGCGCGATCCCGAGCCGCTGGCGCATGCCCTGGGAGTACGTCCCCGCCGCGCGGTCCGCGGCGTCGGAGAGTCCGACCAGCCCGAGGACGCGGTCGCACTCCGCGCGCGCGGCGTCCCGCCCGAGGCCCTGCACGCGGGCGAGGAGGAACAGGTTCCGCCGCCCCGTCAGGCTCCCGTGGAAGCCCGGGACCTCGATCAGGCCGCCGGAGCGGGCGCGGGCCGCGAGCGGATGGTCCGCCGCGTCGAAGCCTCCGGTGACGACGCGCCCGGTGTCGGCCGGAACGAGCCCGAGCGCGATGCGGAGCGCCGTCGTCTTCCCCGCCCCGTTGTGTCCGAGGAAGCCGTAGCAGTCCCCGGGGCGGACGTGGAGGGACACGTCGCGGAGGACCTCGCGGCCCCCGTACGACTTCGAGATGCGCTCCAGCCTGAGAGCCATGAGAGGCACGAGGGTCGCAACCCTCGTGCCTCTCCGGCAACCGATTCGGAGCGGGATCCCCCGCGGCCGGTCAGAAGCCCTTGACCTTCTTCGCGTGGCCGTAGACGTGCGCGCAGAGGCCGAAGGCCACGAGCACGGACAGCGACGTGAAGACGGGCAGCAGGTTGAACCCGCCCTCGGTGGAGCGGATCATCCAGTTGTGGGACAGGTTGAGCATGAGGAAGAGCAGCGCGAACGACATGTAGGTGTTCTGCTTGCTCCGGCTGCCGGCGAGCGCCACCAGGGCCGCCTCCGGGGCGGTGCCGCCCTTCACCGCGGCGATGATCTGCTTCTGCGCGGGCCAGATCCGGAACCACACGTTGAACGCCATCATCGTGCCGAGCATCGCGCCCACGTGGATCTGCATGCCGCGCTGGGTGAACCCGGCGGCCGTGAACGCCCAGACGGCTCCGGCGATCAGCACGAACCCGCCCCAGAACTGGGCGGCCGGCGCCTTGAGCGCGGTCTTCATGAGCGCGTCGTAGACGAAGACGCCGAGGAACGTCACCGCGAGCATGGCGAGGCGGAAGCCGTTCCACTCCGGCTCCCCGCCCGGACGGTCCGGGACGAGGGTCTGCAGCGGGACCATGTAGAAGGCGAGCCCGAGCAGGAGCACGCCGGTGATCCACGTGAGCGCAGCGCCCCAGCGGAACCAGAACAGCGCGCGCGGCATCAGCTCCGGGACGACCTTCTTCTTCGATTCGCCGTCCATCGTCGGCGCGAAGAAGGCGTTGACGAAGTTGAAGAAGAAGAGGTGCCCGATCCAGAGGATCCCGAACACGACGTGGAGCCAGCGGAGGACGGACTCGATGACCCCCGAGACGGTCGGGTCCATGGCGGCGAGAGTGTGCATGCGATCTCCTGGAATGCGTGTGCGCCGCGTGACGAGGGTCACTGCGGCGCGCGGATGGTAGCCCATCCGCCCGACCGGGTCCCCGTCAGTTCCAGCTCGGGTCCGGCGGCAGGTCGGCCAGCGCCGCCGTCGCGCCGCCCTGCGCGCGGAGCACGCGGCGCCAGAGGGTCTCCGGGCGCCCGTCGAAGATCGTCCTCGCGTCGGCCGGGCACACGATCCAGCTCGACTCGGCGAGCTCCGCGTCGAGCTGTCCGGCGCTCCATCCCGCGTACCCCGCGACGAACCGCACGCGGGCGACGGCGGGGTCGGCGTCGGAGAGCGCCGCGTGGAGCGCGTCCGGCTCCCCGTCGAGCGCGACGCCGTCCACCACGGGGAGCGAGCCGGGCACGCCGCGCCCGGTCCGGTGGAGCACGTGCAGTTCGCGCGGGGACACCGGACCGCCGGTGAAGAGCGACTCCTTCCGGGTGGCGAGGAGTTCCAGCTCGGAGTCGAGGTCCGACGTCGAGACGGGCGACGGGCGGTTCAGGACGAAGCCGAGGGAGCCGTCCGGACTGTGCGCGCACAGCAGGACGACCGTGTGCATGAAGTTCGGGTCGAGCATCGAGGGCGCCGCGACGAGGAGCGATCCCGCGCGCGGTTCGGCGGCCGGTTCGGATGCGCCGGTCATCCGCGCATTCTCGCGCGGCGCCGCTCGGCGATCCTCCACATTCCGCCGCCCGGCGGGCAGCATCGCGCCGATGCACGACCGCGCGGATCTGCTCGTCTGCGGAGACCATGTCCTCCCGATGACCGACGGGCTCCCCGTCCTCGCGGACGCCGCGGTCGCCGTGCGCGGACGCGACATCGTCGCGGTCGGGCCGCGCGCGGATCTCGAGCGCGCGCACCCCGGCGCCGACCGGATCTCCGGCGGGATCGTCCTCCCCGGTCTCGTGAACACGCACGGCCACGCCGCGATGACCGTCTACCGCGGGCTCATGGACGACGTCCCGCTCCACGAGTGGCTCGTGAAGTACGTCTGGCCCGCGGAGAAGCGGTTCACGTCGCCGGAGAACGTGGCGCTCGGGACGGAACTCGCGGTGGCGGAGATGTTCGCCTCCGGCACGACGACCTTCGCCGACATGTACTTCTTCGAGAACGAGGTCGGCCGCGTCTGCGCGGAGGCGGGGATGCGCGTCCTCCTCGGCCAGGCGGTCCTCGCGTTCGAGACGCCGGACGCGCCGTCGGCGGACGCGAGCATCGAGACCGGCGCGGCGCTCGCGGCGAAGTACGGAGGGCATCCGCTCGTCTCGGTGTCGCTCGCGCTGCACGCCGTCTACACGGTGCCGCCGGAGAAGTTGCGGAAGGGCGCGGCGATGGCGGCGAAGTGGGACGTCCCCATCCAGATCCACGTCTCGGAGTCCCGCCGCGAGGTCGCGGACTGCGTCGCGGCGCACGGCGTGACGCCTCCGCGGCTCCTCGCCGACACCGGCGTGCTGCGGAAGGGCACGATCTGCGCCCACGGCGTCCACCTGACGGAGGAGGACCGCGCGCTGATCCGCGACGCCGGCGCCGGCGTGTCGCTGAACCCGGAGAGCAACCTGAAGCTCGGCTCCGGCGTCCCCGACATCGCGGCGCTCCTCGCGTCGGGCATGCGGCTCGGCCTCGGAACCGACGGCGCCGCGTCGAACAACGACCTGGACCTCTGGGACGCGGTCCGGCTCGCGGCGCTGCTCCCGAAGGGGCGCGACGAGGACCCGACCGCGGTCCCCGCGCGGGAGGCCGTCCGCCTGGCGACCCGCGGCGGAGCGGAACTCCTGTCGATGGGCGACCGCATCGGCACGCTGGAGGCGGGGAAGCGCGCGGACCTCTGCGTCGTGGACACGTCGTCGCCGCACATGACGCCCCTCTTCGACCCGTACGCGCACCTCGCCTACGGGACGCGCGGGTCCGACGTCGTCCACACCGTGGTGGACGGGCGGGTCGTCTACCGCGACCGGCGTCACGCGACGATCGACGCCGCCGCCGTCGCGGCGAGGGTGCGCGCCCTCGCGCCGCGGATCGCGGAGTCGGCAGGACTCCGCGGACCCGCGCGACGCTGAGGCTTTTTCTCGCGCCGCGCCGCGCCGCTGCGAACATCGGCCCCCCATGCTCAAGCGCACACCGCTCTACGAGACGCACCTCGGCCTCGGCGCCCGCCTCATCGACTTCGGCGGATGGGAGATGCCCGTCCAGTACCAGGGCATCGTCGAGGAGGCGCGGGCGACCCGCACCGCCGTCGGGATCTTCGACATCGGCCACATGGGCCGCCTCGAGCTCGTCGGCCCGCAGCACGCGGAGGCCGCCGACTGGTGCGTCACCTGCGACGTGATGAAGCTCGGCGTCGGCCGCGTGAAGTACGGCATCTTCGCCACCGAGCGCGGCACCGCGCTCGACGACGTGCTCGTCTACCGCGACACGGACCGCACGCACCTCGTGATCAACGCGGGGAACCGCGACCGCGACCGCGATCACGTGCGCGCGCAGATCGCCGCGAAGGGCTTCCAGGCGGAGGCCATCGACACGGCGGATCCCGCCGAGCCGCTCCTCGGGAAGAGCTTCCTCGGCGTCGCGCAGCAGATGGTGGCCCTCCAGGGGCCGAACTCGGAGAAGCTCCTCCAGCGCGTCTGCGACCAGGACCTCTCGAAGCTCGGCTACTACCGGATGACCCGCGGGAAGGTCCTCGCGATCCCCGCGCTGATCAGCCGCACCGGCTACACGGGCGAGGACGGCTTCGAGATCTTCTTCGACCGGAAGGAGTCCGTCCGCATCTGGGACGTGCTGACCGCCCAGGGGCGCGACCTCGGCCTCGCGCCGGTGGGCCTCGGGGCGCGCGACGCGCTCCGCACGGAGGCCGGGATGCCGCTCTACGGACACGAGCTCGACCTCGAGACGACGCCGCTGGAGGCCCAGCTCAACTTCGGGGTGAACCTCGACGGGAGCGGCCCCTTCCTCGGGAAGGAGGCGCTCCTCCGCCAGCGCGCCGAGGGCATGAAGAAGCTGCTCGTGGGCTTCGAGGTGGACACGAAGCGCGTGCCGCGGAACGGCTGCACGATCCACGAGTCGGGGGACGAGTCCGGCGCGCCGATCGGCGTCGTCGCGTCGGGGACGTTCTCCCCCACCTTCGAGAAGAACATCGCCATGGGCTTCGTCCCGCCGCGCCTCTCGGCCGTCGGGTCGAAGTTCGACGTGGACATCCGCGGGAAGCGCCACGGCTGCGTCGTCGTTCCGCTCCCGTTCTACAAGCGCAAGAAGTAGACTCCGGCCCCTCTACGAGGAGACACACCAGATGAGCCGCCCGACCGACATCAAGTACGCGAAGACCCACGAGTGGGTGCGCATCGAGAAGGACATCGCCACGACGGGGATCAGCGACTTCGCCGTCGCCGCGCTCTCCGACCTCGTCTACGTGGACATGCCGCAGGTCACCGACCTGCTCGAGCAGGGACAGCCCTACGCCGAGGTCGAGTCGGTGAAGGCGGTCTCCGACATCTACGCCCCCCTCTCGGGCGAGATCGTCGAGGTGAACGAGGAACTCGGCGACAACCTCGAACTCCTCGCGAAGGACCCCTTCGGCAAGGGCTGGATCGTGAAGTTCCGCATCAGCCACCCGAACGAGGTCGAGGGCCTGATGGACGCCGCCGCGTACGACAGGCACTGCAAGGACGAGGCGGCGAAGCACTAGCCGCCCCTCGCGGACATGCAGCGCGACGCGCCCTGCGGTGACGGACCGCCGGGCGCGTCTTCGCGCGTCTGGGTCTGCGCGGCCGTGCTCCTCGCCGCCGCGGCGTTCGCGGCGCACGCGCGGAACGCCCTGCGGTTCGAGGAACTCGGCGCGTTCGCGCAGTACGACCTGCTCTTCGACACCGACCCGAACATCCGGCTGCGGTGGTTCGCCGACGGGTGGTGGAACGCGGGAAGCTGGGAGCACGCGCTCGCGGGGCCGCTCGTCCACTGGCCCATCAAGGCGCTCGGCCGGCTCGCGTCGATCGCGGGACTGACCGCCGACGAGGCGGCGCTGCGCGCGCGCATGGCGCTCCTCGCCGTGCCGCTCGTCTCGGCGCTCCGCGTCCCGCTCCTGCTGTCGATCCTCCGCCGCTTCGGCG
Organism: Planctomycetota bacterium; assembly: GCA_022072415.1. Classification (GTDB taxonomy): domain Bacteria; phylum Planctomycetota; class JAJSAM01; order JAJSAM01; family JAJVHW01; genus JAJVHW01. The sequence continues at coordinate 20,881 of JAJVHW010000039.1, forward strand.
CGACCCCGCTCCGGGCCTCGGCCGCCGCCGTGGCGGACCAGACCGCCTTCGCGACGCTCGCGTTCGCGTGCCAGCCGGACCACTTCGCGCTCACGAGCGCGGCCACTCTCGCGGCGTTCGCCGTGTGGACGGCACCGGGCGCGCGGAGCGCGTGGCGCGAGTCGGCGGTCGGCGCGGCGCTGGCGGGGATCACGGTCACGAACCTGCTCCCGTTCGCTGCGGGCGTCGCGTTCGGCGACCGAGCGGCGGGACGCCCGTGGGGCCGGACAATCCTGCGAGGCG
>JAJVHW010000161.1 GCA_022072415.1 Planctomycetota bacterium
ATCGCCGCCGCCGCCCTCGCGAGCGCCGCCGCCGCCGGACTCGCCCCCGCCGGACTCGCCCCCGCCGGAGTCGCCGCCCACCGTGCCGCCGCCGCCGCTCGTGCCCTTGTCCTCGGTCGCGCCGCCGGACCCGCCGCTCGACGTGGTGCCCTCGGAGGACGACTCCTGCGCGGACTTCGAATCGTCCGTGCCGCGGTAGCTGCCGCCGAGCCTTTCGGCCCATGCGGGCGTCGCGAACAGCGCCGCGGCGAAGCCCGTGGTGAGGACGAGCCGGGCGAGGCGGGAACGGGTGGGAACGTGCGTGGCGATCGGGGACATGTCAAGCCTCCCGGGACCCGATTCGGGCCCCATGCAGATGAGAACGCCGCGACCCGCGGAAAGTGACGCGGAATCCCGGCTCTCGGCAGGCGATGCCCCGGACCCGCCGGGACCTTCCCCGCCGGACCTCCCCGCGATATGCTTCCGGGCTCGCCGCCGAGGGCCCCCCGCCGGGTCCCCCCGGTCCGGCGCCGCCCGGAGGACCCATGGGAGCCGAACGCCGTGTCCACTCGCGCGTCCGCACGAACATCCGGGCCTGCATGCACTCCGGCGGCGACCCCGTCGAGGGCGTGATCGAGAATGTCGGAGAGGGCGGCGTCTTCTTCGCGACGGAGGAGCTCGAGAGCGTCATCGAGCAGGGCGCCGAGGTCACGGTGGACTTCGACGGCTTCCGCGCCGGCGAACCCGTGAACTTCCGCATCCGCGGGACGGTCCTCCGCACGGAGCGCTACTTCGACGGACGCGCCGTCGTCCGCGCGTTCGCCGTGAAGTTCCGCGACCTCCTCGACCTGACCGGCTTGTCCTGGTCCTGACGGTCCCCGTCGCGCACCCTCCCGCCGGAGTGGTGGAACTGGCAGACACACGGGATTCAAAATCCCGAGCTCCTCACGGGGCGTGAGGGTTCAAGTCCCTCCTCCGGCACCAGCGGGCGGCGCCCGACCCGCGGCGTTTCGTCCCGGAGGCGTTCGGCCTGCCGGACGTACGATCAGGGGATGCACGCCCGCCCCGTCCGCTCAGGCCACTCCGGCCGATGCGCGGTCCGCCCCGCGTCGAGCGGCCGGCTCCGGCTTCCGCGAAGCCGCACGGCGCGCGTCGCTCTCGCGGCGTGCGCGGCGCTCGCCCTGACGGCGGCGGTGCTCTTCCCGGGCCGCCGGCTCGGGATCGCGCTCTCGGTCGCGACCGGGATCGGACGCGCGGCGCTCCAGCAGCGGATCGACGCCCTCGAGGAACGGGCGATCCGCGGCGATCCGTTCGACGACGCCGACCGGGCGTTCCTCTCGGACCTGTACCGGACGCTCGCGACGGGCGGGAAGGTCGCGGTCGTCCTCCGTCAGACGGGGCGCATGATGGACCACTACCTCGACGGCTCGGGCGCGGACTACCGGCTGGATCCGCGGATCTTCACGGACAACGCGACGGTTCGCGCGGAGACCGACGCGCTCCGCAGGCGCGCGAAGGACGCAGGCGCCGCACCCGGCGCGTCGTTCGTGTCCGCGCCGATTCACATGGCCGACCCGGCGAATCCCGACTCCGTCGCGGGACTCTACTTCGGCACCCTCCGCATGACGGTCGCCTCGGACCGCCGCGGCGCGCCCGTGCTCAGCTTCCGCGCCGAGGTGCCGTGGCGCTGGCCGAGCTACGCGGAGCTCGAGAAGCGGCACGGAGACCCGCGCGCGGAACGGTTCCCGATCCCCGGGATCGGGGGGCTCCTCTTCGGATCCGGGGACGCCCTCCTCATCGGCAACGGGCTCGGGGCAGAGCTCGCCGAGGAGGGCCTCGCGACGCCCTTCCTCGCATTCGCGGAGTGGGACGAGCGCGGCCCCTGAACGGATGCCGGTGCGCGGAGCGCGGCGTCAGTCCTTGAAGTGGATGCCCAGGGCGCGGAGCGACTCGAGGGTCTTCCACTCGGTGACGCGGCCGCGCAGCGCGGCGGCGGTCGGCGACACGCGCTCCACGAGGAGGCGCTGCACTTCGTCCACGGAGAGCGCGAGGTCGATCGCCTCCGGCTCCTGCGCGGTGAGGAGCACGACCTCGCGCTGGCGGACGAACGCCACGCGCGACGCCCACTCGCGGACGGAGTAGGCCACGTTCTGCGGGACGGGCACGCGGCTGAAGAGTTCGAGGAACTCGACGATCTCGTCGGCGGTCATCCCCTTCACCACGGCGCGCTCGACGCCCTCGCGGGTGACGCGGTAGTGCGACACCTCGTCGGACTTCGTGCGGGTGGCGAAGCGGTCGAGCCGGTGCGCGACGTCGTTCACGTCGCCCTGCGGGAAGAGGATCACCTCGAAGTCCGGGTTCACGACCAGCGGACGCGGCGGACCGCCGGACGCCGAGGGCTCGGACCCGGGCGCGCACCGCGCGGCGCCGACCGCCGCATCTGGGGCGACGAGCGGCTCCCCGCGGACGAGGCGGCGCCCCATGTCGGTCATGCGCACCGCGACGGGCCGCGCGGACTCGCCCGAACCCTGCACCGCGACCTCGACGAGGCCGAGGGGGAAGAGCCGCGTGAGCATGTAGTCGCGGAGCGCCGCGGTCGCCTCGGCGGGCGTCTGGCGCGGCGGCGTGTAGACGTAGCGGAAGCGGTTCCGGTACTGCTCGTCCACGCCCTGCTCGTCGAGCGCCGCGAGGTATCCGTTCCTCACGCGCGAGGGGACCTCGTCGATCGCGATCCATCGGCCGGCCGGCGCGGACTCGAGCGCCGCGGCGACGGCGCGGCGGAGACGACGCGCGTGGAAGTCGCGGCCGTCGAGCATGCGCTCCTCGAGGAAGCGCCCGTAGATCGCCCGCACCTTGTCGGTGAGGCTCGCGCCGTGCCACTCCTCGCCGCGGCGCGACTGGCGGAGGCGCGAGGACTCGTCCACCTCGAGGAGTTCCAGCCCGAAGGCGAGTTCGTAGACGAGCACGAACGCCTGCTCCCGCGGGAAGATCGCGGGGTCCTCCATCACGAGCACGTCGAGCACGCGGTGCTGCGCGGCGCGGTAGATGCTCCGGCCCTGCGTGACGCGGAGCGGCGTCGTGGCGACCAGGTCGAGGAACTGCTGGAGGTCCGTGAGGAGGTCCACGCGCGCCTGGGCGGTCCGGTCGAACGACTCCGCCGGCGCCGGCGCGGCGTCGAGGATCTTCTCCGTCACCTCGGGGAAGAGCACGACCGTCTCTCCGCCGAGGTCGAAGCCGTAGTCCGAGAGGTCGAGGCTCGTGACGGTGCCGACCGCCACCGACTCGAGCGACGCGCGGAGCCGCTTCCCGCCGTGCGGGGAGCCCGCCGGGAGGAGCGAATCGAACTGCGCCCTCGGGGCGACGCCGCCCCATCGGTTCGCGCACTCCCGGACGGCGTCGCGGAGCCCCTCGTCGAGGAACGCCGCGGGGTCCGCGCCCTGCGCCGCGGCGACGGCCGCGAGCACGTCGTCCACCGACGACTCGGGCCCCGGAGGAACGGCCAGGCGGTCGAGGAGGTCGCCTCGCGCGGCCGGCGCCAGCGACGCGAGGAACCCGCGGAGCGAGAACACGTCCTTCGCCCCCCGGCGCTCCTCGAGCAGCAGCGCCGCGATGGTCTCGCCGAGGTCGCGGGGGAGCGCGTACACCTCGCGCTGCCCGTGCCCGTTCTGCGACTCGCGCTCGACGCGGAGGAACCCGCGGCGGGCCAGCGCCCGCGCGGCCGCCTCGACCTCGTACGCCTCGAGCGCGCCGGTGCCCCCCGCCTGCACGAGGTCCGCGACGGCCGCGCGGAACCGGTCGGCGCGGAGGAGACGCACGAGCACCTCGCGGGGCCGGTCGGTCAGGAGCTTCACGCGGGCGCCGATCACCGTCTCGTCGGAGAGCGCGCGGTGGAGCCCCTCGAGCAGTTCGCCGCGCTTCGCCGGCGCCTTCGAGGCGTTCTGCCAGAACTCCCAGATCTCCTGGAGCTCGCTCACCTTCATCGACTCGAGCAGCGACTCCACGGTGAGGTCGGACACCGCCGACCGGCGCGGGCGCCGGACGGGCGCGGAGGGCGCGTCCGGTGCCTTGGGCGCCTTCGGCGCCTTCGGGGTGTGGGAGTCAGGCTGCGAGCTCGTGCTCATCGAGAATCCGGTAACTGTAGCCCTGTTCGGTCAGGAAGAGCTGCCGATTGGAGGAGAAGTCCTGGTCGCGGCTGTCGCGCGTGACGATCGAGTAGAAGTGCGCGGTCTCGCCGTTCTCCTTCGGGCGGAGGATCCGGCCGAGGCGCTGCGCCTCCTCCTGACGGCTCCCGTACGTCCCGGAGATCTGCACGAGCACGTTCGCGTCGGGGAGGTCCACCGCGAAGTTGCCGACCTTCGACACGAGGAGCAGCTTGATCCGCCGGTCGCGGAAGTCGTCGTAGAGCCGCTCGCGCTCCTTGTTCGGGGTCTTCCCGGTGATGAGAGGCGCGCGGAGCACCTTCGCCAGCGACTCGAGCTGGGCGAGGTACTGCCCGATCACGAGCACCTGGTCCTCGGCGTGGCGCGCGACGAGCTTCTGGACGACGCCCACCTTCCGCTCGTTCTCCGACGCGATCCGGAACTTCGTGCGGTTGTCGGCGAACGCGTACTCGCTCCGCAGGAGGTCGGGGAGCGGCACGCGCACCTCGAGGCAGTGCGCGGTGGCGATCCAGCCCTGCGACTCGAGCACCTTCCACGGCACGTCGTAGCGCTTCGGCCCGATCAGCGTGAAGACGTCCTCCTCCTGCCCGTCCTCGCGGACCAGCGTGGCGGTGAGACCGAGGCGCCGCGTGGCCTGGATCTCCGCCGTGATGCGGAAGACCGGCGCCGGGAGCAGGTGCACCTCGTCGTAGACGATGAGCCCCCAGTCGTTCCGGCGGAAGAGGTCGAAGTGCGGGAACATCTCGGTGCGGCTCTTCCGCCACGTGAGGATCTGGTAGGTCGCGATCGTGACCGGACGCACTTCCTTCGCTTCGCCCGTGTACTCCGCGACGTCGTCCGGGCCGAGGGTCGTCTTCGACAGGATCTCCTCGCGCCACTGGCGGACCGAGATCGTGTGCGTGGTGAGGATCAGCGTCTTCGTGCGGCAGCGCGCCATGGCGCCGAGCGCCACGATCGTCTTCCCCGCCCCGCAGGGGAGCACGATCACGCCGCTCCCGCCGCGCACCGTGCCCTGCTGCCAGAACGCATCCACGGCGGCCGCCTGGTACGGGCGGAGCGACATCGGCTTCCCGGCGGGCGTCGCGTCGCGGAGGGACATCTCCAGCGCGCCGCCGACGACGTATCCGGCGAGGTCCTCGACCGGGTAGCCGAGGCGGACCATCGCCTGCTTCACGTGCCCCCGGAAGGCCGGGTCCACGGCGACGCGGCCGTTCTCGGGCGCCCCGCGCAGGTACGGCTGGAGCATCCGGCTCGCGGCCGCCTCGGCGAGGACCACCGGGTCGTCGGTGACGAGTTCCATCACGCCGTCGCGGGACTCGAGCCGCACCTTCCCGTACCGCTCGGCCCACTGCTCGATCTCGCGCGCGACGTTCCGCGGGACGGGGAACGCCGCGTAGCGGGCGAGCGTGTCGAGCATCTCCGCCGCGCGCATGCCCACCGCGGCGGCGTTCCAGACCGAGAGCGGGGTCACCCGGTACGTGTGGATGTGCTCGGGGCTCTTCTCGAGTTCCGCGAACGGCGCGATGGCGTCCCGCACCTCCCCGTGCACCGGCGAGTCCACCTGGAGGAGGACGGTCCGGTCGGACTGGACGATGAGGGGTCGGGACGAGTCCAAGTGCGGGGGTTTCCTGCCGCGGTCGGGATCCGGGAGACGGGGGAGGAACGACGGTCCGGGGGGCATCGCCGGGACTTTTCCCGGCACCCTCGGGCCGCAATCCGTCGAGCTTACCGACCCCCACCCCCGCCGGGGAGAAAACCGCTCCGGAACCGTCCTCGCAGGCTCGGGTCAGCGGGCGAAGGACGGCCGCCGCAGCACGCCCCGCACCTCGTCGTGGACCCGGCCGTTCGTGGCGAGGACGTGGCGGCCGAAGATGAAGTCGGGGCCGCCGGTCATGTCGGTGACGCGGCCGCCGGCGGCCGTCACGAGGGCGGCGCCGCCGGCGACGTCCCAGGGGGAGAGGTGGAGTTCCCAGAAGGCGTCGAGGCGGCCGCAGGCGACCCAGGCGAGGTCCAGCGCGGCGGAGCCGAGGCGGCGGAGCCCGCGGGCGGCCCGGGCGACGCGGACGAGGTTGTCGAGGTTGTCGTCGGCGAGGTTCTCGATGTCGTAGGCGAAGCCGGTCGCGACGAGCGCGTCGGGGAGCGTGTCGGTGGCGCTCACCCGGACGGGCGCGCCGTTCAGCGTCGCGCGGCCCGGCGCCGATGCGCATCCCACGGCGCCCGCGTGCGTCTCCGCGAGCGCCGGGGCGTGGACCACTCCGACCGAGGGCGTCCCGCCGACGAGGAGGCCCACCGACACCGCGAAGCACGGGATCCCGTGCGCGAAGTTCACCGTGCCGTCGAGCGGGTCCACGATCCACACGCGGCCGCCGCGCGCGGCGGCGGCGGAGGCCTCGGCGGCACCCGTCACGGCGTTCGCCGACTCCTCGGCGAGGAACACGTCGTCCGGGCAGGCGCCGCGGAGCACGCCGAGCACCGCCGCCTCGGCGGCGCGGTCCGCGTCGGTGACGAGATCCCGGCGCGTGGACTTCGTGGTCGCGTTCTCGCGGATGCCGGACACGCGGTAGCGGCGCATGAGTTCGTCGCCCCCGGCGCGGGCGGCTTCGAGCGCGAGGGCGAGGTCGTCGGTCACGCCTTCCCCTCCCGTGCGATGCGCCGGTGCTCCGCCACCCGGGCGAGGTGCGCCGCGATGTCCGGCTCGCGCCCCGCCGCGCCGGGCACGTACCACGCCTTCCCGGCGAGTTCGGGCGGGAGGCAGTCGTGGGTGACGAGTCCCGCCGGCTGGTCGTGCGCGTACTGGTAGCCGGCGCCCCAGCCCATCGCCGCGAGCGGCTTCGCGGGGGCGTTCCGGAGGTGCATCGGCACCGGCAGCGCGCCGTGCTTCGCGACGTCTTCCCGGATCGCGGACCACGCGCGGGCGAGCGAGTTCGACCGAGGCGCGCTGGCGAGCACGGCGACGGCCTCGAGCAGCGCGTACCCGCCTTCGGGGAGTCCGAGGAACTCCACCGCGTCGCGCGCCGCGACCACGATCGGCAGCACGGCCGGCTGCGCGAGTCCCACGTCCTCGCTCGCGATGACGACGAGCCGCCGCGCGACGGCGAGCGGGTCCTCGCCCGCCTCCATGAGCCGGACGCACCAGTAGAGCCCGGCCTGCACGTCGCCGGAGCGGATCGACTTCTGGAGCGCGGAGAGGAGGTTGAAGTGCTCGTCGCCGTCGCGGTCGTGACGGAGCGCGCGGCGGGCGACCGAGGCGAGGACGTCGTCGCGCGTGACCGTCGTCGCGTTCCCGGCGTCGCCGCCTGCCGCCCCCGCCACGTCGTCGAGCGAGTTGAGGAGGTACCGCGCGTCGCCTCCGCACGCGTCGAGCAGAGCGTCCTTCGCCGCGTCGTCGAATGCGAGCCCCCGCGCGCCGAGCCCGTGCGTCCGGTCGGAGAGCGCGCGGCCGAGGATCGAGCGGAGCGCGCCGCGGTCGAGCGCGTCGAGGGTCACCATGCGGCAGCGCGAGAGGAGCGGGGCCGTCACGTGGAAGACGGGGTTCTCCGTGGTCGCGCCGACGAGGGTGACCGTCCCCGACTCCACGTGCGGCAGGAACGCGTCCTGCTGCGCGCGGTTGAAGCGGTGGATCTCGTCCACGAAGAGCAGCGTGCGCCGCCCGTCCTTCCGCCGCTCGCGGGCGCGTTCGACCACGTCGCGCACGTCCTTCACGCCGGAGAGCACGGCGGACAGCGACTCGAACGCGGCGCCGGTCGTCCCGGCGAGGAGCCGCGCGACGGTGGTCTTCCCCACGCCGGGCGGACCCCAGAGGATGAGCGACGGCAGTCGGTCCTCGTCCACGAGGCGGCGGAGCGGCGTGCCCGGGCCGAACGAGCGGTCCTGGCCGACCAGTTCGTCGAGCGTGCGCGGCCTCATGCGCTCCGCAAGCGGCGGCCGCACGTCCTCGCTCCGGTCGAAGAGGTCGCTCCTCACTCCGCCATGGTGCGGGCCAGGGGGGACAGCGCCGTGGGTGGGACAGGACTGGAACCGTGGGACAGGCCCCGGGGGACAGGACCCGCGCGATCGGGTACGCTCCCCGCCCGTGACCGAGAAGCCCGAACCCGCCGACATGAACGGCGAGCTGACCGGCGGCATCGCGATGCGCGAGTTCGCCGGATACCAGATCCTCGAACGCGCGTCGGTGGATGCGGCGGCCGGAACCGTCACGTACCGCGCGCGGCAGAAGAGCCTCGGCCGGATGGTGCGGGTGACGGTGCTCCCCCGCGCCTCCGCCGCGAAGCCGGGGTTCCTCGCGCGCTTCCGGCGGAAGGTGGCGGTCGCGTCGCGCATCCAGCACGACCACGTGCTCACCGCGCTCGACGCGGGGACGGCGTCGGGCATCGCCTACGTGGTGTTCGAGGACCTCGACGGCGCCACGCTCGCGGAGACCGTCCGCCGCTCCGGCCCGCTCCCGGCCGCGCGGGTCGCCGAGGTCGGCGCGGGGATCGCGCGGGCGCTCGACCACCTCGCGACGCTCGGACTCGTCCACCGGAACGTGCGCGCGGAGACGATCCATCTCCCCGAGCACTCGCCCGCGAAGCTCACCGGACTCGGGCTCGCGAAGGTGCGCGTCACGAGCGGCGCGGAGACGTGGATCGACCACGAGATGGAAGGCCTCGACACCATGGCGCCGGAGACGGTGAAGGGCGCGCGTCCCGACGTGCGGAGCGACATCTACGGGCTCGGCTGCGCGCTCTACCTCGCCGCGACGGGGCGGCCCGTGTTCGGGGGCGGCAACGTCGCCTCGCTCCTCGCGCGCCACGCGACCGAGCTCCCCGGCGACCCGCGGTTCTTCGCGGCGGTCCCCGAACCCCTCGTCCGCATCCTCGACCGGTGCCTCAGGAAGTCCCCGGACGAACGCTACGCGAAGGCCGCCGACCTCGCCCGCGACCTCGACCTGGTCCGCCTCGCGAAGGCCGGCGAGAAGGTCACGATCGACCGCGGCCCCGGCGCGCCGCTCTTCCCCGACGCGACGCCCCCGTCGTCCCCCGGCCTCCTCGGCCGGCTCCGGCCGGGGCGGTGACGCGCCGCCGTCACTCCTCGTCCGCGAGCGCCTCGACGACGTCGTCGTGGAGCGCGATGGCGCGGCCGTTGTCGCCCTCGCAGAGGACGCAGAAGGCGTAGAGGCGGCCGCTCTTCGCGCGGACGAAGCCGGCGAGGGCCTTCGTGTCGCGGAGCGTCCCCGTCTTCGCGAAGATGCGGCCCTTGTACTTCGCCGCGGTGTAGCGGCGCTCGAGGGTGCCGTCCTCGCCGGGGCGGGCGAGGGTGGACATCCAGAGCTCGCCGTGCGGCGACGCCATGATCTTCCGGAGGACCGAGCCGACGGCCTCGGCCGACACGCGGTTCTCGCGGGAGTAGCCCGAGCCGTCGCTGGCGCGGAACTGCGGGTCCCCCGCCGCGAAGCCGAGCGCGGCCGTCACCGCGCGCGCGCCGCCTTCGAAACTCCCGTCGCCCGCCTTCGCGCGGCCGAGTTCGCGGCCGAGGAGTTCGGCGTAGAGGTTCTGGCTCCGACGGTTCGCCACCGCGGCGATGTCGCGGACCTTCGTGCCGTGGCGGGCGAGGAGGGCCGCCCCCCCGCCGGACCGCGCTCCGGACCGCGACACCGGACGCGCCACGACGGCCGGCCCCCCGGCCGCCGGGGCCGACGGGCTCCGCACGACGACCGGCGCCAGGTCGCCGGAGACCCCCTCCTCGCGGAGGAGCCGCGCGAACACGTCCCCGAAGAAGACGGTCGGGTCCACGATCGCCTGGTCGCTCGTGAAGCCCTGCGAACCGGCCGGGACTCCGCCCGTGACGGGAATCCGCCCGTCGGGCTGCGTGCGTCCGAAGGCGACCGTGCTCCTCGTCTTCGGCGCGAGCGTCGTCGCGCGGTTGACGAGGCGCGCCGCCGCCGTCGCCGGAGCGAGCTTCACCGCCGCCGGGGCGCCGGCGCCCGCGCCGGGGACGACGGACACGGTCACGCAGTTGTCGTTCAGCGGCAGCGCGGAGACGGGCGCCTGGTCCCAGCCCCACTCGCCGTCGGTCCAGCCCCACGCCGCGTGCCGCTCCGGTCCTCCGAACGCCGTCACGTCGAGGACGAGCCCGCCCTCGACCTTCCTCACGCCCGACGCGGCGACCTGCCGCGCCAGGTCGCGGAGCGCCGCCTCGGCGCCGCGCGGATCGAAGTGCGCCGCGAACCCCGGGTCGCCGTGCCCGCGGACGACGAGGGGCCCGGACAGCACGCCGCTCTTCGGCGGCGCGGCGGCGATCACTTCGGTGACGAGTTCGTGGTCGGGCCCGAGGGCGAGGAACGCAGCGGCCGTCGTGGCCATCTTCATGACCGACGCCGGACGGCGCGCGACGGCGCGGTCCTTCTCGGCGACGACGGTCCACGTCTGCGCGTCCCAGACGCACGCGGTGACGTCGATGCCCTTCTGGTTGTTCGCGAACGCCTGCGCGAGGCGGAGGGCGAGCCGCGGGGAGTCGGCGGCGCCCGGCTGCGGGGCGGCGACGAGGACGAGGGCCGCTGCGGCGGCGAGAGCGGAGGATCGGAACATCGGGGCTCCGGACGGGGACGTGACGTTCAGGGGGAGGACGCGCGGAAGTCGCTCATCCGCGGGACGCGTGCCAGCGCCACGCGGTGCCCACGATCGCGTCGAGCGACGAACGCGACGGGCGCCATCCAAGTACATCGGCCGCCCGGCCCGGCGCCGCGGCCAGCGCCGCGGGATCGCCCTCCCGGCGCGGCGCCTCGAGCACCGGCACGCGGCGGCCCGACGCGCGCTCGACCGCGGCGACGACGTCGCGGACCGAGGACCCGCGCCCGGTGCCGAGGTTCAGCGCGCCGCCCGCGTGCCCCCGGCGGAGCGCGGCGACGGCCGCGACGTGGGCGTCCGCGAGGTCCTCGACGTGGACGTAGTCGCGGACGCACGTGCCGTCGGGCGTGGGCCAGTCGCAGCCGAACACGCGGAGCGGCGGCCCGCGGAGCACGGCGCCGATCGCGAGGGGGATCAGGTGCGGCTCGGGATCGTGGCGCTCGCCGAGGGTGCCGTCGGACGCGGCGCCGGCCGCGTTGAAGTAGCGCAGCCGGAAGGAGCGGAGGCCGTACGCGGCGTCGTAGTCCTCGAGCATGCGCTCGATCGCGAGCTTCGTCCGCGCGTACGGATTGACCGGAGCCGGCCGCAGGTCCTCGCCGAGCGGCGCGCCTCCCGCGTCGCCGTAGAGGGAGCACGTGGACGAGAACACGACCGGCGGCGGCGCCCCTCCGCCCTCGAGCAGCGCGCCGAGCAGGTTCGCGGTGGCGACGACGTTGTTCTCCCAGTACTTCCGGGGGTTCGCGACCGACTCGCCGACGTAGGCGCTCGCCGCGAAGTGGAGCACGGCCGACACCCGCACGCCGGCGAGCGCCGCGCGGACGGCCGTCGCGTCGCGGAGGTCGGTGATGAGGAGCGGCACGCCATCCGGCACCGTCTCGGCGTGCCCGGTGGACAGGTTGTCCAGGACGACCACGTCCTCCCCTGCCGCGCGCAGAGCCCGCACGGCGAACCCGCCCACGTAGCCGGCGCCGCCCGTGACCAGGGTGGTCAAATCAACGCCTCCCCCGCCACGATCCGCCGCGGGACTTCGTGGAGGAGCCGCTGCGCGAGCGTGTCGCCGCCCGCGCGGCGGATCGCGCGCGCCGCGCCGTCGAGCGTGGGCGGCCGCTTCAGCGTGTTGTGGCCGTCCGACGCGACGAGGTCGATGTGTCCCGCCGCGAGCCACCGCTCCGCCGTCTTCTGCGGGCGCTTCCCGAACTCGCCGGTCAGGCTCTGCGCGGTGACCTGCACGAGGATCCCGGCGTTCCGCCAGTCCTCGATCTTCCCCGGGTGGTCCTGGAACTCGACGATGCGCTCCGGGTGCGCGAGCACGATCTGCGTGCCCGAGAGCTGGAGCTGCCACGCGATCTCGCGGAAGGACGGAGGCACGTGGCTGTACGGGAGTTCGAACAGGATCCACCTGTGCGCCGCGCCGATCCCGAGGAGCTCCCCGGACCGGAGCCCGTCGGCGATCCCGGCCGACCAGTGGATCTCGCCCCCGGGAACCACCTCGACCGGCACCCTCGCCGCTTCGAGCGCCGCGCGCACCTCCGCGAGCTTCGTCGCGGCGAGGGACCCGGGGACGTGGAACTGCGGATGACGCATGTGCGGCGTCGCGACGATGACCTTCGTCCCCGCCACGGCCGCGGCGCGCGCCATCGCGACCGACTCCTCGATCGTCTTCGCGCCGTCGTCCACGCCCGGCAGGATGTGGCAGTGGAGGTCGATCACGCCGTCACTTCCTGCGCGCGACCTTCGACAGGTCGCCCAGGCGCGTGAACGCGCCGTCGATCTGCGTGAGCACGGCGAGCCGGTTCGCCCGCACCGCGGGGTCTTCGGCGTTGACGAACACGTCGGCGAAGAACCGGTGGAGCGGGGCCGCGAGTCCGTTCGCGATGCGGAGCGCGTCGGCCGAGGAGAGGAGGCCCGCGGGAAGCGACGCGCGGAGCGACGACCACGCGTTCCAGAGGTCGCGCTCCGCCGGCTCGGCGAGGAGGTCGGGACGCACGTCCGCGGCCGCGCCGGGGTTCTTCGCCGTGATGTTCCGGCATCGCTCCGCGACCTCGAGGATGCGGTCGAACTCCGGATCGGAGGCGAGCGCGCGCAGCACGTCGGCCCGGTGCGAGAACTCTCCGACGCTCCTCGCGGACGGCACGGCGTCCACGAGGTCGGCCGGGAACCCGCGGTCGCGGAACCGCTGGCGGAGGCGCGTGTCGAGGTAGGCGAGCACCGCGCCGTCGGCGCCGCACGACTCGGCGGCCGCGCGGAGGTCGAAGTCGCGCGCCCAGCGCTCGCAGGCGTCGAGGAGCGAGATCGCGGCGCGGCGGACGCCGAACGGATCGGCGCTGCCGGTCGGGAGCCCGACCTTCACGCCGAACTCGCACACGATGTCGAGCCGCTCGGCGAGGATCACCGCGAGCGCGACCGGGCCCGGCGCGGCGGCGCCCTCGAAGTCGTGCCGGTACTGCCAGTCGAGCGCCTCGGCGACGCGCGGGTCCTCGCCGTCGAGGCGCGCGTAGACGCTGCCGACGTGTCCCTGGAGTTCCGGGAACTCGCCGACGAGCAGCGTGACGAGGTCGCACTTGGCGAGGAGCCCTGCCCGCGCCGCGGGCGCCGCGTCGGCGCCGAGTCGCTTCGCGACGTCCCCCGCGATGCGCGCGAGCCGTTCCGCCTTGTCGAACGTCGAGCCGAGCTTCTTGTGGTACGTCACCGTCTTCAGGCGTTCGAGGCGGTCCGCGAGCGGTCGCTTCCGGTCCTCGCCGAAGAAGAAAACGGCGTCGTGGAGGCGCGGCACGAGGACGCGCTCGAAGCCCCGGCGGGACGGCTCGACCGACTCCTTGTCCCGGTCGAGGACCGCGACGAAGCCGGGCGCGAGCGAGCCGTCGGCCCGCCGCACGGGGAAGAAGCGCTGGTGGTGCGCCATCACGGTGGTGAGGAGGCGCGGCGGGAGCTCGAGGTACTTCGCGTCGAAGCGCCCGTCGAGCGCCGACGGCCACTCGACGAGGTTCGTCACCTCTTCGACGAGTTCCGGATCGGACAGGTCCGCGCCCGGGGCGGCATTCACGACCGCCTCGCGCACGGCAGACTCGCGTTCGGCGGGATCGGCCATGACGAAACGCGCGCGGAGCGCATCGACGTAGGCGCGACGGTCCGACCCGGCGAGGTCGAACGAAGCCGCGGCGAGGAACGGATGTCCCTTCGTCGTGCGACCCGCGGCGAGGCCGTTCACCGTGCACGGCACGACGTCGGCGCCGAGCAGCGCGACGACGCCGCGGACGGGCCGCGCGAACGGCTGCGGCGCGCCCCACTTCATCGTCTTCCGCCACGGCACCTGCGCGAACAGCTTCGGCAGGATCTCCGCCGCGGCGTCGGCGGCCGACCGCCCCGAGGCGCGCACCACCGCGACGACGAAGTCGCCGTCGCGGACGAGGGTTGCCGGGTCCACGCCGTTCTTCCGCGCGAAGCCCTCGGCGGCCTTCGTCAGCGCGCCGGACGCGTCGAACGCGGCCGAGACGCGCGGGCCCTTCACGCGGTCCTCGCGGTCCGGCGAGCGCGCCGGGAGCCCGTGCGCCCACACGGCGATGCGGCGCGGCGTCCACGCGCACGACGTCGAGGCCGGCGGGAGCGACGCGGCGGCGAACGCGTCGCCGAGCGCCTTCTCGAGGGCCAGGGCCGCGCGGCGCACGTCCTTCGCGGGAAGCTCCTCGCAGAGGAGTTCGAAGAGCAGATCCGTCACGAACCGTCCTCCCGGAGTCCGTTGGCCTCGTACCACTGCTTCGCGGCCTCGAGGATGCGCGCGCGTTCCTCCGCGGGGACGTCCCCCGTCGTGGCGCCGAAGTCCACGCCCGCGAACCCGCGGAACGCGTCGTACCCGGCGCGCCAGGTCTGCGCGCGGGCGTCGTCCATGCAGAGGAGGGCATACCCGGCGAGCCGCTTCCGGCCCGTGCGCGCGCCCGCCCAGGCCTTCGCGATCGCCTCCGCCGCGTCCTTCTTCGCGAGCGTCCCGTCGGACGCCCACCACGCGGTCCAGAGCTCGCGCTCCTTCGCCCAGCCTGCCGCGTCGGGGCGCGCGGACGGATCGAGGCGGAAGGACTTCGACGTGAGCGCCGTGAGGCCCGCGACGGCGGCCTCGCGCATCTCCTCGTCGCCGTCGTCGGAGAGGAGCGCCTTCCAGAGCACCGGCACGGCGGCCGCCGTCGGCAGGCCCGAGATGCCGCGGAGCGCCGCCCGGCGCACGGCGGCGTCGGGGTCGCGCTCGCGCGGGTGCATGAGCACCACCTCGAGGAGCGGCAGCGTCGCGGGCATCCTCTGTTCGCCGATGATCGACACCGCCAGCGCGCGCACGTCGGCCGGCGCAGCGGTGGGCGCGAGCAGACGGATCAGCTCCGGCGGGAAGGCGGGCCAATCGTACTTCCGCATCGACGCGAGCGCCGCGCGCAGCACGGCCGGATCGTTCGACGAGAGCTTCTTCACCACCGAGCGCTGCGTCTCCTCCTCGCGGAGGGACTCCCACGCCTCGTCCTTCGAGAGCGTCTCGGCCATCGCCGACGCCCACGCGGCCTGCTCCCCCTCGAGGTTCCGGCGCATGTCCTCGAGGACGCGCATCGTCGCCGCGCGGTCGCGCTGGCGGCGGCGGATCACGAGCAGCGCGCGGTAGCTCTCCGGGTCCTTCGGCCGCGCGGCCCGGCAGAACTCGAAGTGCTCGGCGGCCTCCGCGAGCTCCTCGCGCTCGATCAGCGCGGCGCCGAGCATCTTCCGGACCTCGGGGTGGTCGCGCCCTTCGGGGCGCGCCATGAGCGTACGGAGCTCCGACTCGGCCGCCTCCCACCGCCTCGCGTCGCAGAGGAGCGACGCGAGGAGGAAGCGCGCGTCGCCGTCCTTCTCGTTCCGTGCGAGGTAGGCGCGGAGCGACGCCTCGGCCTGCACGTGCTCCTTCCGGAGGACGAGCACCTGCGCGAGCTCCATCGCGGCCGACGCGCAGTCGGGGGCGACGCGGAGCGCCTCGCGGAGCTCGCGCGCGGCGGCGTCGAGGTCGCCCCGGACGCGCGCGCACTTCCCGAGGCCGACGAGGGCCGGCGCGTACACGGCGACGCCCGCGTCGCGGGACATCTCGAAGGCGTCCTGCGCGCGGCGGAGGAGGTCGTCGGCGTCCTTCGGGTTCCCCTGCGCGCGCTTCACCGCCGCGGCGTTCCCGCACGCGCGGCCGAGGAGGTAGAGCGACTCGGGCTTCCCGTCGGACGCGAGCTTCTTCGCCTCGGCGACCATCTCGTCCACGCGGCCCTGCGACGCGAGCTGGTCCTGCTGCGCCATGCGCGGGCGGAGCGGGTCCATCGGGTCTTCGCCGGCGAACGAGGACGTCGCCAGGAGGAGCACCGCAGTCAGGATGAAAACTGCGCGGGTCATTCGGCCCTCACGGGCGGGTCGTACGCATCCGCGCAGAGCCTGGCGAGTTCGCGGACTCGCGCGATGTACGCGGCCCTCTCGTTCACTCCGATGGCACCCCGCGCGTCGAGGAGGTTGAACGTGTGCGACGCGTGCATCAGGTGGTCGTGGGCGGGGAGGGGGAGATTGTCGCCGCTGAGCGCGCGGCTCGCCTTCTCGTGCTCGTCGAAGTGCCGGCGGAGCACGTCCGGGTCGCTCTTCTCGAAGTTGTACGCGCTGAACTCGCGCTCGTCGCGGCGGGAGACGTCGCCCCACGTGACGCCGGGGACCCACGTCAGGTCGAACGCCGTGTCCACGCCCTGGAGGTACATCGCGATGCGCTCGAGGCCGTATGTGAGCTCGAGCGACGGCATGACCAACTCACGTCCCGCGACCTGCTGGAAGTAGGTCCACTGCGTGACCTCCATCCCGTCGAGCCACACCTCCCAGCCGAGCCCGGCGGCGCCGAGGGTCGGGGACTCCCAGTCGTCCTCGACGAACCGCACGTCGTGCTTCCGGAGGTCGATCCCGAGCGCTTCCAGCGATCCGAGGTAGAGGGCCTTCCCGTCGGCCGGCGCGGGCTTCAGCAGCACCTGGAACTGGTAGTAGCGCTGGAAGCGGAACGGGTTCTCGCCGTAGCGGCCGTCGGTCGGGCGGCGGCACGGCTGCACGTGCGCGACGCGCCAGGGGTCGGGCCCGAGCGAGCGCAGGAACGTGGCTGCGCAGAACGTGGCCGCGCCGACCTCGCAGTCGTAGGGCTGGAGGATGACGCAGCCCTTCCCCGCCCAGTACTCCTGGAGCCTGAGGATCATCGACTGGAAGTCGAGGGGCTTCTGCATGCGGACCTCCGTCGCGGCGCTCCGGTCCCGCTCAGGCGGCGATCCCGAGCGCCTTCTCGAGCTTCGCACGCGCGTCGGCGAGCTTCGCGCGCGCATCGTCGCCGAGCGCGTCGTCGGCCGCGAGATGGCGGATCTGGTGGAGCCCGCAGGTGGTGAGGTCCACGAGGCCGTCCTCGCCGACGGCGCCCTCGGCCTCGGCGACGAGCCCCTCGGTCGCCGCCTGGCGGGCGATCACGAGGTCCTGGTCCGACTGGACCATCCGGCGGACCGACTCCTGCACGATCGGATGGATGTTCACGCGGCGGTCGTCGCACGGGTCGAGCAGACCCGCCTTCGCGAGCATGAGGACGCCGTTCCCGACCTCCTCCGGCTTCGGGGACTCCCCGCGCCCCTTCCGCACCGACTCGACGGCGGAGTAGAGCGTGTCCACCGGGATCCGCGACGGGTGCAGCACCGACGCCACGAGGAGCATCTCCAGCGTGATCGGCGACTGCGCGAGGATGGGCACGAACCGCTGGATTGCGGCGAGCGTGTCCTCGATCAGCATCGGCCCGTGCTTCCCCTGCCACGCCATCGCCGCGCGCGCCGCGATGCTCGTCGTCACCGCGAGCCCGTCGAGGACGCGCACCGGCGGCTCGGGCGGAGCGTTCTCCGCCCCGTTGAGGATCGTGCGGCAGATCCGGCGCGCGCCCTGCGGCGGAACGTCCGACACCTCGACCACGTCGTCGGTCACGCCGGTCCGCTTCGGGGCGACCGCGAACACGTACGGAGGCGTGCGGCTCTCGTTCGGGAGCGCGGCGAGGAGCGACTGCGCGTCGGCGACGCCGTCGATCACCACGACGCACTGCGGCCCCGCGGCGATGCGCTCCCTCTCGGAGGCCACGGTCGCGGCGAGGTCCTTCGTGCGGCCGCGCCCGCGGGCGACGGCCACCTCGGCCCAGCCCAGGTCCGCCCCCATCGCGGCGTCCACGAACCACGCGCCGCCGGGGAAGCGGATGCCCGCGCGCCGCGCGAGTTCCACGGCCACGGTCGTGGCGCCGACGCCGAGACGGCCCGTCACCTCCACGCGGCCGGGCCGGCCCGCGCGCCGGGACTTCTCGAACGCCTCGGCGATCGCCTGCATCTCCCGCTTCCGGCCGACGACCGGCGCGGTGCGGACGGGCAGGTTGGTGCGCGGCTCGGTCGGCGCGGCCGTCCGGGGCGCGGAGGGCGCGGCGCCTGCGTCGCCGGCGCCGGGATCGTTGGCTTGTGCGGACATGGAACGGGACACGTTCACGCGCCGCGGGCGGCGGGACAAGGAACGGCCGGGGGCGGGGCGCGGGCGCCTCGAGGGTCCCTCAAGCCGCGGGTCGCCAGAGGGTGCGAGGAGCGGGTGGGAAGAATGCCGCCGCTCCGGCGAGCGGCGGCTGCGGCAGGCCTCTCAGCGCCCCGTGGTGAAGGTCCACGTCCGCGACTCGCCGCGCGGGAGTCCGCGGGCGGAGACGGTGTAGGTCGTCGCGGGGCGGAGCGTCTGCTTCGGGATCAGGCACCACGCGGCCTCGGGCGCGAGGTCGGGGTTCGTCGGCTTCCCGGGGGACGAGATCCAGCACGGGACCGGCGCGCCGTCCTGGAGGAGTTCCATCGAGACCCCGGAGAGGTCCTCGTCGGACTCCTGGATGAGCTGCAGGGTCACCGGATAGCCCCACTTCGACTGGTCCTCGCCCGGCACGGGGTTCGGAAGTTCGGCGTTGAAGCGCAGAGGAACGTCCCGTCCGCCGGGCGGCGGCCACGCGGCCCACGACCGCTCCGGGAACGAAGCCACGAACGTGGCGCAGTCGAGCACCGCCGTGCCGCCCTCGAGCGCGAACCCGATCCGGAGCAGTTCGGGGTCGGTCAGCGGGAGCCGGTGGTAGAAGGTCCCCATCCAGCCGTCCACGGCCTCGCGCCACGTCTTCACGCCCGGCGCGATGACGGCGCTCATCCCCGCGCGGCAGCCTTCCGGCGTGTAGCCCGCGCGGTCGGGGTACTGCTCGTGGGCGTCGGGCCACTTCGTCTGCTGGTCCTTGTGGACGGCGAGGTAGCGGGCGTGGAGCCCGCACGCCGCGGACAGCTCCTCGTCGAGGCGGAGCCGCGTCAGCGCCTCGCGGCTCAGCTCCGGCACGGCGGCCGTGCGGATGGCGTCGAGGTACGCGAGCAGCGCGACGTCCCCCGGCGGCTGCGCCTCCGCCGCGCCGCACCGCTGCGCGAGCCCCTCGGTGTCGGCCGGGAGGAACCACGCCCGCCAGCGCGCCTCGAAGTCGGCCAGGTCCCCACCGGCCGCCAGCGCGAGCGTCTCCGGCGTCCGCGGCTTCCCGTCGGTCGCCCGGAACCACTCGTCGATCTCGCCGCGCACGGCCAGGTACTCCACGACGAACACGCACTTCAGGAGCTCGACGCCCCTGACCTCGCCGACATGGGACACCGCCGCGCGCGCGAACGCTGGGTCCTCTCCGCGGATCGCGAGGTAGCGGAGCCACGACCGCGCGCCGACGATCCCGCGCTCCGAGAGCCGCTGTAGTTCCGTCCGCGCGACGGAGTCGTCGTGGTCCGACGTCTTCGACCGCGCGCGACCTTCCTTCTCCTCGACCCACTCGAACCCCGGGATCGGAAGTCCGAGCCACGTCCGCATGCACCAGTCCGCGAAGCCCGCCTGGAGCGCGGGCTGCATGTCCCCGTAGCTCGCGTAGAGGTCGCGCTCGAGGACGTGGTAGAGCAGCCGGCGCATCTGGTCGCTCTCGAAGAGTCCCCAGGAAACGTAGAACCCCCGCGGATCGGAACTCGCGCAGACGCGGCGCATCACGTCGGCCTTGGCCTTCGTCAGGAGCCCCTTCGCCGCCGCGTCGTCCACGAAGCGCAGGTACACCGGCTCGCGGCCGCAGAGGACGGCGTCGATCCGCGCGGACGGAGCCGCCGGCTCCGGCGCGTCGGGGAGCCGCACGCGCCGCGCCCAGCGCCGGCCTCGCGCGACGTGCTCCGCCATGCGCCGGAGCGACGCCTCGTCGAAGTGCACGCTGTGGAGCGCGAGCCCGTCCACGATCACCGACGCGAGGGGCTTCCCGTTCCCGACGAGCGTCCGGGCGATCTCGATGCGGCTCGGCTCGGCCGCAGTCTCGAGCGGCGCCTTCCGGGCCGCGATCAGTTCCTCGGCGATCCGCTTCCTCCGCGCCTCCGTCGCCGCCTGCTCCGCCGTGAGCCACCGGCTCCCCTCGCGGACGTGGCCGAGGGCCTTGTGGGCGGCCTCGTTCTCGCCGTCCAGGCGGAGCGCGAGCGCCGCGCGGGCCGTGCGGTCCTTCCAGTCGAGGGACGGGAGCGTCGCGGCGAGGTCGGCTGCGGCCTGGCGGAGGGACTTCGCGGCGTCGGGCACCGCGGGCTGCCGCGCGGCCTTCGCGAGAGACCTGTCGCACGCGTCGGACGTCTTCTTCCGCGACGCCTCGTCCCGTCCGAGGTCGGCGAGGAGCGCGACCGCCTCCTTCACCTCGGCCTTCCGCCCGCCCTTCGCGAGCGCGGCGGCCGCCTTCTCGACCTGCTTCGCCGCAGTCTCCAGCGCAGGATCGGCGGCGGACGCGGGTGCGGCGAGGCAGACGCACGCCACGACCGGGGCGAGGAACCGCGCGGAAACTCCCATCGGCGCGGATCCTACGACACGAGCGAAGCCAGCGCATGCGCGAACCCGGGCCAGCTCTTCGCTGCGCACGCGAGATCGTCCACGTCGAATCCGCACGCCGCGAACGCCATGGCGATGCGGTGGTCGCCGCGGCTCGCGACGGGACCGCGCGTGCGGGCCGGCCCGCGGATCCGGAAACCGTCGTCGCGCTCCTCGGCGGCGCAGCCGACGACTCGCGCCGCGGCGACGGAGGCCGCGATCCGGTCCGACTCCTTCGAGCGAAGGTGCGCGGCGCCGGTCACGAGCGACTCGCCCTCGGCGCGGCAGGCCATCGCCGCGACGATCGGAGCGAGGTCCGGCGCGTCGCGGAGGTCGGCGCGGATGCCGCGGCGCGCGCCGCCCGCGACGCGAACGGCCGTTCCGTCCCGGCCCACGACGGCGCCGTAGTCCGCGAGAAGCGGGAGGATCGCGCGGTCCGCC
>JAJVHW010000026.1 GCA_022072415.1 Planctomycetota bacterium
GGCCGGGCGCCTGAACTCGGGCTCGGCGGCCGGCGCAGCGGGGGCCGCGGCCGGCGCGGCGGGCTTCTTTTCGGCGTGCCCGCCTCCGTGTCCGCCGCCGTGCGCCGCGACCTGGGGGACGTGCGCGCCCGCGGCCGGTTCGATGGCGACGAGGATCGACCCGACGGGCACCACCGCGCCCGCCGCGGCGACGATCTTCACGATCTTCCCGCGCACGGGGCTCGTGATCTCGACCGTGGCCTTGTCGGTCATCACGTCGAGGAGGCCCTGGTCCTCCTTGACGCTGTCGCCCTCCTTGACCTTCCACTCGACGATCTCGCCCTCGGCGACGCCTTCGCCGATGTCGGGGAGGGGGAACTCGAACAGGCTGTTCACGGGGATCTCCTCCCGGGCCCGGGCCCGGATCTCGGAACGGGGGCTATCGGTAGTTGAAGACGCGCTCGACGGCGGACATCACCCGCTTCTGGTCGGGCATGTAGACGTGCTCGAGCGTGTAGGGGAACGGCGTGTCGAACCCGGTGACGCGCAGGATCGGCGCGCGGAGCGAGTCCACGGCGCGCTCGGCGATCGTCGCGGAGATCTCGCCGCCGAAGCCGCCGGTGCGCGGCGCCTCGTGCAGGATCACGACGCGGCCGGTCTTCCGGACCGACTGGAGGACGCACTCGCGGTCCCACGGGACGATCGTGCGGAGGTCGATCACCTCGACGGAGATGTCCTTCTTCTGCGCCTCCTCGGCGCACTTGAGCGCGGTGTGCGTCATGGCGCCCCAGGCGACCAGCGTCACGTCGCCGCCGTCGCGGGCCACGCGGGCCTTGCCGATTGGGACCACGTGGTCGCCTTCCGGCACGTCGCCCTTGACCGTGCGGTAGATCGCCTTCGGCTCGAGGAAGATGACCGGATCGCCGAGGCGGATCGACGCGAGGAGCAGGCCCTTCGTGTCCTCCGGCGTCGAAGGCATCACCACGGTGAGGCCCGGCGTGTGCGCGAAGTACGCCTCGCTCGACTGGCTGTGGTAGTGCCCGCCGCGGATGCCGCCGCCGTAGGGCGAGCGGATCACCATGGGGCAGGTGAACTGGCCGCCGGAGCGGTAGCGCATCTTCGCCGCCTCGGAGACGATCTGGTCGAAGGCCGGGTAGATGAAATCGAGGAACTGGATCTCGGCGACGGGGCGGAGCCCGTAGAGCGCCATGCCGACGGCCGTGCCGATGATCCCGCTCTCCGAGAGCGGCGTGTTCATCACGCGGAGGTCGCCGAACCGGTCGAGGAGCCCCTCGGTGGCGCGGAAGACGCCGCCGAGGCGGCCGATGTCCTCGCCGAGCACGCAGACGCGCTCGTCGCGCTCCATCTCCTGCATGAGCGTCTGCTGGACCGCCTGAACGACCGTGAGCTGCGCCATGTTTCCGTCCGGGCTCGCTTTCCGTGTGTCTCGTGGTTCCGGGGACTAGAGCGGGAACGCCGCCCCGCTCGTGTCCTCGCGCACCTTGCCGCCCTCGAGCGCGACGAGGAAGTCGCGCTGCTCGCGGAGGTGCTCGGGCATCTCGCCGTAGACGTCCTCGAAGAGGCTCTCGAGCGGCGGCTTCCCGACCGACTCCTGGCGCTTGAACGCCTCGGAGACGAGCGCCGCGCACTCCTCCTCGTCCTTCTTCACCGCGTCCGCCGTGAGCACGCCCGCGCCGAGGGCCCACGCGCGGAAGCGCTCGATGGGGTCGCGGCGGCGCCACTCCTCGACCTCGTCGGAGGGGCGGTAGCGCGTGGGGTCGTCGGAGGAGCTGTGCGGCCCCATGCGGTAGGTGAGCGCCTCGACGAACGTCGGCCCGCCGCCCGCGCGCGCGCGGTCCACGGCCTCCTTCATCACTTCCGCGACCGCGAGGGCGTCGTTCCCGTCCACCCGCACGCCGGGCATCCCGTACCCGACCGCCTTGTCCGCGAGCGTCTCGGCCGCGCACTGCTGCGAGAGTGGCGTGGAGATCGCCCACTGGTTGTTCTGGCAGAAGAAGATGCACGGGGCCTTCCACACGCCGGCGAAGTTCATCCCCGTGTGGAAGTCGTTGGTGGAGGTGGAGCCGTCGCCGAACCACGTGACCGCCACGTTCTTCTCGCCGCGGATCTGCATCGCCCGCGCCGCGCCGACGGCCTGCACGATCTGCGTGCCGAGCGGCGAGCTGATCGAGAGCCAGTTCACCTCGGCGAAGGAGTAGTGGACGGGCATCTGGCGGCCCTTCGCGTTGTCCTCCGCGTTGCCGAAGCAGTTGGCGACGGCCTTGTCGAGCGTCGCGCCGCGCCAGAGGGCGACCCCGGCCACGCGGTAGCTCGGGAAGAGCCAGTCGCCCTTCGCGAGCGCCCACGCGGCGCCGACCTGGTGGCCCTCCTCGCCGGAGCAGGGGAGGTAGAAGCCGAGCCGCCCCTGGCGCTGGTAGAGCATGCCGCGGGTGTCGAGCGCCCGGGTCAGCGTCATCACCCGGTGCATGCGCAGGAGGTCGGCCTTCGGGATGTCGGTCCGCACGGGGCGCGCGTCGTCGGCCGAGCGGGGGAGCACCGTCACGACGTCGAACGGTTCGTCCTGTCGGTCGGCGCGTGCGGGGCGTGCGGTCGAGGTCTCGGCCATGGCGCGGGGCTCCGGGGGTGCGGATGCGACGTTGCGGCAGGTTCAGGACGGTCTCTTGCGGCAGCACGGGACTGCGGCCCGGAGACCGGTCCGGAAGAGGGTCGAGAGTAGCGGCGGGAAACCGCGGCGGACAAGCCTTGCCGGGCGGATCCGGGAGGGCGTACCGTCTCGGTCATGGCGGCCAACTTCTGCGAAGCCTGCGGGCACCCGCTCTCGCCGGCGGCGCGCTTCTGCGGAGGCTGCGGCGCCCCGGTTCCGGGAGGGGCGACGGCGGCCGCCGCAGGCTCGCACGGGGAGCGGCGCGGGCCCGGCTCCGCCCATCCGGACCCGGATGTCGACGCCGCGTCCGCGCGCGACCCGTTCCCGACCTCCCGCGGCCCGGGGCACCCCGGCCCGGCGCCCGCCGAGGAGACCGTCGTCGAGTTCCGGACGCTCATCGTTTCGTCGGCGCTCCGGCTCCTCCTCTGCGTCCTCACGCTCGGCCTCGCGTGGCCGGTCCTCCGCATCCGCCAGTTCGGACTCGGCTACCTCATCACCACGCAGCGCCTGGAGATCCGCTCCGGACTGTTCACCGTCCGCCGCCGCAGCATCGACCTCTACCGCGTGCAGGATATCGAGGTGACCGAGCCCTTCTTCCTCCGCCTCCGCGGTGCCGGCGACGTGCGCGTCCTCGCGATGGACAAAGCGGAGCCGGAGATCGTGATCGAGGCCGCCCCCGACGTCCGCTCCCTCCACGCGACCCTCCGCCAGCTCGTCCAGAACGAGCGCCGGCGGATGAACGTCCGGCTCATCGAGGAGAGCTGACGTCCTCCTGCGGCGCGCCGCCCTCTTCCACCGGCGGCTTCTCGCGGCGGATGCGGACCTTCAGGATCGCGCGGTCGTTGGCGTCCACGATCTCGAACGAGACGCCGTGGGCGCGGTGGATCTCGCCCTTCGAGGGGATGCGCTCGAGTTCGTCGAGGAGGAGTCCGGCGACGGTGCGGTGGTTCGGCACCTCGGTGCCGAGGGCGTCGTTGACGTTCTTCACCTCGCTCGCGCCCTGCGCCACGACCTCGTCGCGGGAGACGCGCTGGACGCCGGTGCCGGAGCCGATGTCCTCGTCGTCGTAGATCTCGCCGACGATCTCCTCCATCACGTCTTCCAGCGTCACGACGCCGAGCGTCTCGCCGTACTCGCCGACGACGACGGCCAGGTGGTCCGTGCGCCGCTGGAGGTTCACGAGGAGCTTGTCCGCCGTCATCGTGTGGGGGACGAAGTACGGCTTCACGGAGACGAGCGGATCGGTGAGCGGCAGGTCGCCCTTCCCGTGCCCGAGGACGAGCAGCGCGTCCATGCGGTCGAGCACCGCGACCACGTCGTCGCGGTTCTTCCGGTAGAGCGGGATCAGCGAGCGGCGCAGGTTCGCGAGCTCGGGCTTCGCGTCGGCGAGCTTCTGCTCGGCGGGGAGCATCACGAGCTCGACGCGGGGCGTCATGATCTGCTCGGCGGTGATGTCGTTCAGGCGGAGCACGCGCTGGATCATCGTGCTCTCGTGCTTCTCGATGGCGCCCTGCTCCTCGCCGAGCTCGGCGAGGCGGCCGATCTCCTCCTCGGACGTCACGTGGTGGGAGACCCTCGCGAACGGCTTCTGCAGGAGGCCGATCAGCCAGGTGAGGGGGCGGAAGAGGAACTGCGCGCCGCGGAGCGGGTACGCGGAGGCGCGGGCGATGGCCTCGGAGTGGCCGTCGCCGAGCGTCTTCGGGAGGACTTCGCCGAACAGGATCACGAGCAGCGTGAGGGAGGCGGCGACGATGCCGGTCACGGTCGGATCGGGCCACCCGTGGAGGACCGCGTACTCGGACGCGTAGTGGCCGACGAGGAACGGTCCCGCGGTGTTCGACAGGTTGTTGACGACGACGATCGTGGCGATCGGCTCCGCGAAGTGCATGCGGATCCGCGACGCGAGCCGCTCCGTCGCCTTGTCGCTCTCGGCCCAGGCCTGCGCCCGGATCTTCGGCAGGGCGAGGAACGCCGCCTCGGTCAGCGACGCGCAGAAGGAGACCCCGAGCAGCGCGAGGCCGGTGAGGATCACCGGGGCGATGCCGTCGAGCGGTCCGAGGTCGGCCGCAAGCAGGGGCAGGAACGCTGGGAACTGGGGGCTGAGGCCCGAGGTGTCCATCGAAGGGGGGGCGATGCTACCCCGAACGGCCGTCCCACCCCAGCGGTGCCCCGGCGACGACCGTTTCGCGGGAGATACGGTCAGGGTCCCAGGCTCGAATCAGGTCCCTCGGCGACGCCTCGGAGCGCGGCGGGAGCAGCCCGGCGGACCAGGCGAGCCAGCCGACGATGCGTTCCGCCGACCAACCCTGCCGCTCGAGGCCGCGGAGGGAGGTGTCCCCGTGCCGCTTGGCGAGGCGGAGCCCGTCCGGACCGACGACCAGAGGGAGGTGCAGCCACTGCGGCCGCGGGTAGCCGAGGGCGTCGATGAGCAGGATCTGCCGTGCGGTCGAGGGGAGCAGGTCGGCGCCGCGCATGACGAGGTCCACGCCGGACGCGGCGTCGTCCACGACGGTCGCAAGCTGGTAGGCGGCGGTGCCGCTCGCCTTCCGGACGACGAAGTCCCCGGTGTCGGCCGCGACGTCGAACGTCTGCGCGCCGTAGAGGAGATCGGGGACAGCTTTCACTTCTCCACTTGCGGCCCGCAAGTGGAGAAGTGAAAGCTGTCCCCGAAGCGCCGCCGGCCGGCCGGTGGCGGCGGTCGCCTCCTCGGCGGTCCGCCACTTCCCGCGGCAGGTGCCAGGGTACGGCGGGCCCTCGGGTCCGTGCGGCGCGCTCGCGGCCGACGCGACCTCGCTCCGGCTGCAGACGCACGGGTAGACGAGCCCCATGTCCGCCAGCCGCGCGAGCGCCGCCTCGTACGCCGCTCCGCGCTCGCTCTGCACGAGCACGCCCTCGCCCTCGTCCCAGTCGAGGCCGAGCCAGCGCAGGTCGTCGACCGCCGCCCTCGCGGCGCCGGTCTTCACGCGCGGCCCGTCGAGGTCGTCGATCCGGAGGAGGAGCGTCCCGCCCGCCGCGCGGACGTGCAGCCACGTCAGCAGGAACGTGCGCGCGTTCCCGAGATGGAGCGCGCCGGTCGGGCTCGGGGCGAGGCGCGAGCGCATCGCTCGGGCCGCTACCGCTTCGACGCGACGTGCGTGCAGCGGACGGTCGTCGTGATCCCGCCGCGGGCCGAGAACTCGCCGGAGACCGTCATCCGACGCGGCCGGAGCGCCGCCACGAGCACGTCGAGGATCTCGTTCGTCGCGCTCTCGTAGAAGATCCCGCGGTTCCGGTACTGCTGGAGCCAGAGCTTCAGGCTCTTCAGCTCGACGCACGTCTTCCCGGGCACGTAGACGATCCGGATCGTCCCGAAGTCCGGATGCCCCGTCTTCGGGCAGACCGACGTGAACTCCGGCTGGACGATCTCGATCTCGTACTCGCGCCCCGGAGCGGGGTTCGGGAACGTCTCGAGGGCGGCCGTCGCGCGCTTTCGCATCCCGCGAAGCTACCGGGGGACGCCCGTCACTCGAAGGTCGAGCGGACGCCCTGCGGGTGGGTGACGCGGAAGGCGAACCGGACGTCGGTCTCCTTGCCGGGGTCCACCGGGAACCGCCACTCGAGGACGCCGCGGGCCTTGTTGTCCTCCGCCTCCCGCGCCGGGAGCGTGGCGAGCGGCGCGGAGTTCTGCGTGATCGCGACCTTCAGCTCCTCGTCGCCGGAGACGGGGACCTGGTCGAGGAGGCGCACGTCGATCTTCCGCGCGCGGCGGTTCTTCAGCGTGATGCGGTAGCTCCGCTCGTGGACCGTGTCCTTGCTGAACACGCCCTCGGTGGAGCGGCCGGAGAGGAGAGTCTCGCGGGCGCACTCGACCTCCCGGTCCGCGCCGAGCCCGGCGACGAGTTCCTCATCCACCGACCAGTCCTCGAACGCCATGGCGCCCACGAAGTCGGGCCCCACGAACACCCGCGCCTGGCCGGCGGGGAGCGCCGTGCCTGTCGTGTTCTTCACCTTCGCGGTCACGTAGACCTTGTCCGTCGCGCGGGGGAAGGCCGTCCACACGACCTCCGGCGCGAGGTCGAAGCGGCCGAGCGCGACGCGGACCGGGCCGCCGCCGCTCCGCACCTGGGCGGGGGTCGGGGACTCGAACGCGACGACGACGCCGGACTTCCGCACGTGCGCGACGAAGCCGGAGTCGTCCTTCAGCTTCTCCTCGAGCGCGACGCGGCGGAGCGCCGGCGCGGCCGGGCCGGCGTCCCAGGACTCGCCGCCGGACGCCGGGCGGGGCCGGAGGATGTCGATCTGCCACGCGCTCGGCTCGGGCGGCGCGGCGCCGGCCGACGGCTGGGCGGTCGTCACCTCGAGCGGCACCCCGCTCCAGTCCTCGCCGGTGGACTGCGTCACGACGGCGGTGATGTCGAGGCCCGCGGCGCCGAAGTCCTCGGCCACGCGGAGGTCGTAGACGGGAGTCCAGCCGGCGTTCCCGACGGCGTACTGCACGGTCACGTCGGCCTCGGCCGCCGCCGACGCGGAGAGAGTCACGACCACCTGCGTCTCGGAGCGCTGGAGCGACTGCACCGCGTCCGCGTGGCGCCGCGCGGCGGCATCGGCCTCGGTGACGGCGTGCTGGTGCTCCATCTGCGCGTCGAGGAACGACATGCGGGCGACGCGAAGCCGCTTCTCGATCATCTCGAGCATGCTCTCGACGGACTTCGGGTCGGGACCGCCGGTGCCGAGCGACTCGCCGGCGCGCTGCGTGGAGACGGCGCGGATCGAGCGCAGGCGGTCGAGTTCGTCCTTCGCGTCGGCGAGGGCGAGCTCGGTCGCCGCGACCTTCCGGTTCGCCGCCTCGAACTCGAGCCGCGCCTGCTCCGCGCGGGGCTCCTTCTCGTGCGTCCGGTGGAGCGTCTCCGTGTCCACGCCGAGCACGCGCGCGCCGGCCGACCGGGCGCGGAGCGACGACGCGTCGAACCCCGCCGGGAACCCGGCGAGGACGACCCGCTGCGTGCCTTCCGCGACCCGCACCTTCGCGGTCCGCTGGACCATCGCGCGGTCCTCGTAGACGGTGACGCGGGAGATGCGGGAGGGGACGACGACTTCGTCGGCGCGCGCGGGCGCGGCGGCGGCGAGCAGGGAGGCGGCAGCGGCGGCGGTCAGGGCGAGCGTGCGCATGGGAGGCTCCTGGGGACAGCTCCTGTTTCTTCGCTTGCGCCTCGCAGGGGAAGAAACGAGGGCTGTCCCCATTCGACGCATCGCGACGCCGTGCGTTCCCGCGGAATCGAACGAGGCCCGCGGCGGGGGGCGCCGCGGGCCTCGGAGTCGCACTGCAAGTCGCGCGCGACGGTCTACTTCGCGTTCTCCGGGTTGTGCGGCGGCTCGGACGAGTCGCGGGCCGTCCAGCCCTCGCGGTCCTGCGTGGCGTTCGGCCACATGGCGGCCGCGTCCTTGTTGTACTGGGCCCACTCGGGGGCCTGGTCCACGGAGTCCACGATCGCCGCGATGGGGCACTCCGGGAGGCACGCGCCGCAGTCGATGCACGTGTCCGGGTTGATCACCATCATCGCCATGCCCTCGTGGTCGCCGAAGTGCATCGCCTCGACGGGGCAGACGTCCACGCACGCGCCGTATCGCTCGCCGAGGCACTTGCCGATGATCACGTAAGCCATGGTCTGGGGCTCCTTGCGGGGGTTTCCGGATGCGCCGAACTCGAGATCGCGGCGCGGACCGCGAACCCTAGCGGCGTCCGCCCATCGTCTCAACAAACGGTGCCGCCGCGAGCCTGCTCCCGCCGTTGTTGAGACGAAGTCGCCCGAAGTGGGAGGGCTGTCCCATGCGATTCGTCGCGCCGCGGAACATAAGTTACGACGGGCGCGCGGCGGCGCGCGCGGCGCTCCGAAGTCAATCACAGGGTGCGTGCCGCTGGATAGACTGCCGAGTCCAGACGCGCGATCCGCGCCCCCGGCGGGGCGCACCCAGCCCACCACCGAGCCAGAGGACCCATGCCCGAGAACAAGCTCGTCGTCACCGACGCCCGCACGGGGAAGCAGTACGACCTCCCGATCACCGACGGGACCATCAAGGCGATGGACCTCCGCGCGATCCAGACGGACCCCGAGGACTTCGGCGTCCTCGCGCACGACCCGGCGTTCACGAACACCACCTCGTGCCGCAGCGCGATCACGTTCATCGACGGCGACAAGGGCATCCTCGAGTACCGCGGGTACTCCATCTCCGACCTCGCCGAGAAGGCGTCGTTCACGGAGATCCAGTGGCTCCTCCTGAACGGCGAGATGCCCGACCGCGCGCAGCACGACCGCTGGACGGGCGACCTCGCCTCGCGCGCGAAGCTGCCCGCCGGCCTGCTGGAGACGCTCCGCGGCGTGCCGCGCGACGGGCACCCGATGTCCGTGCTGATGACGCTCGTCGCCGCGCTCGGCGCGTACAACCCCGAGTGCCGGAACGTCCGCGACGCGGCGGTGCGCGGCGAGCACATCCGCCGGATCCTCGCCCAGATGCCGCTCCTCGCCGGCGCCGCGTGGCGCCACCGCCAGGGCTGGCCGCAGCTCGCGTCGAAGCCGGAGCTCGGCTACGTCGGCAACTTCCTCCGCCAGGTGTTCGCGAAGGACGAGAGCGACGCGAAGGCGGTCTCGCCGGTGCTCGTCCGCGCGATGGACGTGCTCCTCACGCTCCACGCGGACCACGAGCAGAACTGCTCCACGAACGCGATGCGCGGCGTCGGCAGCTCCGAGGCCGACCCGTACTCCTCGACGGGCGCCGCGATCGCCGCGCTCTCCGGCCCGCTCCACGGCGGCGCGAACGAGGAGGTGCTCCGCATGCTGGCCGAGATCGGCAGCACGGCGAACATCCCGTCCTTCCTCGAGAAGGTCCGCGCGAAGAAGGCGAAGCTCATGGGCTTCGGGCACCGCGTCTACAAGTCCTACGACCCGCGCGCGAAGATCATCGCCCGCACGGCGAAGGAGGTCTTCGAGGTGACGGGGAAGAACCCGCTCCTCGAAGTGGCGGTGGAGCTCGAGCGCATCGCGCTGTCCGAGCCCTACTTCATCGAGCGGAACCTCTACCCGAACGTGGACTTCTACTCGGGCCTCATCTACCAGTCGATGGGCTTCGATCCGGCCTACTTCACGGTGCTCTTCGCCGTGGGCCGCGCGCCGGGCTGGCTCAGCCAGTGGGACGAGATGCTGCGCGACTCCGAGCAGAAGATCGCGCGCCCGCGCCAGATCTACACGGGGCACCGCGGGCGGAAGCTCGCGCGGTAGCGCGTTGCCGGCGGTCCACCGCACGACGAGCGCCGGAGGCGTGGTGCTCGGGCCCGGCGGCCGCATCGCGGTCGTGAGCCAGAAGGGCACGTCGTGGTCGCTCCCGAAGGGCGGCGTGCACGACGGCGAGGACCTCCTCGACGCCGCGCGCCGCGAGGTGCGCGAGGAGACCGGCCTCGTCCGCCTCGAACTGATCGAGGCGCTCCCGCACTACGAACGCTCCCCGCTCCGGAACCCGCTCCACGTGAAGAGGATGGTCCTCTACCTCTTCCGCACCGACGAGATCGCCCTCCGCCCCGAGGACCCGGACAACCCCGAGGCCGTCTGGCTCCCGCCGATCGACGCCGTCGCCCGCCTGTCCCACCCCGCCGACCGCGCGTTCCTGGCGGAGATCGTGCGGACGCGGGTTCTGGCGTAGGGGGTCGGAATCCGTTGTCTTTCGGGCGCGACGAGCCGAGATGCGTCGGTCGCAGGCGCGATGCCGTAGCGGGCAGACTGCGGTAGACACTCGCCCATGAGCGGCACGAAGGAGATCCTGGAGGCGGCGCTCCGGCTCGACGCCGGTGAGCGCGCACGGTTGCTCGTCGCACTCTCCGACAGCTTGGACACGGCCGACGTCGGTCCCGGCTGGGAGGACGAGATCCGGCGCCGCGTCAGCGAGCTCGACGCGGGTCGCGTCGCCATTGCCTACGGAAGCCGCCGCCCGGAGTTCCGGCGCACCCGCTGATCGCGGCGTCTACTCCGCCTCGAACGCGCCGCTGTCGCACGGATCGCCGCGCGGGGTGCCGCGCTGGTCGGTGCCGGGGCAGGCGATGCCGGTCGAGGCGCCGAGGGCGGGGCTCGACGGGGCGAGCGCGTGCGTGAGGGTCGGGCCGCCGTTCGCGGCGAGCCTCAGCAGCTTCGCGTCGGTGTTCACCTGATCGCCGGCGCCGAAGCCGCACGTGTCGCCGCTGTCGATGTTCCCGCCCTCGGACGTGACCGTCCCGCCGCAGTTCGCGCGGCCGTTCCGGTGGAGGATGCTGCCCGCGAGGCGGACGTCCGGCGAACCGTCCGTGACGATGCCGCCCGGGCCGGTCTTCGACTTGTTGAACGCCAGGGTGACGTGGATGAGTTCGACCCCTCCGCCGTTCTCGACCGAGACCGCGCCGCCGCCCTCGACGGCCTTGTTCCCGCTGAACGTCGAGTTGATCGCCGTGACGGATCCGGCCGACACCTCCATCGCGCCGCCCTGGTCCTTCGCCGCGTTCTTCGCGAAGAGGCACCCGTCGATCGCGACCGACCCGTCCTGCCCGACGTCGAGTCCGCCCGAGTCGTCCTTCGACTTGTTCTTCACGACCGAAGAGCGCCTGAGCTCGTTCTTCCCCGAGTTGAGCGTCAGCCCCGCGCCGTCGTCGGCCGAGCGGCACTTCGAGACGACGCAGTCTTCCATCACGAGCGCTCCCGCCCCCTCGACCAGCACGCCGCCGCCGCGGTCCGGCGCCGAACCGCCGGTGATCATGACGTCGCGCAGCGTGAGCGTTCCGGACGTCACGTGGAACGCGCGGTCCTTCACGGCCTTCGCATCGACGACGACCCCGAACGCCTCGCCGCCTCCCGCGATCTCGATGTCTCCCGTCACGTCGAGGTCGCCCGTCGCCCCGACGTCCTCGTCCGCGCCGCGGATGCGGAGCCGGTAGCGCCCGGGCGGGAGGTTGACGAGGTCGCTTTCCGGAGTGGTCCCGGCGTGCTGCACGGCCGCGCGGAGCGTGCACTGGAGCCCCGGAGCGTCGAGGTCCGCGTCGCACACTCCGTCGCCGAGGTCGGCGTCCGGCAGGTCGGCGGTCGAGTTGACGTCGATCGTCTCCGCGCGCGCGGACGCGGCGGCGGCGAGCACGGCGAGAACGGAAGCGGCGGATCTGCGCACGGGGACCTCCGGGTTCGGGCCCGGGATGGTCTCAGGCGGGAGCCCTGCCGTCGAGTGTCAGCCGTCGCGTGTCAGCCGCAGTGCGTCAGATGATGAGCGCCGCCTCGGGCTTCGCGGGCCCCGCCGAGATCAGCGGAAGCGGGCGCGACGGCTGCTCTTTCGGCTTGATCGGCGTCTTCGCCTCGGTCTTCTTCCCCGTGGCGTCCTCGATCAGCTCCACGAACTTCGGATAGCAGACGTCGAGCGAGTAGCGCTCCTCGATCGTCCGCCGGGCGGCGAGCCCGAGCGCACGGGAGCCCTGCGGGTCGTCGAGGGCGGCCATGGCCTTCCGGAACAGCCCGTCCACGTCGAAGAAGGGAGCCTTCAGGCCGTTCACGCCGTCGGACACGATGTCGGCGAGCGGCGGAACGTCGGAGACGAGCACCGTGCAGGCGCACGACATCGCGTTGAACATCGACCAGCTCGGCACGAACGGCACCGTGAAGTACATGTGCAGGTCGGAGAGCGAGTAGACGTCGATGAGCTGGTCCTTCGGGATCGCCCCGAGGAAGTGGATGCGCGAGAGGTCGTAGTCGTCCTGCGCGAGCACCCACTCGCGGAAGTTGATCCCGCCGGTGTACATGAGGTCGCCGCCGTACGACACGCGGTCGCTCCCGACGACGAGGAACATCACGTCCTTCCGCGCGTCGCAGATCTTCTTCGCGACCTTCATGAAGATGTCGAACCCGCGCATCGCCTCGAAGCCGCGGGACACGTACGTGACGACCTTCATCCCCTCGGGGATCTGCTTCCCCGCGAAGCGGCGGGGCACCGGGCGGCGGGCCCACACGTCGGTCTCCATGCCGTCGAAGATCTCGCGGATCTTCGGGAGGTACTCCTTCGGCATCGTCTCCCGCTGCCACTTCGTGGGCGAGTAGCCGAGCTTCGCGGTCTGGAGGTCCATCAGGTGGATCGCGTTGTTCATCACGTGGGCGACGCGGGAGAACGCGGGCTCCTTCGTGTCGGTGCGGAATGCGCTCGAGCCGCCGTTCGTCCCGAAGAAGATCTCGAAGTAGTTCACGATCGGGGCGTCGTAGAGCTGCGGGAGCAGCATGGTCGAGCCGAAGCCGCTGTGGCCGACGATCACGTCCGGCCGCACGTCGGGGTTCGCCGCGAGCGCGCTGTAGACGGCCTCCGCGTGCCAGATTCCGTTCTCGAAGCCGCGGGAGAGGAAGTGCGTGTGCTCGTTGGACGCGCCGCGGGTCGCGTACTGCACGAACCGCGCGCCGGCCATGGGCGCCGACGCGGCCTCCCCGCAGAACGTGACCTGCCCTCGGCCCTCGTCCATCCAGCGGCGCGCGAACGCCTCGAACTGGGCGGGGGAGCATCGGTGGACGAAGAGGATGTGCATGGGGCCTCCGGGGTCCTCGTCGGCAAGTCGGCCTTCCGCGCCTGAGCCCGATTCCCGGTTTGAGAATCCGCCGCCCGGGTGCCGATAGGTGCGCCGGAGGATCCCATGCGACTCTGCCTCGTCATCCCTCACTGGTGCCCGCAGGCCCCCGAAGCCCGCATGCACCACTCGCGGCTGCTCGGGACCGTGATCTCGGGGGTCTGCAAGACGGCCTGGCGCGACCCGCGCGC
Source organism: Planctomycetota bacterium (assembly GCA_022072415.1). Lineage (GTDB taxonomy): Bacteria > Planctomycetota > JAJSAM01 > JAJSAM01 > JAJVHW01 > JAJVHW01. The sequence continues at coordinate 13,421 of JAJVHW010000026.1, forward strand.
GCTCGACTTCTCGAACGACACGTGCGTCCCCGCCGGGTTCGGCGCCGACGACTCGGTGGACATCTTCGTCGTGACGACGATGGGCGAGCACGCCATCTCCGACGGCTCCGGCCCGCCGAACACCTACGAGCACGTCCCGATCGCCTGCGACCCGCAGAAGATCGGCTGGGAGGCGCACCAGGTCCTGAAGGACCAGATGCGCGGCGACTACGACTGGTTCGGGTACCTGGAGGACGACATCCTCATCCAGGACTCCGACTTCTTCCGGAAGCTCGAGTGGTTCCAGAAGCTCGCGGGCCCGGACAGCGTGCTGCTCCCGTGGCGCTTCGAGTTCGCGTTCGGCGCGCCGTTCCGGAAGGTCTACTGCGACCCGCCGCTCCCGAAGGACCAGATCGAGCACCTGCTCCTCGACCCCGCGGCGAAGGACGTCGAGTGCGAGCACCTCGGGCGCCGCACGCGGTTCACGATCTCGCGGAACCCCGTCTCCGGATGCTTCTTCCTGTCGCGCGAGCAGATGGAGCGGTGGGCGTGGTCCAGCCGCTTCGGCGAGAAGGACACGTCCTTCTTCACCCCGCAGGTGAGCGCCCAGGCGCTCCCCGTGCTCCGCCACTTCAAGTGCTACAAGCCCCAGCTCACCGACGCAGACTTCTTCTACGTCGAGCACATGCAGCAGGAGTTCGTGCCGCAGGTCGGCCGCAAGTTCCAGTTCGACCCGCCGCCGATGGCGAAGTTCGCCGCGTCGTACGACCTCCAGCGGCACCAGTAGGGCGGATCTCGGGTCAGCGCATCGCGGGCACGCTGCGCCGGGGGCGCGAGCGGGCGAGGTCGTAGTTCCCCTGGAGCGTGAGCCACAGCTCGGGCGTCGTGCCGAGCGCCTGTGCGAACAGCCAGGCGGTCGCCGCCGAGACTCCGCGCCGCCCGCGGACGATCTCGTTGATCCGTTGCACGGGGACTCCGAGGTGGCGCGCGAAGTCGACCTGCGACACGCCGCGCGGACGCAGGAACTCCTCGGCGAGGATCTCGCCGGGGTGGGTGGGGGTGCGGTGCTTGGGGAGCATCGGTGGCCTCTCGCGCATCAATGGTAGTCGATGAACGTCACCTCGGCGGGTCCGAGTTCCGTCCATCGGAAGACGAGCCGCCACTGGTCGTTGACCCGGATGCTGTGGAGGCCCTCCATCGAGCCGCGGAGGCGCTCCAGCCGGTTCCCGGGCGGGGATGCAAGCTCGTCGATCCGTTGGGCGGCATTGATGAAGTCGAGCTTCCGGGCCGCTGCACGAGCGACATCGTTCGGAATGCGCCGGACCCGGGCGGACGGCCTTCCGTGGAAGAGATCCTCGGTCAGCGGGTCGCCGAACGACCGGATCGGCATGGGACGACGGTAGCGGATGCACGTGAACCCGGCAACCGGGAATCCAGGTGCCTGATCGCAGCGTGTCGCGTCGGCCCTGAGTCCCGCCGGGAGTGATCTCGAGGCGCGTGCGGCCCGTGAGGGACGGCAGCCGCTCTACCGCCGGCGTCGGCCGGTTCAGCGGAGCGCCGCGGCCTGCATTTCCGTCAGCCGGGCGCAGCCCGAGAGCGCGAGCTCGAGCAGCGCGTCGTGCTGTGCGCGGCTGAACGCGCCGCGTTCGGCGGTGCCCTGCACTTCGACGAGGCGGCCGTCGCCCGTGGCCACGACGTTGAAGTCCACCTCGGCGCGGGAGTCCTCGGCGTAGGGGAGGTCGAGGCGCGGCTCGCCGTCGATGATCCCGACCGACACGGCGGCGACGGAGCCGGTCAGAAACGTGGCGGGGATCCGGCCACCGGCGACGAGGCGCGCCGCGGCGTCGGCGAGGGCGACCCATGCGCCGGTGATCGACGCGCACCGGGTGCCGCCGTCGGCCTGGAGGACATCGCAGTCGACCGCGACGGTCCGCTCGCCCAGTGCGCGGAGGTCCGCCGCCGACCGCAGCGCGCGGCCGATCAGGCGCTGGATCTCGACGCTCCGCCCGTCGGTCTTCCCGCGCGTCCCGTCGCGCTCCTTCCGCGGCGACGTGGACGACGGGAGCATCGCGTACTCCGCCGTCATCCAGCCGCGGCCCTTCCCCGCCATCCAGGCCGGCACGCCCTCGACGACGCTCGCCGTGCAGAGTACCCGCGTCCGGCCGAACGAGACGAGCACCGAGCCCTCGGCGACGTCGGTGAACCCGCGCTCGAATCGGATCGTGCGGAGCTGGTCGGCGGCGCGGCCGTCGGGTCGTGGCATCGCGGAAAGGTACGCGAGAGGGACGACGGCGCCGGACGCCGTGTGCCCGACGTTCTCCCGGCTGTCGAATGCGCCGTGTGCGCGGAGACACGGCCGGGGCCCGGGGGCCCGGTGCGGAGGGCGGCGTCGGCCTCCGGATGCGATGGCGGATGCGTGACAGGCGTCGTGCGACCCTGCCTATGCGCGCATCGGAATCGGCCGTGGCGCAGGAGAGCGATCGAGTGATAGGAATCCGAAGTGCCGCCGGTGTCGTGGCCGGAGCCGCGGCGACGCTCGCAGCGGCGCACCCGGCGGTCGCCGAAGAGCCCCGCCCGGACGCCGAGAGGCGCTCCTACGCCGCGCACATCGCCGCGGCCGACGGCGCACTGCGGCTCGGCGAGCCGGCGCGGGCGCGCGAATGGCTGGACGGTGCCCCCGCAGCGCTCCGGGGGTTCGAGTGGGGGCTCCTCGACTCGCTGTCCGACAGGTCGTCCGCTTCGTCGGACCCCGGCATCGGCGAGCTGATGCACCTCGCCCTCAGCCCGGACGGGAAGCGGATCGCCGTGCCGTCGGCGGATGGGAAGACCGCGCTGCTCGACGCCGCGACGCTGCGCGTGGTGCGCACGTTCGCAGGACACCGCGGGCAGGTGTTCCGCGCAGAGTTCGCGCCCGACGGAGCGACGCTCCTCACGGCCGGACAGGACGGCACGGTGCGCGTCTGGGACGCGGACACCGGCGCAGAGAAGCTGACGTTCGCGAAGCACGGGCGCCCCGTGGGCGCGGCGCGGTTCCTGCCGGACGGCCGCGTCGCCTCCTGCTCGTGGGAACTGACGCAGGACCGCCGCGTCGCGGGAGTCCTCCACGTGTGGGACGCGGCGACCGGCGAGATCGCTTGGACGTCCCGCGGCGGGGAGAAGCCGCTCGTCCAGCTCGTCGTCCTGTCGGACGGAAAACGCGTGGCCGCCGCGTCGTGGGACTTCTGCGCCTTCGTTTGGGAAGTCGGGTCCGCGGCGGTCCCACGCGCGCTCGCGATCCCCGATGAAGGGCTCTATCGCCGCGCGAACGACCTTGCCGCAAGCCCCGACGGGAAATGGCTGGCGGTCTCTTCCGCGGACCGCGCCGTGCGGGTGTTCGATCTCGGGGCGGGCGCCGTCGTTGCGACGCTTCGCGACCACGGCGAGGAGACGTGGGCAGTCGCATTCGCCGCCGACGGCGGAACGCTCGCGACCGGCGGTGCCGACGGCGCGCTCCGGCTCTTCGACGTCCCGTCGTGGAAGCCGCGGACCGTGCTCCGCGGACACACGCGCGCCGTGGTGGGCGCGGCGTTCCTCCCCTCCGGCGGACTCGCGACGGCGTCGGCCGACGGCACGGTGCGGCTCTGGAACCCCCGCGCGACGGAAGTCCGGTTCGACCACGACGGACCGTGCTACTCGCTGGAGCCGAGTGCGGACGGCGCGCGCATCGTCACGTTCGGGGACAACGGAAACGTGCAGATCCGCGACGCGTCGTCGCTTGCGGTGTCGGGGTCGTTCCACGCGCACGACGGGACCGGCGTGCGCGCGGGGCTGTCCCGCGACGGGCGGATCCTCGTCACCACATCGTGGGACAAGACGGCGCGGCTCTGGGACGCCGCGACGCTCGCGCCGCTGCGCACGCTCGACTGCGGCGCGGGCGTGGCCCGTGCGGCATTCTCGCCCGACGGGAAGCTCGTCGCATGCGCGCTGAGATCGGGCCGGTCGAAGGTGTTCTCCGTGTCCGACGGAGCGATGGTTGCGGAGATCGACTGCGGCGAGCGGGGGGCCGCGGCGATCGAGTTCGATGCCGCGGGCGGGCTGGCCGCGGCGGCGTGCGCGGACGGGGTGGTGCGGTTCGTCGAGACGTCGGGCTGGACCGAGCGGGCGAAGGTCGCCGCGCACCGGGGACGGGTGTCGGCGCTCGAGTGGGCGGGGTCGTCCGGAGAGGTCGTGACGTCCGGCGAGGACGGAACGGTCCGCCGGTTCGCTCCCGGAGCGGCATCTCCGCGCACTCTGGCGACGATCGAGGGGCGCGCGGGGCACCTCTCCGTCAGTCCCGACGGAACCCGCGTTGCGGTCTGCGGCGCCGGGATCCTCCTCGTCGACGCCGAACGCGGCGGCGTGCTTCTGCGCGTGCGGGCGCTGGACGACCAGCCCTACGACGTCGCGTGGATGCCCGACGGACGCCGCCTCTGGGCCTCGGACGTGCGCGGCCGCTGCATCGCGATCGACGCGAGGCGCACCGCGCGCCGCGAGGTGCGCTGACCCCGAACGGGCGACGGGTGCCCCCTGTCACATGAGGCAAGGGGCTCCGCCCCCGCCGTCGCGAATGGCATCTCCGGACTCCCGCCGTATCATCCCGACCGGAGGACGACCCCATGAAGCTTGCGCACATCCGCCGGTTCGCCGTGTCGCTTGCCGTGATCGCCTGCGCGGCCTTCCCGCTCGCGCGCCCGAGCCGCGCGGCGCTCGGAGACGGGATCGAACAGATCCGCGACGCGCTCACGGAGTACGCGGCGTCCCTGCCCGAGCCGACGAACCGGGCGCAGCGCCGCGCGATGGAGAAGCTGAACCGCGTGATCGAGGCCCTGGGCGAGTCGCCGGCCGACGCGGCCGCCGAGGCGCTCGCCGTCGCCGAGGCGTACGCCGATCTCGCGTCGGCCGTGCTCGCGGACCCCGCGATCGCCGCCGCGCTGGACGCCGCGCTCGCGGTGCTCGGACCGGATCTCGCCGCCGCGCTCGGCGCGCTCGAGGGGGAACTCGCGCAGTTCGGCGATCCGCCCCCGGTTGCGGTGGAGGTCATCCGCGCGGTCGCGGAGCGCGTCGCCGAAGCGGTCGGCGACGCCACCGATCCGGAGCTTCCCGTCGCGCAGCGCATGCGGGCCCTGCGCAAGGCGGGGAAGAAGCTCGCCGACGCCCTCGGGAGGCTCGGGGAGTACGAAGCGACGCTCAGCGAGTGCCCGCCCGCGCTCTGGGGCGACACGGTGAAGATCGCATCCGCGACGATCTCGATCGACGGCGGCGAGCCGTTCACCGTGACGGAGGTGCTGACCTCCGGCAGCGGCTCGCGCGGTTCCGCCGACTTCAACGCGACGATCTACGACACGCCGGGAAACCTGCGGTACGTGGTGCGCAAGTCGCCGCTGCGCACGGGCGTGATCGCCCTCACCGCCGACGACGAGTTCACGCAGGGCGTGTTCGTGACGTTCCAGGACGGAGCGGTCGAGTACCTCGCCGACACGGGGACGTTCACGATCACCTCCATCTCGCTCGAGCGGTACCCCCCGCCGGCGCAGGCGCCGTACAAGAAGTACCTCCGCGTCCGCGGCACCTTCACGGGATCGGGCGCCCCGCGGAACAACCCGGCCGATCCGCGCAAGTCGATCTCGGCCGAGTTCGAGAGCTGCGAGATCCCCTTCGCAACCAACTGAACGATGCACCACGGAGGCGGCACCTTGAACCACGGAATCACGTTTCGGCGCGCCGCAGCCAGGTGCGCGGCTGCGATCGCGTGCGTCGGCCTGCTCGCCGCGCGCTCCGCGACCGCGGATGTCGGGGACGCCGCCGAGGCCCTGCGCGCCGCATTGGACGCCTTCGCTGCGGAACTCCCTCCGCCCGAGTCGAAGGCGGCGAGGAAGCTCCTCCAGAAGATCGAGAAGGCGATCGCCGAGCTCGACGGCGAGCCGTCGTCGCTGATCGACGAGGTCCTGGCGGCGGCGAAGGCGTGGAAGTCCGTTCCCGAGAGCGTGTCCACCGACCCCGACGTGGCCGCGGCGGCCGCCGCCGTGCTCGACGCGCTCGTCCAGGGCATCGAGTCCGAACTGGCGGAAGTCGAGGCGCAGCTCGAGCCGCACGGCGATCCGGGGCCCCCGCTCGCCGCAGCCGTGCGCGTGCAGATCGCGAAGTGCCGCGAGAAGCTCGCGACGGCAGGGAGCCCGGTCGCGTCCGCGAAGTTCCGGTTCGGGGCCCTGGGTGGGGCGGCGAAGAAGCTGGCTGCGGTGTTCGCCCGTCTCGCCGAATTCGAGGAGTCGCTCCGCGCATGCGGTGCCGCTGCGCACTCCGACGGGATCCTCGAGGGCGCGGCCACGATCTCGGTGGACGACGGCCCGCCCGTGGAAGTTCCGCTGGTTTCGGCGCAGGGTGCCGGGTCCGGCGCGAGCGCCGGGTACAGCGCAGCCGCGTCGGCGCTGGGGAGGACGTTCACCTTCCTCGTTCGCGGGACGCCGCTGCAGCCGCAGTCGTCCGTTCCGCTCACGACCCAGTTCGACTTCGAGCAAGGCGTCCGAGTGGTCTTCTCGGTCGACGGGATGGACTTCGCCTGTGACACGGGGACGTTCCGGATCACGAGCATCAGGCTGCGCAAGTATCCGAAGTCCACGCCCGAGCCGTTCACCCGCTACCTCGAGATCGCCGGTTCATTCAGCGGGTCGGGCGTCGATGCGTCCGGGCAGACGGAGACGAGAGCGTCCATCGACGCGGAGTTCTCGTACTGCGAGATCGCGTTCGACCTGGAGTAGCCTCGTCGGCGGCGCGCACGAACCGCATCATGCGCCGTGCGGATCGAAGCGTCTCCGGCGCCGGCCCGGGCGGATCTCGTTAGCCCGGATCCTTCACGAGGGTTCGCGCGAGAACGGCATCCAGCTCTCGCGACTGCCTCACCGTACGTCGATTCCGCCGACTGTCGCCCGGCGACGGACGGTCCTGGCCGAGATCCGCGGGATGCGATGCAAGGAGGAGACCGCAGAGCGACTTCGGCAAGTCGGTCAAGGGCTCCGACGCAGCAGCGCGCCCGCGGGCTCGGCCAGGCGCGAAGCCTCGTGAATGATCCGGGTTGGGCGCGTCGAACTCAGGCCCGCTCGCGCCACGCGCCGCGGGTCTTCAGCAGCGCGACGAGTCGGTCGTCGGCCTCGCGCTCGGGGACGCCGCGCTCGACGATGTCCTTCCCGACGTAGAGGTTGACGAGGCCGGGCGACGAGCCGACGTAGCCGAAGTCGGCGTCGGCCATCTCGCCGGGGCCGTTCACGATGCAGCCCATCACTGCGATCTTCACGCCCGGGAGGTGGCCCGTGCGCGCCTTGATGCGCTGGGTCGTCGTCTCGAGGTCGAAGAGGGTCCGGCCGCAGCCGGGGCAGGCGATGTACTCGGTGCGCGAGGCGCGGAGGCGGCAGGCCTGGAGGACGGAGAGGACCATCTCCAGCAGGCGCTCGGGCTCGTGCGGACCGCCGAAGCGGATCGCGTGGCCGATCCCGTCGCAGAGGAGCGAGCCGGCGACGGCGGCGCCGTAGAGGAGGGCGTCCACGGGATCGGCGGGGAGGTCCACATGCAGGACGACGGGGCTCGAGCCGGCGCCGGCCGCGGCGGCGCGGAGCGCCGCGACGGCGAGGGGCGCGGGGCGGC
>JAJVHW010000059.1 GCA_022072415.1 Planctomycetota bacterium
GCGGAGCTCCTTGCGCTCTGCGAGAGGGGCGACCTCATGGCGGCGCTCCTCGGAGACGGGTCGCCGCGGTCGCAGAGCACGCGGCTCGGCAACGCCCTCGCCGGCGCGCGCGACCGCGTGTTCGGCGTTAACCGAATCGAGTCGGCGGGGCGCGACGGCCACTCGAAGGCGGCGCTCTACCGGCTGCGGCCGATGGGAACCGCGGCGGCTGCCGCCGCCGAGACCGCCGCGGACGCAACGACGGACGCCGTGCCGGACTTCCTCCCAAGTCTCTCGGACTTCGAGGAGTCGCCGTGACGGGCGCGTGCGAGGCGCTGCCCGCGCCTGCTTCGGTCGTTCCGTTCGGCGAGCCGCTCGTCGACGCCGCGACGGTCGCCGCGTACCTGTCGATCGACCCCGCGACCGTGTACCGCCTCGTCGACCGCGGGGATCTCCCCGGCATCGCGATCGCGCCGCGCGTCGTCCGATTCCGTCCCGAAGATGTCCGCGGCTACGTCGAGCGCCGCACGCGGAAGGCGGTTCCCGCGGGACGAGTCAAGCGCCTTCTCGGGGGCGCGTCGTGACGCTCTCTGCGCTCCCGCCCGCATCGCCCGAACGAACTGGAGGTGCTCCGACGCAAGAGCGTCCATCGCCGGCGCGCGGGCTCCGGCTGGTCGGGGCCCCGCGAGGAGACGACGACGTGGTGCGACCGATCGAGACGAGCGCCGACCGCGGACGGACGAAGCGCCGCCGCCGGTTCGGAAGGGTGACGAGCCGCAAGTGGCCGTCGGGGCGGCGGACGTGGCGGGCGATTTGGTTCTGCAGGGTCGAGCAGACGCGGCTCAGTCGCTCGTTCGACTCCGAGAAGGAGGCGAAAGACTTCCTCGCAGAGCTCGAGCGCCGCGTGATCGCCCGCGCGTACGAGGTCCCGCCGACGATCCAGGAGACAGAGCGGAAGGACGCCGAGGCCGCCGCCGCCGCGCGACCGCGCGAGGTCCCGACGTTCGCGGCGTACGCCGAGGACGTCATCGAGCGACGCTTCGACAAGGTGCTGTCGGAGGGCGCGATGGGCGTGCAGCGCGCCGCGCTGCGCGCGTGGAAGGAGTTCTTCGGGCCGCGCGCTGGCCGTCGCGCCGTGCGGCTCGACGAGATCACGCCTGCGATGCTCCTCGACTACCGGGCGTGGCGCGTGAGCCACCGGAACTCGCTCGGCGGACCCGCGAAGCCGATCAGCCAGCGGACCATCAACGCGGACCACGCCGCGATGTGTCGGATGCTCAACGAGGCGATCCTCGACGGGCACCTCTCGAAGAACCCGATCGCCGGGATGAAGAAGCTCCGGGAGGTCTCCCGCCAGCGCCGCTACCTGACGAAGGAGGAACTAGGCACGCTGATCGCGAAGTGCCCCGAGCACTTCAAGCCCTTTCTCGTGACGGCCGCGTACACCGGCGCGCGCAAGGGCGAGCTGACGCGGTTGCGATGGTCGGACCTGGATTTCGAGAACGGGAAGATCGCCCTTTACCGCCCGAAGGTCGGCAACGCGGACTGGATCGACATGCACCCGGCGGTCGCCGCGGAACTCAAGCGCATCAAGGAGTCGCGCTCTGCGGAACTCCGCGGGAAGGGCGAGAAACTCCAGCCGGAGGACCACGTCTTCCTGTCCTGGCACGGGACGCCCTTCGTCGAGATCCGGCGCTCGTGGCTCCTCGCACTGAAGGCCGCGGGTCTCGACGGCCGCGAGGGGCTCACGCCGCACGCACTGCGGCATTCGTTTGCTACCCACTTCCTCCAGAACGGAGGGGCGGTCACCGATCTCCAGCAACAGCTTGGACACGCCGAGCTCGTGACCACACAGATCTACGCGAACGCGCTCTCGGAGCGCCGGCGAGCGACAGTCCTGGCACTCGATTTCAGCGCGACGGCTCCCTAGCCGGACAGCGAGCGTCATGCGTGCCGACCGACCAAGCGCACTCAGCGCCGGTGTCCTTGTCAGAGAGCCGCGCGCAGACCGTTCAGGATGATGAGCACCTCGCTCCCCTCGTGACCGATCACCGCCGCGAACATGGAGAGGTCGACCGCGAAGACGCCGGCCGAGATCACCGCCACGATGGCGAGCGAGAGGGCGACGTTCTGCGCGATGATCCGTCGGCTGCGCCGTCCGAGCCTCACCGCATACTCCAACTTCGAGAGGTCGTCGGCCATCAGCGCGACGTCCGCCGCGGACAACGCCGCGTCCGAGCCCGCGACGCCCATCGCGATCCCAACAGAAGCAGCGGCCAGGGCGGGGGCGTCGTTGATGCCGTCGCCCACCATCGCGACCTCGCCGTACTTCGCGCGGAGTTCCTTCACCTTGGCGACCTTGCCCTGGGGCAGGAGCCCGCCGTGGAACTCGCCGATCCCGACCTGACCGGCGATGGCCTTCGCGGTCCCGGGGTTGTCGCCCGTGAGCATGACCACGTGCTCGATCCCGGCGCGCCGGAGCGACGCGACGAGCGCTGCGGCCTGCGGCCGGATCGTGTCGGCGAGGGCGATCAGTCCGATGGCCGATCGGTCCACGGCGACGACGACGACGGACCGACCGTTCTCCTGTGCCGATGACCGCCAGGCGTCCGCCTCGGGAGTGAGCGCGATCCCCTGCTCGGCCGCCGCCGACGGCTTCAGAACGGACACGATCCGTCCCTCGACCGTGGCGGTCACGCCCGCCGCCGTCAGAGCGCGAAAGCCGCTGGCCTGACCACGGACGAGTCCGCGCGCCTCCGACGTGCGCACGATCGCGGCGGCGAGCGGGTGCTCGGAGTAGTGCTCGACGGTCGCGGCGAGGCGGAGGACCTCCGACTCCTCGAGTCCGAGCGCACGGACTTCGACCACCTCCGGCCGACCCTGCGTGATCGTCCCGGTCTTGTCGAGCGCGACGGCGCGGACCTTCCCGAGTCCCTCCAGCACGTTGCCGCCCTTGAGCAGGACGCCGCGCCGTGCGGCCGAGCCGATCCCGGCGACGAGCGTCACGGGCGTCGCCACCGCGAGAGCGCAGGGTGACGCGGCCACGAGGAAGGAGACGGCTCTCCGGAGCCAGGTGCCTGCGTCGAGTCCCAGGAGAAGCGGTACGACCGCGACGAGCAGCGACGCGCCCAGGACGCACGGGCTGTAGATCCGCCCGAAGCGCTCGACCCACATCTGGGTGCGGCCCTTCTGCGTCTGCGCCTCCTCGACGAGGTGGATGATCTTGCTGACGGTGTTGTCCTCGAAGCCCTTGGTCGTCTCCACGACCAGCGCGCCGTTCCCGTTGAGCGTGCCGGCGAAGACCACCTGGCCCTCGGCGCGCTCGACCGGCAGCGACTCGCCCGTCACGGCGCTCTCGTCGATCGCGGACGCTCCCTCCCGGATGACTCCGTCGACGGGGATGCTCTCTCCGGGCCGCACCTGGATCCGCTCGCCGACGCGAACGTCGGCGACGTCCACCTCGATCTCGCGCCCGTCGCGAAGGACGCGCGCCTTCGGCGGGACGAGGTCCATGAGCCCGCGGATCGCCCAGCGCGTCCGCTGGATCGTGAACCCCTCCAACGCCTCGGTGATCGAGTAGAGCGCGGCCACCAGAGCGGCCTCGCGCCACTGTCCCAGGCTGGCTGCCGCGGCGATCGCCACGGTCATGAGCAGCTCGATCCCGATCTCGCGTTCGCGGACGAGTTCCTCGACCGCCTCGCGAGCGAAGAAGAAGGCGCCGCTCACGATGGCGGCTGCGAACAGGGCCGTCTGGAGTCCGGCCGCGTCGGCGCTCCCTACGGCGAACGCCGCGCCCACGAGGACCCAGGAGAACAGCGAGGCGCGCACGGGCCCGCTCCGCCAGAGCGACGGGCGCTCCGCGGGCAGTTCGTGCGAGCAGGCGTCCTTGCAGGCCATCGTGTCCTCGTCTCCCCGGCACGCGAGTCAGAAGTCGATCGCGTGCCGGAGCACGCCGCGCCTACTTGTCGGCGCCGGCCGGCATGCTCGCCTTGAACTTCGCCTCGAGCTCGGGGTGACAGGCGAAGCACTGCGACTCCGGAAGGCCGTGCTCCTTGCACCAGTCGCCCTTCGCCTTGAACCCGGCGACGAGCGAGTCGTTGCAGCGCGTGCAGATGGACTCGGGAACGCCGTGCTCCTTGCACCAGTCGGCGGCCTGCTTCGTCTGCACGAGCGGGGTCTTTGCCGGAGCGGCCGGCTTCTCCGCGGGCTTTGCCGACTCCGACTCGCCGCATCCGGCGGTGAACGCCAGCGCGGCCGCGACCAACAGCGAGTTCACACACTTTCGCATCGTCATGGACTCCTCCTCATGGACGCGCGGACGTCAAGCCGCGCCTGCACCAGAGCCGTCCGCGGCGACGCGCCGCGGCTCCAAGGTCGGTTCATCGTCGTCGTCGTGGTTCACCGGCGCGTCCTTGGGCTCGAACCACCCGTAGAGCACCGGCAGGACGATCAGCGTGAGCAACGTGCTGCTGGCGACGCCGCCGATCACGACGGTCGCCAGCGGGCGCTGCACCTCCGCGCCCATCCCCGTCGCTGTCGCCATCGGGACGAACCCGAGCGCGGCGACGAGAGCGGTCATGAGCACGGGCCGCAACCGCGTCAGCGCGGCCTGCTCGACCGCGTCGTCGATCGAGAGTCCCTTCCGGCGAAGCTGGCGCACGTACGAGACGAGCACCATGTCGCCGAGGACGGACACTCCCGAGAGCGCGACGAAGCCGACGCCCGCCGAGATCGAGAAGGGCATCCCGCGCAGCCACAGCGCCACGATCCCGCCGACGGCGGCGAAGGGGACGCCGGTGAAGACGCGCACGGCGTCGAGCACGCGGCGGTACGTGATGTAGAGCAGCAGGAAGATCAGCGCGAGCGCCACCGGTACGACGATCAGGAGCCGGTTCTGCGCGCGCTCCAGGTTCTCGAACTGGCCGCCCCACTCGATGTGGTAGCGGCCGGCGGGGAGCTGCACGCGCTCCGCCACCTTCTTCTGCGCCTCCGCGACGAAGCTGCCGACGTCGCGCCCGCGCACGTTGGTCTGGATCGTGATCCGCCGCCGACCCCACTCGCGCGTGATCGTGGACGGACCCTCCACGACCTCCACCTTGGCGAGCCGTGAGAGCGGGATCAGCTCGCCCGACGGAGCCTTGACCGGGATGGATGCGATCGCCTTCGGATCCGCGCGCAGGTGCTCGGGGAGGCGCACGACGAGAGGGAACCGGAGCTCGCCCTCGATGACGTCCCCGATCGGCATGCTGCCGATCGACTCGACCAGTTCGAGGACCTCCCGCGCGGGGACGCCGTAGCGCGCGATGGCATCCTGGTCGATCTGGATCTGGAGCATCGGCTGGCCGGTGATCTGCTCGGTCGTCAGGTCGACGGAACCCTGGATCGAGCTGAGGACGGCGCCGATCTCCGCGCCCTTCGCGACCAGCACGTCGAAGTCGTCGCCGAAGAGCTTCACGGCGACGTCGGAGCGGACGCCCGAGATCATCTCGTTGATCCGCATCTCGATGGGCTGCGTGAGCGCGATCCGCTGACCCGGCATGTCGCGGAGTTCGCGCTGCACGAGCGTGACGAGTTCCGCCTGCGTCTTCGCCTTGGTCCAGCGTTCGCGCGGCTTCAGCGAGATGAAGACGTCGGTCAGCTCGACGCCCATCGGGTCGGTCGCCACCTCGGCGGTCCCGATCCGCGACCACACGTGCTCGACCTCGTCGGGGAAGGCGGCGAGGAGCGCCTTCTCCATCTGGGTGTTGTAGCGGACCGACTCGTCGAGATCGACGCCGGCGAGCCGGACCGTGTTCACCACGAGCCCGCCCTCGGACAGCTTGGGGACGAACTCCGAGCCGAGCCCGCGGCCGAGGACCACCGCCACCATCAGCGCGCAGACGGCGAGCCCCACGACGAAGAGGCGATGCGCGAACGCGGCCCGCAGGATCGGCGCGTAGACGCGCCGCGCCGCGCGGACGACCCAGGGGTCGCGTTCCTCCAGCTTCTTCGGAAGCAGGAGACTCGCGAGCACCGGCATCAACGTCATCGAGAGGACGAGGGAGCCCGCGAGCGCGAAGATCACCGTCAGCGCCATCGGCCGGAACAGCTTCCCCTCGACTCCCTCCAAGGCCAGGATCGGCAGGTAGACGATCATGATGATGAGCTCGCCGAACATCGTCGGCTTGCGCACCTCGATCGCCGCGTCGCGGATCACGTCGATGCGTTTTCTTCCCCCCTCGCCGTGCGCGATGTGCCGCACGCAGTTCTCGATCATGATCACGGAGCTGTCGACGACGAGCCCGAAGTCGAGCGCGCCGAGCGACATGAGGCTTCCGGCGATCCCGAACCGGAGCATCCCGGAGAACGCGAAGAGCATCGAGAAGGGGATCGCGAGCGCCACGATCAGCCCCGCGCGCAGGTTGCCGAGGAAGATGAAGAGGACGGCGATCACGAGGATGCCGCCCTCGAACAGGTTCTTGCGGACGGTGTCGATCACGTGGTCGACGAGTTCGGTACGGTCGTAGACGGTCGTCGCCTCGACGCCCGGCGGCAGCGTCTTCTTCACTTCGTCGAGGCGCTCCTTGAGCCGCCACGTGACCTCGTGGCTGTTCTCGCCCATGAGCATGAAGCCGAGGCCGAGCACGACTTCGCCCTTGCCGTCGGCGGTGACCGCGCCGCGGCGGATCTCGTGGCCGATCGTCACGTCGGCGACGTCGCGAACGCGGATCGCGACTCCGCCCTGCGTGGCGACGACGATGTTCTCGATCTGCGCGACCGTGGCGGGCCGCCCGATGCCGCGGACGAGCAACATCGCGCCGCCCGTCGCGATGCTGCCGCCCCCGACGTTCAGGTTGTTCGCCTGGACCGCCTCGACGACCTCGTCGAACGAGAGGTCGTGCTTGACAAGGCGGGTCGGATCGATCCGCACCTGGTACTGCTTCTCGTAGCCGCCCCAACTGTTGATCTCGGCGGTCCCGGGGACGGTCCGCAGTTGCGGCTTCACGACCCAGTCGTGGATCGTGCGGAGGTCGGTGAGGTCGTGCCCCTTGCCCGTGACGACGTAGTGGAAGACCTCGCCGAGCCCCGTCGCGACGGGACCCATCTCCGGCCGCTCGAGCCCCTCGGGCAGCTCCACCGTGCTGAGCCGCTCCATGATGAGCTGGCGCGCGAAGTAGATGTCGGTCCCGTCCTCGAAGGTCACGACGACCTGCGAGAGCCCGAACTTGGAGATGGAACGGACGCCTTCGAGGGCAGGCAGTCCGCTGATGGCCTGCTCGATCGGGAACGTGATCTGCCGCTCGGCCTCCTCGGGGGAGAGCGACGGAGCGACGGTGTTGATCTGCACCTGCACCGGCGTCGTGTCCGGGAAGGCGTCGATCTTCAGGTAGCGCAACGAGATCACGCCCGCCACCACGAACGCGAGCGCGCCCAGGATGACGAAGAGGCGGTTGCGCAGCGACCAGTTGATGATCCAGTTCAGCATGGGAGTCCTTGCCGCCGACCGGCGGCTACTCGTCGTCCGCTCAACCCGCGCCGAGTTTGCTCTTCAAGAGGTCGGACTTGAGGACGTGGCTCCCCGTGGTCGCGACGAGTTCGCCGGGCAGCACTCCGGCGGTCACTTCGGTGAAGGGCGGTTCGCGCGCGCCGACCTGCACCTTGCGCGTCTGGAAGATGTCCTCGGTCAGCCGCACGAAGACGACGTTGCAGCAGCCTTCCCAGTGGACCGCGGCCGTCGGCACCGCGATCGCCTTCTCGGACTGCCGGACGATGATCCGCCCGGTGCCGAAGGTGTTCGCCCGCAGGCGGCCGTCGGGGTTCTCGACGTCGACGCGGATCTTGACGGTGCGCGTCTTCGCGTCCGCCGCCGTGCTGATCCAGCTCACCTTGCCGGAGATCGCGTCGCCGCGGCCGGCGTCGGGACGGAAAGAGACCGACTGGCCCACGGCGACCCGCGCGACGTCCTCCTGCCGGACGTCGAGGACGATCCACATCCGGCGCACGTCGGCGACGACGAAGAGCTGCTTCGACGTGTCCACGACCTCTCCGGAGATCGCGTCAGTCGTCACGATGACGCCGTCCAGGGGCGCGACGACGGGAGCGAGGTTCGCGGTGCTCTGCCCTTCGTCGAGCGTGTGCGCGACCTCGTCCGGGATGCCCGCTTCCATCAGCTCCTCGTGGACCTCGTGCGGCGGCAGCTTCTCGAGCTCGTCGAGCGAGACCGGGATGCCGAGGTTCGTGAGCTCCTGGTGGGCCGTCGCCACCTTGAGGTGGCTCTCGCGCAGGGCGGCCTCGGCCTCCTGGAGTTCCAGCTTGACCTTCAGCGCCTCCGCTTCGGCTTCGGCGACGGTGCCTTCGGCCTCCTGCACGTCGGCCTGCGACCGGAAGCCTTCCTTCGCCGAACTCTGCACCCGCTCCAGCGCGCGCGCCCGCACGCCCACGATCTGCTCGCTCTGCTTGACGGATGCGCGGACGCGCTCGATCGCCGCGGCCTTCACGTCCACCTGGGCGAGCGCTTCCAGGAGCGCGGATCGCGCGCGGCCCACCTCGACGGCATCGACGAGCGCGAGCACGTCGCCTCGCTTCACCTCCTGCCCGATCGTCTTCACGACGCGCACGAGAGTCCCCGCGGCGCGGGGCGCGAGCCGCGCCACGCGCGTCTCGTCGTAGCGGATCTCTCCCGGCGCGGTGACGCCGGCGGCCATCGGCCGCTCCTGGACGGCTTCCACCTTGACGCCCGCCTTGCGGACGGCCTCGGGCGACGCGAACTGGACCCGCACTTGATGCGTCTGGCAGGTGCTTGAGTTCTTCACCGCGTCGGGGTCGTCGATCACCGTCGCACCGGCCTCCGAAGGCGGCGTCTGACCCGTGACCGCGATCTCCGGGTGGCACTGAGGACACGCCGACTCGGGAACGCCGTGCTCCTTGCACCAGTCCTTGGCGGCGGCGCCCGTCAGGATCTCGGGATGGCACAGCGAGCACTTCGACTCCGGCACCCCGTGCTCCTTGCACCAGTCCGCGGCGTTCGCGCCGCCGAGCTCGGGGTTGCACGCGATGCACCTGGAGTCGGGCACGCCGTGGGCCTCGCACCAGTCTTCCGCCGCCGCCTTCTCGACGGGACGCGAGAACTTCCACCCGGTGTGGTGACCCCACCACGCGACGCCGGAGAGCGCGCCGAGGACGAGGACCGTGCTCCCGTGGCGGACCAGGACTTCGCGGAAGCGGCTGTTGCTCATGACGACTCCTTTCACTTCTCCTTGGGGGCTGCGGGGACTGCCGGACGGCCGAGCGGAAGCGCCGTCGCGGTCTCGACCTCGACGACGGCGCGCTGGTAGCGGACGAGCGTCTCCAGGTACGCCTGGCGCGCGCGCAGCGCCCGCTCCTGCGCGACGACGCGAGCGAAGACGTCGAGCTCCCGGGCGCGGAACGCCCGCTCGACGAGGTCCTGGTTGCTGCGGACCAGCGGCAGGACCTCGCGGTCCTGCGCTTCGAGTTCGAGCCGCGCACGGCGGAGCAGGGCACGCCCGTCGTACGCCTCGACTCGGACGCGGTGCAGTTCCGCCACGTAGGCGGCGCGCGCCCGGTCGCGGGCGTTCAGCTTCTCCGCGATCTCGCCCTGGTTGCGGTCGAAGAGCGGGATCTCGATCTCCGCCGCCGGACCGAGGAACTTGTCGCCTTCGCCCTCGCGGTCGAACGCGACGCCCACGCCTAGCTTGGGGAACTGTCCGGCGATCGCGAGCCGGAGCTCGTGCTCGGAGCGGCGGTACGCCGCCTCCAGCGCCCGCAGCTCGAAGCGCCCGGCGAGGAGCCGCCGCTCCAGCTCGTCGTCGGACACGTCCTCGAAGACGGTGACCGTCAGAGGCTTCTCGGACTCCGACAGCCGCACGACGTAGCCGGGCGGGAGACCGAGCACGGCGTTGAGGGTGCGGCGCGCGGACTCCAGGTCGGTCTCGGCGCGGCGGAGTTCGCGCCGCACCTCGGCGACCTCGAGCTCCGCGGCGGAGACGTCGATCTGTGTCCCCTCGCCCGCCTCTCGTGCGCGCCGCGCGAAGTCGAACGTGCGCTCGCGAAGGGCGACCTCCTCCCCGAGCAGCGCGACGAGCTGCTCGGCGGCGAGCACCTCCAGCCGCTGGAGCCGGGCTTCGCGGACCACGCGCCATTCCTCCGCGACGATCGACGCGGCGACCTCCTCGGTGCGTGCCGTGGCGGCGTCGATCCGCGCTGACCGACGGCCAGGCTGCAACAGCTCGAACAGGAGGTCCGCGTCGACGGCGTGGCCGGGAGCGCTGCCGAGTCCGGCCTCCCACGAGACACCGAACTTGGGGTTCGGCCAGAGACCCGCGCCGACCAGCAGCGCTTCAGCCTCGCCGATCTCCAGGCGCTTGGCCTTGAGTCCGGGGTTCAGCGTGAGAGCGACGGAGACCACTTCGTCCTCGTCGAGTCCGTCCGCGGCGTCGAACGCGCGCTTGGGAGCGGCGGCCTGTTCGCCGGGCCGAGCGTGTTCGACGACGAGGCCCGTGAGCGTCGTCGCACGCAGCGCGGCGAGTTCCGCATCTCTGTCGAGCGGCGCGGGCTCGTACGTGACGCAGCCGCCGGTGACGACTGTCACGGCGACGCACGCCATCCATCGACCGGCGATGACCATCCTGCTCCTCCGACGCGGCAAGCGAAGCGCGGGGGAGGCGGTACCTCGACCCCACGCGAGCACCCGGCGCACGGACTCCACGAGTCCGCGCACGATCGGCGCGCCTAGATGCGCAGGGAGACGAAGCAGGGCCGCCGGAGGCGGACTTCCGGCGGACGCGGCATGACCTCGTGAGGCACGGAGGACACGGGGCAGAACTGCTCGGGCGCTGTCCACGCCACCGCCACGAGCGACACCGCGCGATGATCGTGCGACGGGTTCGAGGTGCGTTCGACGCTCGTGCGCGCGACCGCGACCTGTTCCTGCGTGAAGGGGATGTCGCGGCAGTCGTCGCCGGCAGCTTCGATGCTCGGGCCGGACTTCTCGCCGGCGTCCGGAACACGGCACCCGTCCTTGCACTCTGCCTCGCGACCCGTGTCGCAGCAGAGCGCGCCGACGAGCTCGATCGCCGACGTCCCGTCCGCGTGGACGCACACCACCACGGTCCCGGGCGCGAGCACGCCGAAGACCTGCGTGCAGAGGATGAGGAAGACCGCGAGGAGTCGGGTCATGCGGGGACCGACCTCCGGCGGGAGCGTGCCGTCGGCTCCGACCTGCCGATCCGCGCGAGCACCGACTCCGCGAGCTCGAGCCAGTAGGAGTCGGCGACGGTGTAGTACGCGAGCTTCCCCGCGACGCGGTACTCGACCGCGCCGAGGTTGCGGAGTTCGCGGAGTTGCGTCGAGGCTCCGGACATCGAGATTCCGAGGAGACTCGCGATGTCGCACACGCAGAGTTCGCGCCCGTGGAGCGCCTTCAGGATGCGGAGCCGACCGGGGTGGGCCATGGCCTGGAACGCGTCGGCCGCGCGCCGCAGGTCCGCCTCGTCCGGGAGCACCTTGCGCGCTCCGGCGACCGCCGAGGGATCGACGTAGTCGATCTCACAGACGCCGTCGGCGATATCACGCCGCATCTGCTTCCTGCTGTTCGCTCGGCTCATCAGTTCAAGAAATGTAGAAGCGAGCGACCATCCCGTCAAGCGGCACATCGACCGTCCCACCCCACACCGCGTGCGACCCCGCCCACAAGCCCGGTCTGTGCCGAGCGTTCGACCTAGGGGGTCTGCTAGGGCACCTCCACCGCAATCGGGCGGAATCCGAGGGCCGAATCTGGCGGTCGCGCTACTGCCGCAACTCGCGCGTGACACGCCAGTTACGTGTTGGTCGGGGCGAGAGGATTTGAACCTCCGGCCTCTTGCTCCCGAATGAAGCCTAGGGCATTGTCCCGCAAGGACTTACGCGCGTCGCTTGCCGCGCAAGCCGCAGTAGCCGCAGGAACCGACCGACGTAGCGCCCCGGTTGGCACCTCCAGGTCAAGGCCATCGCGCACACTCCGAACGGGGGTGCTCGACACCAGCGCAGCCTGCTTGCCCGCAGCGACGCGCACAACAGCACCCGCCGACTCGCGCCGCTGCCTGCGCACATGACTCGCGCCAACCGTCGAAGCGCGCCTCGACTGCCCCCTCCTGGAACTGGTCCACGGACTGCGAGAGGCTACGCGTCTGAACGGTCTGCAGGGTCGAATGAGGAAGGCGAAACGCCGAAGCGACCGGGTGGTGCGGATGCTCCCGGGGGCCGGCGCACCCGACGCGAGGAACGGATGCGACGTCGCGTACTATCGGACACGGCTCCCGGTCACCAAGCGAATCACGTTGAGCACACGGTGACGAAGGCTTCTGGCCTGCGCCGTCGCCTGGAATCGCTTCGAGCCCACAGTGAAGGTCATGGTGCGCCTGCTGCCTGCGCGCGGCACGTCATCGCGCACGACCGAAAAAGACCCGACGATCGAAAGCACGCCGCTCCCAGCGTCGAACGACCGCTCAAACGAGCCAAACCTGGCATCGACGGTCGATTCTCCTTCGTGAAACCTGCACGCAGCGACGGCACCGCCCACGTCACACGTCACTCCAATTTCGCCGACCGCGGCCGACAGAGGCGCCGGCACCTGGATCACGATGACAACGACGGTCGAGTGGTCCGGCGCAGTGCGGAACTCTGCTGAAGCGTACTCCGGGCGACCTGCCACGGTGACGCGATCGGCGATCGGGGTGCTGTGTTCATCGGAGACGGACGTACCCAGCAAGCGCTCGACATCGTCGGCGAAACCGTCCGCGTCGCTATCGATGCCGGCATAGCCACGAAGACGCGGCCATGCCTTAACCGCCACCAGTTCCTGAGTCTCGCCGCCGACGTCAGCGATGGCATGGATCACGTTAGCGCCGCCCGCCGCACCGTGAACCCAGAGTATCTCTGAATCACGGAGTCCAGGCGACAGGTCTGGTCCGCGGCGAGCGCGGCCTCTGTCTAGGCGCCATAGCTCGCGGCCTCGGCCCGGGCTGGCGGCCTCAACGAAGCCCGCCTCCCCCTTGGGGAACCGCGGACCACTTCCATGGGGCCCCGGCCAGACATCCGCTGCGCGGCAGGTGCCCTTCGGCGTCCCATCGCTGAACCACGGCTCCAAGCCGTGTGCTTCGTCGGAAGCGGCGAACCACAGAGTGCTGCGGTCCAGCCGGTATGCGGTCGGGGCCTCGGGCCTGCCGTCCCTCGCGGATACTACGGCCCTAGTCCCTGGAATCGTTCCGTCCGTCACCCAGAGCGTCTCCGCGCCCTGCGCTTCCAGCGTGAAGTAGCACCCGGACTCGTTCGTGCCAACGACTCGTACAACTGTCGCGTCGCCGGTCGCTGGCGCGAGTTGCGCCGTGCCACCGGGTGTGCCGTCCGTTCCCCACAGCGCCCGAAGTCCGGAACTGGTCCGCGTCGTGAACACGGCGCGCTCTAGTACGGACTGCAGATCCGCGACGCTGCCGCCGTCTGGACCCGCAACCGCATCGATCAGGAGCACTGGCGGCGAAACACCGTCCGCAGCTCGAAGCTCCAGCCCTGCGACGTCGTCCCACGCGTCGAAGAGTACGACGGTCCCGAGGCTGAGCACGGACCTGGGAACGTCGCTTGCTGCCGCTGCGGCGAGTTCGATGCGCTCACCCGGCCTGCCATCGCCTGAATACCTGACGATGGACGGCAGCACGAAGTTCGCGCCCGGAAACAACGGGCGCCCACACCAGAAACCGTCGCTCGCGAACGAGACTGGGCCGATGTCGACTCGGTCCACTGAGTCGAACGCCGTGCCCTCGGGCGTGCCATCCGTGACGATCACGGTGCGTCCGTCGATGCCGATCCTGCCGAACGCTCCGACCGCAGTTCCTCCGGACGCGGCGATCCACTCCGCGGCGAACCCCGACGAACTGGCGATCCGTCGTGACCCGGCTGGCGTGCCGTCAGTCGCCCAGTACGACGAGCTCCCGTACCTGGCGCCCGGCTCGATCGAGTCGTCTGCTGCAAAAACCATGCGTTCGCCGCAGATGGTCACCGCGCCGGCGTCGCAAGGGAGCGGCCCCGGGGCGATGTCAACCAGGAGCACTGGCTGGGTGGATCCCGAACTGAGTGCCCAGGGCTCAAAGTCGCCGTCGTCCATTGGGCTGCCGACGATCACGATCCGATCCCAGACTCGCGACGCCGGTGCGGACGGATCGGCCACGTAGAATCGGGAGCGGGTTGTGGACTCCGTTAGCGCCGCACGGCGCCGGTCAACCGAAAGCCGCGCAGCACGCACGTCCAGCGCACGAGCGGGGGCGTCTGGGGAGACCACGAACACATGGTCCCCCGTCACTTGGATACTCGAACCCGAGGGTATCTCGAAACGATCATCCGCGTCTTGTCCGAGCGCGCCCGACGATGCAAGGCCGAGATTGACGCAGGCGGCGAGGCCGACAATGATCGTGGTGCGACGGATGCTGGGGCGGGCGACATCGTTGCGGAGTCGTAGCCGACCATGCCCATGGCGACGCTGTAAGCTCATCGCGCCCTCCGTCCAACCTGCGAACTCGCACCCCTCACGCGAACGACACGCACGCGCACGTTGTAGTCCCCGCTCCGATGCCTCCTGGGTAACGGCCGAAGATAGGGAGTCTCTGCGCCGCCAAAGAGCGCGTCGAGATCCGCACATTTAAGGCAGTTCTCTTGACAGTCCGATCGAGCGCAATCCGGCCGGTCGTACAACTCTCTGAACGCCGCCTCAAGCATCTCGTCGACCTCGAAGTAGTACCGTGCCGTGTAGTAGGGCCGCAGCTCGTCCGGCACCCCGTCCTTGAGGCCCTCCTGCTCGTAGCACACGTACCCGATTGGGACATCGTCCGGAGACTTGACGTACACGCGGCGCACCGATCTCGGCGGCGGCGGGACGGGCGGTCCGTTCAGCTGATGGACAACGGCGATCGGCTTCAAGTCCTCATCAAGGAACGTCTTCTCAGTTCGATAACTCACGCGGGCGAAACTCTGATCCGACGTGTACACGCCGATCCCGATCGCGGGAAGGTCGCAGCCTTGGCCGCCTTTCGGTCTGCTGTACTTCATTCTCACCCGAACATCGAACCGAACTGGCCGTCGCCCGGCGCCTCGTCCTTCGTACTTGATGCCGCCCCTGCGTCCCCGCAATTGCACTCGAAGCGCCACGCCGAGAGGCTGGTGGAAGTCAACTTCAACCCCCAACTCACCGGCAGGCAGCGTACTCGACGGGATCTCAGGCTCGCCCGGTCGCAAGATGATGCGCGCGCGTCGTTTGACTATGACTCTGAGTCCCTTTGGGACCAGCACGTCCAAATCAACCACCCTCTCGCAGGCATCGCGTACTCGTCTACGTCGTTCGATCCGCTTGAAGTCAACGACGACGTCCGTCCGATGCTTGATCCACACACTCGGGGGCACGAGCCCGCTGAACACGAGCGAAGTTGGGCTCGGGCTGCCACCGCCAGAACTGTCTGGAGGGGGACCGCCTGTTGGCGTTCGGCTATCGGGCATCACCTCTCCGCCCGGACCCGGCCTCGGATGTTGTGTCGGGGCGCAGTTACCCGCGCATCCGGTCGGCGCCCACTTCGGCTTTCCGGTTGAGTCCATGAACGTCAACTTGGGCGCGCTCAAGCACCCGGTTCGCGCGGCCGCAACGCTCTGGGGAGTGTAGGACGAGATCGCGGCGTTCACCCACAGCTCGGTCAACCGGCCCTCGAACCCGCCGTTCCACCTAAGCAGCGGCGGATCGGCGTACGGACCGGAGGGTCCGGTGGGGGGGTCACCGCGGTACGGCAGGTTCACATACTCTGTCACGTGCGACTGGATGACTTTCGCAGTGATCCCCGCCTCCGACGCGAACCAGATCTGCGAGCTTGTGCCGGCGACCGTCGACGCCCAAACCTCGGCGGCTACCCACAACTGCGGGTCCGTCATCTGGTGTGAGTTCGGATGCTGCGAGCCGACTTGAAATCGAATCGCGGAGTAACTTGAGGCCGTCAAGTTGTACCCCCAGTTCCCGTACCGGAGGTTCCATAGGACCAGCTTCTCCATCGCGGCTCGCGCGACGTTCTGCACATCGGCCCGATCGGCTTCAGTGTACATCGAAATGAGCGAACGGAGCAGGAACCCCGTTTGGTACACGGCCTCCAGGTATCCGCCAGCCTGCGAGCTGTTCCTAAAGCCAGAAACCTCGTCGATCCCTGGAATTACGTAGCAGCTCACGAAGTCACGGGCGAGGGCAAGCAAGTCCACATCGCCCGTCACGCGGTACGCTTGGAGGGCGTGGCTAAGAGCGTGTCCAATCGCCCGTCCGGTAGTGTCTGGAAACGGGTCCTTGTTGTGAAGGCGCACCCTCCTGAACTGCGATACGAATCGGTACCAATCTCGGATCCAGTAGTTGCCGGTGATCCAGTATGCCTCGTGGACATGATAGAACCACCCGTGCTCGTCGTCCCGTGGTGCCGACCTGAGCGCCGTGCCAGCGACGTAGCCTGTGTACCCGAACTCGCTGCCTTTGTAGAATGAGTCGCTGATGTCCGAGCTTCCCGTGAACGGCCGCCAAGTCCGGCCTCCGTACGGATTCTCCGTCAGCAGCTGGCTGCTTGGCAAGGTCGAGTCGAACTCCCACTCAGGAAGCCATTGGGGCCGGACGTTCAGCTCGCCCATCGCGCGGTCTTCGGCGGAGAACCAATCCTCTGGATTCTCCGTTACCATAACCTGCGCGGCGCTGTGCGGAATCCCTCCTGCCGTGGCTGGGTACAGCTTTCTGTCAAGGTCGATTGCAAAGTTATCCCATCCGTGATAATCTGCAGCCCAACTCTTTGTCCGAGAGTCGGCGAGGACGGTGGACGCAAGAAGTGCGCGTGGACTCGTGATCGGGATCATCCCCCCGAGGTCGAGTGTGCACTTCGCGTTCGCCCAGTCCGCGGTTTTCACCACTCCGACTGGATGATGATTGAACAGGGACGCGAATTCACCCAGCGCGCTTGCCGTGGCGCCGCCCCCGTGAAACCAGTATCCGACTTCCTTGTACACAGCACGCATGTCATCGAGCCAGTAGAACGGATGGGCGTCCAGTCCTTTTCCTCTAGGAAACAATGACACTCGGAGCTCGGAATCGTTGGCGATCTCGTTCGGCCCAGTCTCGACGAACCTCCGGATGGTGGCAGCGACAACGCTGTTTGTCGCAACGTCCGCGCGAGACAGCGAGGCACCTGAAGTTGCGCTGCCGCTCTCGAATCGAAGGTACGCAGCATCGAAGTAGAGCGGTAGTGTTCCGGCGATCCGATCAGTGGAAGCGTTTTGTATCTGGAAGTCGACCTTGAGATGCGTGAGTCCAGAGAACACAGCGAGTCGGATGACCCATCCGTGCAGGAATCTGCGACTGCTTGGATCGAAGACAGTCGGCGCGGCCGCTCGCACAATCGCGCGCATTGGCCCTGACTCTTCCACCTCTAGCTGAACCGTTGTTCGGTCGAACGATCGCTGCGTTTCGCGGCTCGAATCGCCACTCTGTGGGGCCGTGCAGCGGTCTAGATATGCCTCGAGGTTGCCTGCAGGCGTCTTGATGGCGAACGGCGATCTCACGATAGTCACGCTGAACGCGCCGGTTGCGAGGACGATCTGGCCGTTGTCGTCAGTGACTGTGACGGGATCGTCGGGCTCCGGCGGCTCGAAGTCATCGTCGTCAACTTCCGAAACGCGGTACTCCGTTACCCCGGACCCGGATCCGGTGTACTTGGATACAACTCCATGGAAGGCGGCGAGCACATGGCGGACTGACCGATCACTTCCCCACCAGCGCTCGATCACGGTAAACTGGCATGGTTCTGCTCGCCATGCGCCGGAAGTTGTCCGGCGCTCCAGCAGCAGGCCGTCGGGTTCACTCAGATCTCGTCGCGGGATCGGCAGCACGACAGAGCATGGCCACCCGGTCGTGCCGACTCCGGCGCACTCCTTCAGCTCGAAAGCGATCGGCTGCATTGGGTACTCTTCCCTGAAGTGAAGGCACAAGCGGGTCTGATTGCCGCTGGCACGGTTGGCAGAGCAGGCCCGTCACCGCCGGCCACGCGCCGCAGCGAGGGGCTGCGCAGATGCGGCGTGGCCGTGGGACTCGGGCCGAGAGAACGCACCGTGCAGGAGCTGGGCTGGACGCAGATCTGCGTCCGTGCCTCGGACGCTCTGGGTACTTCAACGGTCAGGCTGAGGCACTGTCCCTGGGGCCACGTGGGCAACTTTCTGTGCCGCAGCCGCGAGCGCATCAAGAGCGCCCGCGGCGCAGGCGGCCCTCCACCGTCACTTCTGTTGGAGGTTCA
Organism: Planctomycetota bacterium; assembly: GCA_022072415.1. Taxonomy (GTDB): domain Bacteria; phylum Planctomycetota; class JAJSAM01; order JAJSAM01; family JAJVHW01; genus JAJVHW01. The sequence continues at coordinate 18,300 of JAJVHW010000059.1, forward strand.
GCTTGGCGTCGAACGTGACAGCGGACCACGCGCCCGCGCCACCGGCGACGGTGAGCATGTACTTGAGACGCACCTGAGCGTACGGCACAGAATCGCTGTCTGCCGAGACGCCGGTTCCGATCGCCGTCACGCTGAAGCCGGGGATGTCGATCCAGTTCCGACCGTCGTTGCTGCCCTGAACGATGACGTCGAATGATCCCGCGCCAGCCATCATGTTCAGGAACTGGTCCACTACGACCGTGAGACCTGCGAAGTTGTTCTGACCCGTGTCGAACTCCTGGGAGTACACCATCGCCGGAGAGCCGAATGCGGCGATGAGCGTCGTGTTCTCTGCGATGCTAACCAACATTGGAGGGTCTCCTCGTCGAGGCGATCACACGCGTGCCTCGCACGCGGCAGTTCCTCGGTTACTGAACTCGCTGGCTCCAAGCCGACCGCCGCGCCGATGGCCGGACCTCAGGGAGCGCACCCGAGCGTAAGGGGGGGGGGGGCGACCGCAAGTGGAAACTGCGAATTCCGGCCGCGAAAGACGGCCCACGTCGGAACGCGCGGCCGACGGCCGACCCCGCCCTCTGGACTGCACACCTGTTCGGACAGACAGTCCGGCGCCCCCGAGGATGCGGGCCTGCTCTTCGGTCGAGGTGATGAGCCGCGAACGGACCGTCTCCGTCGCTGCGGCGCGCTCGTCGCGGCCCGGCCCCGGGAGTGGGTCGTCGCCGGGGGGATGTAGGGTTTGCTTGGAGGTCCGGCATGTTCAGGGCGTGGGATCGGACGAAGCGCTGCGACCCGGTGTCCCTCCGCTTCATGGACCCGGCGGGGTGGGAGCCGATGCGCGAGCGGCACCGCAGGCGGGAGTTCGGCTGCGCCGAGTGCCGCTCCGACGTGCTCTTCCGCGCGGGCGACGTGCGCCGGCCGCACGTCGCTCACCGCAGCGTTTCGGACTGCCCGCTCTCCCGCGAGAGCGCGGAACTCCTTGCGGCGCGGGCGGCCCTCTACGAGTGGCTCCGCCGGAAGTTCGGCGACGCGGTCCGCGTCGAGCACCGGCCGCCCGGCGTGGCACTGCCGCGGCCGATCGACTGCTGGGTCGCGCGTCCGGAGAAGCCGCCGCTCGCCTACTGGGTTTTCGACGGCGGCCGGAAGACCGTCGTCCGCGAGCAGCTCCGCGACGCGGAAGGCATGGGCGGCGCGCTGTGGACCTTCGTGTTCGCCGGGGCGATGTTGAAGCCCGTCCCGGACGAGCCGGGACGGTTCCGCCTCGGACCGACGGAGCGCGCGTTCGCCCGCCCGTCCCGCTACGACGTCCTGTACGCGGCGGGGAGCGCAGGTTCGATCCGCTACCTCGACGGGCGCACGCGCATGCTCACGACGATCCGCGCGCTGAGAGACCACGAGGGGCCGGTCCGCCGCGGCGCCCGAATCGACTCGCCGCTCGACGAGGTCACCGTGCTCGGCGGCACCGGGGAGTTCGTCCACCCGGGCGAGCACGAGGAGCTCACCGCGCTCGTTCTGGAGAAGCGCGCTGCGGCCGCGGAGGAGCGACGACGAGCCGAGGAGCGAGCGAGAGAGTGGTCGCCCAACGAACCGCCTCGCTCGGCGTGGCGGGATCGGCCCGACGGCGCGCATCTCGAAGGTCCAAAGGCGTCGTGTGGAGCCGTAGCGGCGCAGACCGACTCCTTCATGCCTGCGACGAGCCCCGGCGTCGCGCGAACGCGGCCTCCGGCGCCATGCGAGATGTGCGGACGGTTGACGCCCGCCGCCGACCAGATCGTCTACGACGGTGGCCGCGGAACGTGCAAGTGCCGCCGGTGCATGCACGGCCGGACGTGACCTCCGCGCCGCGGGCATGGAGCGAGCCGCTCGCCCTCGCAGCGGCGCGGCTGGCGGGTCGCCTGCGCCGGCGTCAGGAGCGCGACGGCGCTCCCGTCAGGTACTCGCGGACCAGGTCTCGCGTCGCCGCGTCGCACCGCGGGTCCGCGAACATGAGCGCCACGCGGGCGTAGAGCGAGTCGCGGAGCGTCAGGTAGACGCGGCCCGCGTCCGCCCGCGTGGCGGGAAGGGATAGGGCGACGAGGGTCTCCAAGTCGCCCGTCTCCTCGGCCCATGCAGCTTCGGCCACGCTACGGCCTCTGGACCGTACCCGCGCCGCCGACGCCAGCAGAGCCGCCGGTGCCAGCCGGGATCGAGGACGCGTTCCCGCCCGACGCGCTGTTGCCCGTGGTCGTGATGGTCACGTTCGTCGGCGCGCCGTTGGCCGACTTGATGGCGGACGCGACCTGCTCGGCGGTCCACTTCTGCTCGT
>JAJVHW010000106.1 GCA_022072415.1 Planctomycetota bacterium
TCGAGGCGGCCGCCGCCCTCGAAGGCGCGCCGTTCGAGCGGGCCGCCGCCCTCCGGGTCCTCGGACGCTCCGACTCCGCGTCGCTCGCGGCCGCGGCGGGGGAGTCCCCCGCGCGGAGGAACGACGTGCTCTGGGCCGAGGGCCTCGCCGCTGCGTTCGCCGGTGACGCCGCGGGAGCCGCGGCGCGCTTCCGCGAGGGCCGCGACGCGTCCCGCCCCGCGGGCGAGCACCCCGCGCTCTTCCTCCGCCTGCCCGCGGTTTCCCCGGACGGGAAGTGACGCCGCGCCCCGCGCGGGCTACCTTGCGCGGCCCATGAGCGAGCTCCTCGCCAACCGGTACGAACTCCTCGGCAAGCTGGGCCGCGGGGTCCTCGGCGAGGTCGTCAAGGTCCGCGACCAGACGAACGGCAAGATCGTCGCCATGAAGATCTTCAAGCCGCAGGCCGTCTCGACGTCGGCCATGCAGCGGTTCGAGCGCGAGTTCCGCTCGATCCTGAAGATGAAGCACCCGTCGATCGTCGAGGTCTACGACTTCGGCGTGGACCAGGGGCGGCCCTACTTCACGATGGAGCTCCTCGAGGGCACGGACCTCCGGAAGTTCATCGACGACAACCGCCCGGCCGACGGACAGCCCGGCTACGACGACTACATGCGCCGCGTCGCGTACGTGTTCCACCAGATCGCCGACGCGCTCGGCACGGTGCACGCCGCGGGCCTGATCCACCGCGACATCAAGCCGGAGAACGTGTTCGTGCGGACGGGGCGCTTCCCCCGGGCGAAGCTCCTCGATTTCGGCCACGCGAAGGACGACGAGGGATCGAACCTGACCGTCACCGGCACGGTCCTCGGCACCGCGTGGTACATCCCGCCCGAGCAGGCGATGGGCCGCGCGGTCGGTCCCCCGGCGGACCTCTACGCGCTCGGCTGCGTGCTCTACGAGGCCGTCGCGGGGAAGCCGCCGTTCCCGGGCACCACGGTGATGGACATGATCCTCGCGCACATCCAGCGCGAGCCGCCGCACGCCGTCCAGACCGAGCCGCGCGCGCCGCAGGTCGTCTCCGACCTCATCCGGTCGATGATGGCGAAGGACCCCGACCAGCGCCCGCCGTCGGCCCGAGCCGTGATGGACGTGCTCGCGCAGTTCTGAGGACGGAACCGCGCCGATCGCGGGTTCACGCAGCCGGACCCCCATGGAACACGCCCCGCTCCGCGCCGCCGCCCTCATCGCATCCGCCGTCGCCGGGTACTTCTTCCGCCTGAAGTACGGCTGAGGGAACCCCGGCGCCGCCGTGGGCGGCCTCCTGATCGGGTTCCCCCTGTTCGTCGGGCTCTCGTGGGCCCGGGAGATGCGGTCCGGCGTGCAGCGAGGCCCCGCCGCGGCCGCCGTGGCCGGGTTCGCACTGGCCGTGATCGCCATGGTCCTCGAGTTCGTCCGCCGCTCCTGACGCCGGGACGCCGCCTCTCAACTCGGGAGGCTCAGGCTCGGGACGAGTCCTCGGGACCCCATCGAAACGAGAAAACGCGCCGTCCCGTTGCCGATGCGCGCCGGAAGGCCGATCTTCCCCGCGCAGTCGACGCCCTCGGGGACGCCTCTTCGTGCCGCATGCGCGGCCGGGCTCCCCGGGGGCGATGTCGTTTGGCGTCGCGGCGCGACCGGGCTGACGTGGGTCCCGGCCGAGCGGCGGATCACGGTCCCGGTCGGCCGGCCGCTCCGCCCTGCGGGCCCGACGGGGCGCGCATCGGAGGCAGCCTCGGCGGCTCGTACGTCGCCGGCGGGAGCGCGATCTTCCACCTCGACGAGAGCACGTCCCGCACCTCCGACGGCCGGAATCCGAACGGCCCGACGGCCGTCTTGTGGACGACGACACCCCGCTCGTCGAGCACGTACAGGCGGTCGGGCCAGGCGCCCCAGAACTTCATCACCTCGTCGTCCACGGTGTCGTGCACCGCCGGCATCGAGATCTGCATCCTCCCGCAGAACGTCGCCGCTGCGGCGCGCCGCCCGGCGTCGGTGCGGGGCTGCACGAACCCGATCCCGGCGGCCTCGTTGTCCTGCGTGATCCACTCGTCGAGCGCGTGCGCCTCGCGGATGTAGACCAGCAGGAACCGCGCGGCGTCGCCCGCTTCCCTGTGCATGCGTTCGAGGTCGCCCACGGCGGCCCGGAACGGCCCTCAGGTGAACGAGCCGAAGACCAGCACGGTCGGCCGGCCGCGGAGGGACGACAGCGCGACGGTGCCGCCGACGGCCGCGCCGTCCACGACGGGAAGCTCGAAGTCGGGCGCGACGTCGCCCACCTGCACGCGGCTCCGCGTGAAGTGAAGATGCGCTGCGTCGATGCCGGGCGGGATCGGCGGGGGGGCGTCGGGGTCCGTGGGCATGCGCATCGACTCCGTTCCCGTCGGGGAGGTTCCGGGCGAGACCGACCGGCATGCCGCCGCCGCGAACAGGAACCCCGCGAGCGCCGCACCGCGGAGGATGCGGCCGAGTCGCGGGGCAGTGGAGTTCGCCGTCGCAGCGGATGTCGACGCGGATGTCGACGCGAGTGTCGCCGCAGATGCCGCAGCAGACGTGGTCGCGGATGCCGTCGCGGACGCGGGCCGCATCCGCGTGAAGAGACGGGGTTCTCGCCTTCGGTCCATCCTGTCGAGGACGCGTCCGGGGTCGGTCCGCAACGGACCGCCGCACGCGGAGTTGGACGATGTCGCCGCCCGGCGCAAGAATGCGCGGCGGATGCCTGCGATTCCAGCCGCGATCCCCTTCGGTGCGCTCCCCGGTGCCCCGCCGCTGCTCGCGGCCGGGGGCGCAGGCGCGATCGACGACTACCTCCCCGTGCTCATCATGCTCGGGTTCGGGGTCGTGTTCGCCGTCGGCAGCCTCACGATCTCGTGGCTGCTGGGCGAGAAGGGCCGGAAGCTCCGCGCGAAGGACACGCCGTACGAGTGCGGCATGCCTATCCAGAGCCACGCCCACGAGCGTTTCGGCGTGAAGTTCTACCTGGTGGCCGTGCTCTTCATCCTGTTCGACGTCGAGATCGTCTTCATGTACCCCTGGGCCGTCTCCTGGGGCCACCCCGACCCGAACCGCGGGGGTGCGCCGGCGATGGGCCTCCTCCTCGCCGAGGTCGCCGTCTTCGTGGCGATCCTGGTCGCCGGATGGTGGTACGTCGTGAAGAAGGGGGTGCTCGAGTGGCACAAGGAAGACTAGCGACCGTCTCGTGGGGCGAGTCGGAGGAGGACGGCGGCGCCGTCCTGACCACCGTCGATTCCCTCGTCAACTGGGCGCGGAAGAACTCCCTCTGGCCGCTCCCCATGGGCCTCTCCTGCTGCGCGATCGAGTTCATGGCCGCCGCGACGTCGCGGTTCGACATGGCGCGCTTCGGCGCCGAGGTCGCGCGGTTCTCCCCCAAGCAGGCCGACGTGATGATCGTGGCCGGGACGATGACCTACAAGATGGGCGAGGCGGTCCGCCGCCTCTACGACCAGATGGCCGAGCCCAAGTGGGTCATCGCGATGGGCGCCTGCGCGTCCACGGCCGGCATGTTCCGCACGTACCCCGTCATGCAGGGGATCGACCACATCGTGCCGGTGGACTTCTACGTGCCCGGCTGCCCGCCGCGCCCGGAGATGCTCATCAACACGCTGATCCAGCTCCAGAAGAAGGTCGCCTCGGAGCGCGCCCACAAGGGGCTCCGCGTGGCGAACCTGAAGGCCGAGAAGGCGACCGCGTGAGCGAGCCCCTGCAGGTGATCGTGGACCCGGCGGCCGCCGGGACGCCCGCCTCGGCGCCTCCCGCCGCGGTCGCGCTGCTCCGCGAGCGGCACGGCGACGGCGTCCGCGCGCTGATGGAGAACCGCGGCCAGTTCCGCGTGCTGGTCGAGCGGGGGCAGGCCGCCGAGGCGATCCGGTTCCTCCGCGACGACCCGCGGCTCCGGTTCACCTTCCTCGTGGACGTGACGGCGATCGACTTCCACCCGGCGACGCCGCGGTTCCGGGTCACGTGGGTGCTCCGGAGCTACCACACGAAGGAGACGCTCGTCCTCCAGGCCGACGTGCCGGAGGACGACCCGTCGGTCCCGTCGATGACGCACCTCTTTCCCGGCGCCGACTGGCTCGAGCGGGAGTGCTTCGACATGTTCGGCATCCGGTTCACCGGACACCCGGACCTGCGCCGGATCCTCCTCCCCGACGTCTTCCCGGGCCATCCGCTCCGGAAGGACTACCCCATGGCCGGGATCATGACCGACCAGGAGTGGGCCGAGCACATCGTCTCCCGCGCCCAGCGCGAGGAGGGGCACGACTAGATGACGCCCCCCGAGAGCGCCGCCGCCGAGAACGTGCTGGAGACGCGCACCGCGCCCGTCGCCGCGACGCCGGACATGGTGTCCCGCGGCTTCGACCCCGCGAGCGGCCACATGCTGCTCAACATGGGGCCGTCGCATCCGAGCACGCACGGCGTGCTCCGCATCCTGCTCGAGATGGACGGCGAGAAGATCGTCCGCTGCGAGCCGGACGTGGGCTACCTCCACCGCGGCATGGAGAAGGTGGCCGAGGTCTACGGCTACAACAAGTTCATCCCCTACACCGACCGGTTCGACTACCTCGCCCCGATCTCGAACAACGTGGCGGTGGCGACGGCGGCCGAGAAGGTCTGCGGGATCGAGCTCCCGCCGCGGGCGAAGGCGCTCCGCGTCATCGCGTCGGAGCTCGGGCGCATCTCGGCGCACCTGCTCGGGGTGGGCGCGTTCGCGATGGACATCGGCGCCATGTCGGTGTTCCTCTACTGCTTCCGCGAGCGCGAATCGATCTACAACTACATGGAGGCGCTGACCGGCGCCCGGTTCACCGTGAGCTGGACGCGCGTGGGCGGCCTCTCCCGCGACGTGCCGCCCGGGTGGCTCGACTCGGTCAAGCGGTTCGTGGACGGGCTCCCGAAGCGCGTCGAGCGCGACATCGAGGAGCTCCTCACGACGAACCCGATCTGGGTGGACCGCCTCTCCGGCGTCGGCGTGATCCCGAAGGACGTGGCCGTCGGCTACGGCCTCACGGGCCCGGCGCTCCGCGGCTCGGGCGTCGAGTGGGACCTCCGCAAGGAGAGCCCGTACCTCGGCTACGAGCAGTACGACTTCGACGTGCCGGTGGGCGAGCACGGCGACGCCTACGACCGCTACCTCGTCCGCGTGGAGGAACTGAAGCAGAGCTGCCGGATCATCCTCCAGGCGATCGCGAAGCTCCCCGACGGGCCTATCGACGTGCAGGACCACAAGCTCCGCCTGCCGCAGAAGCGGTCGGTCCTCACGTCGATGGAGGAGCTGATCCACCAGTTCATGGTGGTGAGCGAGGGGCCGGAGCTCGCCACGGGCGAGCGGTACTTCGGCGCGGAGAACCCGAAGGGCGAGCTCGGCTTCTACGTCGCGTCCGACGGCACGGGGAAGCCCCGCCGCATGCGCGTCCGCGGCCCGAGCTTCACGAACCTCTCGTGCCTGCCCTACGTGCTGAAGGACGCGATGCTCGCCGACGTGGTGGCGATCCTCGCGAGCCTGGACTTCGTGATGGGGGAGTGCGACCGGTGAGCCACGCGACCCGCCCCGATCCCGCCGAGCTGGCGAAGCTGCCCGTCGAAGGCCCCTCGTTCGACGAACTGCGCGCGAAGCTCGACCCCGTCGTCGCCCGCTACCCCGCCCGGGCCGGCGCGATGCTCCCCGTCCTCTGGGTCGTCCAGCGCGCCCGCGGCGGATGGCTCCACCCGCAGTCGATCCGCGAGGTGGCGGACTACCTGCACGTCCCGCAGGCCCACGTGGAAGGTGTCATCACCTTCTACACCATGTTCAAGGACCACCCCGTCGGGCGGGAGGTGGTGATGGTCTGCAAGACCCTCTCCTGTCGCCTCCGCGGCGCGCAGGACGTGATCGACGCCCTGGAGGACCGCTACGGCATCGAGATGGGCGGCACCACGGCCGACCGCCGCTTCACCATCGAGACCGGCGAGTGCCTCGGGCTCTGCGACATGGCGCCGTGCATGCTCGTCGGGAAGGACCGCTTCGGCGACCTCACGCCCGAGTCCGCGGTGAAGCACCTCGAGGAGCGCCGCTGATGCCCGCGGTCGAAGTCTCCCGACTCCTGAAGGGCGCCCCGCCCGTGGGGAAGCGCCAGACCCTCGACGAGTACCGCGCCGCGGGCGGGTACGAGGCGCTCCGGAAGGGGCTCGGCATGACGCCCGAGCAGATCACGCAGGCCGTGATCGACTCGGGCGTGCGCGGACGCGGCGGCGCCGGCTTCCCCGCGGGCCGGAAGTGGACGTTCGTCCCGAAGAACACCGGGAAGCCCGTCTACCTCGCCGTCAACGGCGACGAGTCGGAGCCCGGCTGCTTCAAGGACCGCCAGATCATGGAGCGCGTCCCGCACCTCCTGATCGAGGGCGCGATCCTCGCCTGCCGCGCGATCGGCGCGCAGACGGCGTACATCTACGTCCGCGGCGAGTACCCGTCGTGCATCGGCAACCTCGAGGCGGCCGTCGAGGAGGCGCGCGCGGCGGGCATCCTCGGAAGCGACGTGCTCGGCTCGGGATGGCGCTGCGACGTGTGGGTCCACAGCGGCGCGGGCGCCTACATCTGCGGCGAGGAGACGGGCATGCTCTCCTCGATCGAGGGCGGGCGCGGGTATCCGCGCATCAAGCCCCCGTTCCCGGCCGTCGAGGGGCTCTGGCGTTCGCCCACGATCATCAACAACGTGGAGACGATCGCGAACGTCACGCTCATCGTGCGCGACGGGGCCGACGCGTGGAAGTCGGCCGGCGACGCCGACACGCCGGGCACCCGCCTCGTCGGGATCTCCGGGCACGTCGTCCGCCCCTGCCACGTGGAGATCGACCCCGCGAAGACGACCCTCCGCGAGCTCATCTACGACCACGCGGGCGGCATCTGGAAGGGCCGGAAGCTGAAGGCCGTGATCCCCGGCGGGTCGTCGGTGCCCGTGCTCCCCGCGACGCAGATCGACGTGCCGTTCACGTACGGCGCGGTGAAGGCGGCGGGCAGCCTCGCGGGCGCGGCCGGCGTCATCGTCATGGACGACACGACGTGCATGGTGGACGCGCTGCTGAACCTGATGGAGTTCTACCACCACGAGTCCTGCGGCCAGTGCACGCCGTGCCGCGAGGGCACGGGGTGGCTCGAGAAGCTCGTGCGGCGGATCTGGAGCGGGGGCGGGAAGCCCGAGGACATCGCGCTCCTCGACCGCGTGGCCGACACCGTCGGCGGCGCGGGCGCCGGGAAGACGATCTGCTTCCTCGCCGACTCCGCCGTGATGCCGACCAAGTCGTTCCTCAAGCACTTCCGCGCCGACTTCGAGCGCGCCGTGGCCGAGGGCGGTTCCCCGGTGTGGAAGGCGCGCGCGTCCCGGCGGAAGCCGGCGGCGCACGCAGGGGCCCGTTAGGAGCCGCGCGAGTGCCCAAGCTCACGATCGACGGGAAGACGATGGAGGTGCCGAAGGGCGCCACCGTGATCCAGGCCGCGCGCGCGGCCGGGATCGAGATCCCGCACTACTGCTGGCACCCCGGCCTCAGCGTGGCGGGGAACTGCCGCATCTGCCTCGTCGAGGTGGAGGGGATGCCGACCCTCCAGATCGCCTGCAACCTCCTGTGCGCCGACAACATGGTCGTCCGCACGCAGAGCGAGAAGGCGAAGGGCGGGCGCGCGGACGTGATGGAGCTCCTGCTCATCAACCACCCGCTCGACTGCCCGATCTGCGACCAGGCGGGCGAGTGCAAACTCCAGGAGTACAGCTTCCGGATCGGGAAGGACCGGTCGTCCTTCGACTTCCCGAAGGTGCACAAGCCGAAGCACGTCCGGTTCTCGGACAAGGTCATGTTCGACGCCGAGCGGTGCATCCTCTGCACGCGCTGCGTCCGCTTCTGCGCCGAGGTGGCGAAGCGGGACGAGCTCGACATCGTGAACCGCGGCGACCGGAACGAGATCGCGGTGAAGCGCGGCGGCGAGCTCGAGAACGACTACCAGATGAACGTGATCGACGTCTGCCCGGTGGGCGCGCTCACGTCGATGGACTTCCGCTTCAAGAGCCGCGTCTGGTTCCTCGAGAACGCGAAGTCGGTCTGCTCCGGGTGCTCGCGCGGCTGCAACGTGACCGTCGGCTCCCGCTGGAACCGCGTCCTCCGCGTGATCCCGCGCGAGAACCCGCACGTGAACCAGTGGTGGATGTGCGACGCCGGGCGGTTCACGTACAAGGGGAACGACGCGGACACGCGCCTCGGCGCGCCCATGATCCGGAAGAACGGCGCGCTGGCCGAGTGCTCGTGGGACGAGGCGCTCGACGCCGCGGCGAAGGGGCTCCGCGACGCGGGCGCGGACCTCCTGGCGCTCGTCTCCGGGCGCCTCACGAACGAGGAGATGTGGCTCGCGAAGGACGTCCTCGCGCACCTCGGGACTCCGCACCGCGACGTGAAGCCCCGCGCCTTCGCGAAGGACGACTTCCTCCGCACCGGCGACGGCAACCCGAACTCGCGCGGCGCCGCGCTCCTCGGGATCGCGCCCGGGACGGGCGGTTCGGGTCTGACCTCGCTCGGCTCCCGCGCGTTCCGCGGCGCGGCGCTCTTCGGAGAGGACCTCGACGACCGTCCCGAGGCGCTCGAGGCGCTCTCGAAGTGCGGATTCGTGCTGGTCGTCGGGTCCCACGAGACGGAGACGTCCCGCCGCGCCGCGCACGTGGTGCTGCCGGGCGTGACCCCGTTCGAGAAGGACGGCACGTACGTGAACGTCTCCGGCCGCGTGCAGCGCCTCGCGCGCTCCGTGATCGCGCCCGGGGAGGCGTGGCCGGACTGGAAGATCCTCGGCGCGCTCCGCGCCCGGCTGACCGGCGCGCCCGCCCCGCGGACGCCCGCCGACGCGTTCGCCGAGATGTGCGCCGCGTCGCCCGCCTTCTCGGGCCTCCCGTGGAACGGCCTCGGCGAGCACGGCGCCGACGCCCGGACGCCGGAACCGGCGGGGGCGGCGCGCTGATGGACGCCGTCATGAACTGGTTCGGCACGCCGGTCGGGTCCGCCGTCGTGAAGGTCCTCGTGGTCGGGAACGTCGTCCCGCTCCTCGTCTCCTTCCTCGTCTGGCTCGAGCGCCGCGTGGCGGCGTGGATCCAGGACCGCACCGGCCCCAACCGCGTGGGCCCGTTCGGCCTCCTCCAGAGCTTCGCCGACCTCCTGAAGTTCATCTTCAAGGAGGACGTGCTCCCCGGCCACGTGAACAAGCCGATGTACCTCCTCGCTCCGGCGCTCGCGGTGATCCCGCCGCTCGTGGCTCTGGCGGTGATCCCGTTCGCGGACCGCATGATGATCGCGGACCTCGACACCGGCGTGCTCGCCGTCTTCGCGTTCAGCTCGATCGGCGTCTACGCGCTCGCGCTCGGCGGCTGGGCGAGCAACTCGAAGTACGCGCTCATCGGCGGCGTCCGCGCTTCGGCGCAGCTCATCAGCTACGAGCTCGTCCTCGGTCTCGCGGCGCTCGGCGTGTTCATGATCACCGGATCGCTCCGGCTCCACGACGTCGTGACCGACCAGGCGAACGGCCTGCTGATCGACGGGACCCTCCGCGACGGGTTCCTCCCGAAGTTCTTCGACTGGAACATCTGGAAGCAGCCGCTCGGCGCGCTCCTTTTCTTCATCGCCGCGCTGGCGGAGACGAACCGCGCCCCCTTCGATCTCCCCGAGGCGGAGTCGGAGCTCGCGGCCGGGTACCACACCGAGTACTCGTCCATGAAGTTCGCGCTCTTCTTCCTCGGCGAGTACGCCGCGATGGTCGCGATCAGCGGCCTCTTCACGACCCTCTACCTCGGCGGCTGGACGCTCTTCGGCGCCGAGAACCTGTTCGCCGGGACCCCGGCCCTCCAGACCGCGTGGCAGATCGCGATCTTCACGGGCAAGGTGGTCTTCCTCCTCTTCACGATCATCTGGATCCGCTGGACGGTCCCGCGGTTCCGCTACGACCAGCTCATGGACCTCGGCTGGAAGCGCATGCTCCCGATCTCGATCGGGTGGCTCGTCTTCACGGCCCTGGCCACGTGGGCGTACGCCCAGCACGTGAGGTGACGGCATGGCCTACGTGAAGGTGAAGCGCAGGAAGCTGACGTTCGCCGAGCGGACGTACGTGGCGCCCATCGCGAAGGGCATGGTGACGACGCTGAAGCACATGCTGCAGCTCGGCGGCACCGAGCGCGTCACGATGGAGTACCCCGAGCAGAAGTGGAAGCTCCCGGACCGCTACCGCGGCGCGCCGGTCCTCGTGAAGGACGCCGCGGGCCGCGAGAAGTGCGTGTCGTGCTCGATGTGCGAGTACGTGTGCCCGCCCCGCGCCATCTCGATCATCCCCGGCGAGATCGACGGGCCGGTGGAGAAGGCGCCGAAGGTGTTCGACATCGACATGCTGCGCTGCATCTTCTGCGGGTACTGCGAGGAGGTCTGCCCGGAGGAGGCGATCTTCATGTCCGAGGAGTACGAGCTCTGCGGGCAGACGCGCGCGGAGATGGTGTTCCCGAAGGACAAGCTCTACGCCATGGGGGAGAAGTTCGGCCGCGACGGCCGCACGAAGGACCCGGTGAAGAAGTACGACCGCCTCGTCTCCGAGGCGGCCGCGCAAGGCCTCGATCTGACGAAGTGACTCGACCTCGCGAAGCGACCGCCCCGGGGCGGGGGCGGCGAGAGGACGTGCAGGAAGGAAGACGTGACGGCGGCGGGACGAGCCCGCGCCGGACGAGGTGAAGATTGGACGATGCGAGCTTCTGGCTGGGAGGTCTGACCGCCGTCACGGGCGGGCTCATGGCCGTCACCCGGCGCAACGCCGTCGCGAGCGTCATGTGGCTCGTGGGGGCGTTCCTGGGCATGTCGGTCCTCTTCCTCGGAATGGACGCGGGGTTCATCGGCGTGATCCAGGTGCTGGTCTACGCCGGCGCGATCATGGTGCTCTTCCTGTTCGTGATCATGCTCCTCAAGCTCACGCCCGCGGGGCTCGCGCGGGTGGACCGCCCGAAGATGACGATCGCCGGCATCCTCGCGGCGGGCGCGCTCACCGCGATCCTCTGCGCCGTGGCCGTGGCGTCGCCCGCCTGGACGCGCGACGGCACCGACGCCGCGATCCGGGCCCGCACCGGCACGCTGGTCCAGGGGCGCACCGCCGCCGTCGCCGACCGCCTCTTCTCGGACCACCTCCTCCCGTTCGAGATCACGTCGGTCCTGCTCCTCGCGGCGATCGTCGGCTCGGTCGCCCTCACCAAGAGGAAGGTCTGATGCCTCCGGTGACCACCGCCCACTACGTGATGCTCTCCGCGATCCTGATGGGGGTCGGGCTCTTCGGCGTCGTGACGCGGAAGAACGCCGTCATCGTGCTGATGGGCCTCGAGCTCATGCTGAACGCCGCGAACCTCGCGTTCGTGGCCTTCGCCCGCCACCACGGGAATCTCCAGGGCCACGTGTTCACGTTCATCGTGATCGCTGTCGCCGCCGCGGAGGCCGCCGTCGCCCTCTCCATCATGATCGCGCTCTACCGCCTGAAGGGGTCGATCACGCTGGACGACGCGCAGGAGCTGAAGGGGTGATCGCGTGACCACGACCGCCCTCGCCTGGACCACCCTTCTCGCTCCGCTCGTCGCGGCGGCGCTCATCGCCTGCTTCACGCTGAAGCACCGGGCGCTCTCGGCCGCCCTGGCCGTCGCCGGCATCGGGACCGGGCTCGTCTGCTCCGTCGCGATGGCGTTCCGGATCCTCGGCCCCGGGGACCCCGTGCGCGAGATGCACGAGTTCACGTGGCTCGCCTCCGGCGGCGTCACGCTGAAGTTCGGCGTGCTCGTGGACGGGCTCTCGGTGCTGATGAGCCTCGTCGTCACCGGGATCGGGCTCTGCATCTTCGTGTTCTCGAACGGCTACATGAAGGGCGAGCGCGGATGGTCGCGCTACTTCGCCTGCCTCTCCCTCTTCGCGTTCTCGATGCTCGGGATCGTGTTCAGCACGAACCTGGTCGAGACCTTCATCTTCTGGGAGCTGGTCGGCGTGTCGTCCTACTCGCTGATCGGGTACTACTTCGAGAGGCCCTCGGCCGTCGAGGCGAGCAAGAAGGCGTTCCTCACGAACCGCATCGGCGACTTCGGGATGACGTGCGGCATCCTGCTCACGTTCTTCACCCTCGCGAAGGCGGGGATCCCCGGCGTCTCGCCGAGCTTCACGTTCACCGAGATCGCCCCGGTGTTCCACTCGGGGGTGCTCAAGCCCTTCGAGGCCGACCTCGCGCTCGGCGCGTTCCTCGTCTTCACCGGCGCGATGGCGAAGTCGGCGCAGGTGCCGCTCCACGTGTGGCTCCCCGACGCCATGGAGGGCCCGACGCCGGTCTCCGCCCTCATGCACGCCGCCACGATGGTGGCCGCGGGCGTCTACCTGGTCTGCCGCACGTACTTCCTCTTCGCGCCGTACGAGTGGCCGCTCCACGTCGTCGCGGGGCTCGGCGGGGCGACCGCGTTCTTCGCCGCCACGATGGCGTTCACCGCGAACGACGTGAAGAAGGTCCTCGCCTACTCGACGCTCTCCCAGCTCGGGTACATGACGATGGCCCTCGGCCTCCGGTCGCCCTCGGCGGCGATGTTCCACTTGACGACCCACGCCTGCTTCAAGGCGCTCCTCTTCCTCTGCGCGGGCGCCGTGATCTACGGCTGCCACCACGAGCAGGACATGCGCAGGATGGGCGGGCTCCGGAAGAAGATGCCCGTCACGGCCTGGTGCTACGGCATCGGCGCGCTCGCGCTCGCGGGCATCGCGCCGCTCTCGGGCTTCTGGTCGAAGGACGCGATCCTCGGCGCGGCGAGCGGCCACAGCAAGCCGCTCTACGTCGTCGGGCTCTGCGTCGCGTTCATGACGGCCTGCTACATGGGCCGCGCGTGGTGGATGACGTTCATGGGCGAGTACCGCGGCGGCGAGGCGCATGCCGGCGACGCGGCCCACGCGCACGCCGCGCCGGCGGTCGCTCATGCCGCTCCTGCGGTCCACGCCTCGCACGACCCCGGTCACGACGCCCACGGTCATGATGCGCATGGCCACGACGCCCACGGTCACGACGCCCACGGTCACGATGCGCACGGTCACGATGCGCACGGTCACGATGCGCACGGCCACGATGCGCACGGCCACGACGCGCACGGCCACGACGATCACGGCCCCCACGGCGCGCACCACGGCGGCGAGCCGCAGGAGGTTCCGTGGGTCATGCGCGGGCCCCTGGTGGTCCTCGCCGCGCTCTCGGTCGTCGCGGGCCTCCTGAACATTCCTGCGCCGCTGGCGGCGCACGGCGCCCACCTCGAGCACTGGCTCATGGGGACCGCCGCGAAGCCGGGTCCCTCGTGGTTCCCGGAAGCGCCCCCGGAGGTCTTCCACTGGGACGTCGCGATCGGCGGCACGATCGCCGCGCTGCTCGGCATCTTCATCGCGTGGAAGTTCCACGGCGCGGCGAAGAGCTGGAGCGTGGACCGGTTCGTCGCGGGCATCGGTCCGGTGCACGGATGGGTCGAGCGGAAGTGGTTCTTCGACGACATCTACCTGTTCCTCGTGAAGCGCGTGCAGCAGCCGATCGCGGACTTCTGCGGCTTCGTCGAGAAGCGCTTCCTCAAGGAGATCGTGGTGGACGGCATCGCGGTCGTGTCCCACTGGTTCGGCCGGCAGATCCGGCTGCTCCTCGACGGGCACCTGCACACCTACGTGACCATGGCGCTGATCGGCGTGCTCTACCTCTTCGTGATGCTCTTCGCGACCGCGCACGCGGGTCCGGGACGGTGATCCGGTGGACTCCTCCCTCCTCGAACTGCTGATCCTCGTCCCCGCCGTCGCCACGGCGCTGATGTTCTTCGTCCCCGCGAAGAGCCGCGCGCTCGTCGTCGGCCTCCCGGCCGTCGCGGGCGCGGCGTGCCTGGCGCTCTCCCTCCGCCTCTTCTGGATCGCGTCCACGGGCGGCGAGGCGGCGCTGGCGAAGCTCGCTCCGCCGGTCACCGCGATCGTCCCCTCGTTCGGCGTGCACTGGGCGCTCGGCGCCGACGGCATGTCGGCCGTGATGTGCGTCCTCACGTCGATCGTGATGCTCGCCGGCTCGCTCGTCTCCATCCGGAGCGAGCGCACGCACACCGGCATCGGCGACCGGCCGAAAGTGTTCTTCCTGCTCTTCCTCGGCCTCGTGACCGGCGTGTTCGGCGTCTTCCTCTTCCGCGACCTCTTCCTCTTCTACTTCAGCTACGAGCTCGCGGTGGTCCCGATGTACATGCTGATCGGGATGTGGGGCTCCACGCAGGCGACCGCGAACAAGGACTACGCGGCGATGAAGCTCACGCTCTACCTCACGGCGGGGGCGCTGGTCGCGCTGGTCGGGCTGCTCGCGCTCTACTACCAGGCGTGGCAGATCAACGGGAAGCCGTCGTTCCTGCTCTCCGACATCCTGGCCGCGCGCGCGCGCTTCGACGCCGGGTTCCAGATCTGGACGTACGCGTTCCTCTTCATCGGCTTCGCGGCGATCATCCCCATGTGGCCGCTGCACACGTGGTCGCCGATCGGCCACGCAGCCGCGCCGGCCGCGGGTTCGATGATGCACGCCGGCGTGCTCATGAAGCTCGGCGCGTTCGCCGTGCTCCGCATCGCCTACCCGACCTGCCCCGAGGGCGCGGCCCACTGGATGCCGTACGTGGCGCTCCTGGCCATGATGAACATCGTCTACGGCGGTCTCGTGGCGATGGCCCAGCAGGACATGAAGTTCGTGATCGGGTTCAGCTCGAGCTCGCACATGGGATACACGCTGCTCGGACTGGCGTCGGTCGAGGTGATCGGCTGCTCCGGCTCGGTCTTCCTGATGTTCGCCCACGGCGTGATGACGGCCCTCGCGTTCTCGCTGATCGGCTTCTTCTACGACCAGACGCACAACCGCTGGATCCCCGACCTCGGCGGCCTCGCGCACCAGCTCCCGTTCGTGGGCACGTGCTTCGTCTTCATGGCCATGGCGAGCGCCGGCGTCCCCGGCTTCGCGAACTTCGCCTCCGAGTTCATGGTCATGGTCGGCGCCTGGAAGGCCGGGTTCGTGTGGCAGGCCGTGGTCTCGGTGTTCGGTGTCGTGATCGGGGCCGTGTACCTGCTGCGCGCCGTGCGGGACGCCTTCTTCGGCCCCCGGAACCCGCGCTGGAACAAGCTCCACGACGCGCACGGTCTCCAGCGGGTGCCGTTCCTGTTCATGCTCGCGGTCCTCCTCGCGACCGGCTTCTACCCGCGGCCCGTCACCGACGTGATCGACGCGGCGGTGCGGCCCATCGTGCAGGACGTGCAGCGCACGAAGACGTATCGCGAGAAGTACCCCGACCGGATCGAGCTCGCGGAGGCGCAGCGATGACGGGCAACGTCCTGCTGATGCTCCCCGAGATCCTCCTCGGGGCCGGGGCGGTGCTGCTCCTCCTCTGGGATCTCCGGCTCCCGGCGGAGAAGAAGGGCCTCCTCTGCTGGGGTGCGGTCGCCGTGGCCGCGGCGGCGCTCGCCGCCACGTGGGCGCCGGACATCGCGCGCACGCTCTCCGCGTCGCCCGCCGACGCCGCGTCGGTGTTCGCGCACGAGTCGTTCGCGGTGGACGGCCTCTCCGTCTTCCTGAAGCGCCTCTTCGCGATCACGGCGATCCTCGTGTTCATCACGGCGAAGGACTCCGTGGATGCGTTCCCGAACGCGCGGGGCGAGTGGTGGACCCTCGGCGTCATCGCGCTGCTCGGGATGTTCCTCTGCTCGGGCGCGAACGACTTCATGACGCTCTTCGTGTCGCTCGAGACGGTCACCGTGGCGTTCTTCGCCCTCGCCGCGTTCCGCCGCGACAAGCCGGCGTCGGTGGAGGCGGGGCTGAAGCTCCTCGTGATGGGCTCGCTCTCCGCGGCGCTCCTCCTCTACGGGATCGCGCTGATCTACGGGTCCACGGGCACCGTGTTCTTCTCGGAGATCGCGGGGAAGATCGCTCCGCGCGCTCTGCCGGACGGCACGCTCGTCGTGCCCGCGATCCCGGCCGAGATGGTGGTCGGCGCCGCGCTCGTCGTCCTCGGGCTCGGCTTCAAGACCTCCGCGGTCCCGCTCCACGTGTGGGTGCCGGACGTCTACCAGGGCGCCCCGACCCCGACCACGGCGTACCTCTCGGTCGGTTCGAAGCTCGCGGGCTTCGTGCTCCTGATCCGCGTGGTCGCGATGTTCGGCGCGAGCCCGGAGCTCGGCGCGCAGATCGCGGCGTTCATGTCCGTGATCGCCGGCGTCACGCTCCTCTACGGAAACCTCGGCGCGCTCCCGCAGACGAACCTGAAGCGGCTGATGGGCTACTCCTCGATCGCGCAGTGCGGCTACCTGATGGCCGGCATCGCGGCGTCGTGGGAGGCCGGGATGTCGAGCGCGCTCTTCTACATGGCGTCGTACGTGGGGATGAACCTCGCCGCCTTCGCCGTGATCATGTCGGTGTCCCGCGCGACCGGGAGCCACGAGATCGACGACTACTCCGGCCTCGCGCGCCGGAGCCCGATGCTGGGGATGGCGCTCACGCTCGCGCTGCTGTCCCTCGCCGGCGTCCCGCCGTTCATGGGCTTCTTCGGGAAGTTCTTCCTGCTCGGCGCGGCCTACGGGCGCCCGGAGCTTTTCTGGCTCTTCCTGATCGGCATCGCCTGCGTGGTCGTGGCGCTCTACTACTACCTCTCGATCGTGCGGCGCATCTGGTCCGAGGAGCCCCGCATCCGCACGGAGATCCGCGCGCCGCGCCGGGTGACGCTCACGCTCGCGGCGGTCTCCGTGGTCCTGATCGGCGGCGCGATCCTGCCGAACCTCGTCCAGGCCCCCGCGACCGCCGCGGTGAAGCAGATGGGTGTCTTCCCCGGGAAGCCTCCCGTGCCGCCGCGCGCCCTGCGCTGAGGTCCGCCCGCACGCGTCCACCCGCGCGCCCGGCGCGATGCGGCCCTCCCGTACCCGACGGGGGTGCCGGGTCGGCGGGCGCGAGCCGTCCCCCGGCCGGCCCCCTTCGCGGTCGAAATCCGGCCGGTCCGCCACGCTCGCGCCCCGGTCACCGGACTCCGTCCGAGCCAACGAATTGCTCGCCTCCGGGGCGACCCGGCGACTCCGCGCCAAAATCGGGCCACCCCCTTGACACGATTCGGCGCAGGGCTAGGATCGCGCCCCGCATCGGACGGCGCGGGCAGCGCCGACCGGGGCGCCGGAACCGGGCAGGTTCCGGGGCAGTGTCGGTCCGGCCGTACCAGGCACGAGGCGTCCGCAGGGCCCGGGCAGGCCCCGCGGAAGCGCCGTCCGGAGGGCCGTCCGCGGGGGCGCGGGCGGGCCGGGCGGCGGGTTCCCAGATGGGAGCATTGAAGGGAGGAAGACGCTGATGACGCAAGAGGAAGCCGTCCGCCTGCGCGCGGTGCTGGACCGACTGGTCCGCGAGAAGGAGATCGCCGCGCAGTACTTCGTCCGGGCCGCCGGGGCGCTCGGCGAGGTCGAGCAGCGCCGCTGGTTCCGCCGGATGGCGCAGGACGAGAAGGACCAGCGGAAGATCCTCATGAAGCACCGCCGCGAGCTCTGCGCGCAGGTCGGCCCGTCGAACGCGCCGCCGCAGACGTCGGCGACGCACAAGGGCGCCGAGGGCTGGACGCGCACGCCGGAGACCGGCTTCGCCGAGGTCGTCCGCACCGCCGCCATGCTCGCCGAGGAGTCCCGCATCTTCGCGCAGCACGCATCCGACCTCACGACGGACCGCTCCTGCCGGATCTTCCTGAAGATCCTCGCCCAGGAGAGCGGCGTCCGCCGCGACGAGCTCGTCCGCGAGATCCGCCGGATCGAGAGCGAGGAGACGGTCGCGGCCTGAACGCCGGTCCGCAGGATGCCGTCCGGGGACGTCCGCACACGAGGCGCGGACGTCCCTTGTCGTTCCAGTCGCTTCCCATTCACGTCCCTCTCGATTCACGCGGCGAGCCCGTCCCTGCGAACATCGGGGCATGAGGAAGCCGACCGCCGTCCCGTCGAACGCAATGCCGTCCCCGTCAGTGCCGTCCCCGTCAGTGCCGTCCCTCGTGGACGTGCGCCGCATGATCCACACCGCACCCGAGCTCTCGATGAAGGAGACGGGCACCGCGGCCGCCGTCGACGGATGGATGCGCGCCCTCGGACTCGAGACGCAGCGCCTCGCCGGCACGGGCGTGGTGACGATGATCCGCGGGACGGGCGCCGCCGCCCCGCGCGCGGGGAAGGCGCGGCGGCGCACGATCCTCGTGCGCGCCGACATCGACGGGCTCCCCGTCCGCGAGGAGACGTCGCTCCCGTTCCGGTCCGCGAACGACGGCGTGATGCACGCGTGCGGCCACGACTGCCACGTCGCGAACCTCGTGGAGGCCGCGCGGAACCTCGTCCGCGACCCGCCCGAGGGCGGCGACGCGAAGCTCCTCTTCCAGCCGGGCGAGGAGGGCGCCAACGGGATGGGGCAGTGCATCGACGCGGGCCTGATGCGGCGCCCCGACGTGGACGCGGCGGTGGGCGTGCACGTGTTCGCCCCCGTGCGCGTCGGGAAGATCGGCCTCGTGCGCGGCGCGTGCATGGCGGCGGTGGACCACGTCGAGGTGGAGATCACCGGGTTCGGCGGGCACGCCGCGTACCCGCACCGGAGCGTCGATCCGATCGTGGTCGGCGCGCACGTCGTGACCGCGCTGCAGACCCTCGTCTCCCGCCGCGTCTCCCCGTTCCACCAGGCCGTCGTCACGATCGGCTCCTTCCAGGCGGGCACCGCGCACAACGTGATCCCGCCGTCGGCGCGCCTCCTCGGGACCGTGCGCACGTTCGACCCGCAGGTGCGGCGCGACGTCGCGCGCGAGTTCCGCCGCATCGTCGCGTCGGTGGCGAAGGGGCTCGGCGCGTCGGCGAAGGTGCACTACGAGCACTTCCTCCCGGCGACCGTCAACGACCCCGCGATGCACGACCTCGCGTGGTCGGTGGCCGAGGACGTGGTGGGGAAGCGCAACGTCGAGAAGGCCGAGCCGTCGATGGGCGGGGAGGACATGAGCCTCGCGCTCGAGGCCGTGCCCGGCGTGTTCGCGTTCGTCGGGGCGAGCGACGGCACGCGGCGGACGTCGTTCCCGCACCACCATCCGAGTTTCGACGTCCACGAGGACTGCCTGCCGGTCGGCGCGGGCTTCCTCGAGGCGTTCACCCGCCGCTGGCTGAAGGAGGCGTCGTGACCGCGATCCCCGGGCTTCCGGAAGGCGTCGTCTCCGTGGACGGGGTCATCCGACCCGTCGCCGAGGCGCGCGTCCACGCCATGGACCACGGGTTCCTCTTCGGCGACTCGATCTACGAGGTCGTGCGCACGCTCGGGCGGAGGCCGGTCGCGATGGCGGAGCACCTCGTGCGCCTCCGCGCGTCGGCCGAGGCCCTGTACATGGCGCTCCCGTGGACCGACCGCGAGATCTCGCGCGCGATGGGCGACGCGGTCGCCGCCACGGACTTCCCCGAGTGCTACGTGCGGATCGTCGTCACCCGGGGCGCCGGCGCGATGTCGCTGCTTCCGGACGTGTGCCCGCGGCCCTCGATGATCGTCTACGCGCTGCCGCTCCGGACGCCGACGGCCGAGGACCTCGCCCGGGGCGCGCAGGTGGCCGTGCCCGCGCGGCTCCGGAACGACCGCCGCGCGCTCGCGCCCGCCGCGAAGACCGGGAACTACCTGAACAACGTGCTCGCGCTCGTCGAGGCGCGGCGCGCCGGAGGCGAGGACGCGATCCTGCTGAACGCGCAGGGCCACGTCACGGAGGCGACGACCGCGAACGTGTTCTGGGCGAAGGGCGGGCGCCTCGCGACGCCGTCGCTCGACTGCGGCATCCTCGCGGGGATCACGCGCACGCTCCTCATCGACGCGCTCCGGAGCGAGGGGGCTCCGGTGGACGAGGGGCGCTTCGGCTACGAGGACATGTGCGGCGCCGACGAGGTGATGCTCACCGGGACCGTTCGCGGCGTGAGCCCCGTCGTGCGGATCGACGGCCGGACGATCGGCGACGGGCGCCCCGGGCCGGTCACGAGGTCGCTGATCGCCCGCTACGACGGACTCCTCGCCGCGGCGACGCAGGACTGGTGAGGCGTCGTCCCGAAACAAGTGACACACTTGGCCGCGATGCAGCGAGCCGGCTGCAAGGCGGGCGAGCGGCGCCAACTCAACGGAGAGAGTTGCGGCGCGAGCCCAACGCAGCAGGCAGTTGAGATGACTGCCCGTTGCATCGCAGTGCAGCTTGCTGGCGCGCGGCTTGCGCGTCCGGACCGCGGGATCCGCACGAACGGACCGCCGCAAGCCGCGTGACGAAGTGTGTCAGTTGTTTCGGGACGACGCCTG
>JAJVHW010000049.1 GCA_022072415.1 Planctomycetota bacterium
CCGGCACGCCCGGGACGCAGAAGGAGCGGACGCGCCTCCTCCACGACGACCTCGCCGACGTCATCAACACCCACGCGGCGAGTCCCGAGACGGTGCTCATGGCGCTCGAGCTCCTCCGGCACCAGGCGCTCGCGCCGCGCCTGCGCCAGATCGAGATGGAGTAGCCCGTGGCGTGGAAGCTCGTCTGGACCGAGGACGACGCCGGCGTCCCGGACGGTCTCGCGACGCTCGACGGGAGCGCGAAGGTCGTCCAGGACCCGGCCAACGCGCAGGAGGCCGCAGCCGCCGGGAAGATCCCGATCGCGATGCCGAGCGGGAAGCTCGCCCCGGCGTGGCTCCCTGCGGTCCCGCACGCGGCGACGCACCAGAACGGCGGTGCGGACGAGGTGGCGACCGCCGCCCCGACCGCCGACGCGATCCCGAAGGCCCTCGGGGACGGGAAGCTCGCAGTCGGCTGGCTCCCCGCGGGAGACGCTGGCGGCGTCGCTGCGCTCGACGCGTCGAAGTTCGTCCTCGGCTCCGGACTCGTCGTCGCGGGCGACCAGATCGTCGGCGCGCGGGCGGGCGCCATCGCGGATCCGGCCGGCGGCATGGTGATCGACCTGATGTGCCGCGCCGCGGTCGTCCAGATCCTCAATGCGCTTCGCGGACACGGACTCATCGCGCCGTAGCGGAGCGGGTCGCCCCAGCCGCGTAGCATCTGCGCGTGTCGACTCTCGATCTCCGCCGCGCTCTCGCATCGCTCGCTCCGCGGCGACCGATCTTCCACTCGGAAGCCGACTTCCAGCACGCGCTCGCTTGGGATCTCGCGTCGGCAGGCCACGCCGGCGACCTCCGGCTCGAACGTCCGCTCGACGTTGCGGGCGAGCGGCTCTACGTCGACATCGTCGCGCGCGCCGGGGCCGCGCGCCTCGCGATCGAGTTGAAGTACTGGACGCGCCGGTGCGAGGTCGACCTCGACGGCGAGGTGTTCCGGCTGAAGAACGGGGCAGCGCAGGACATCCGGCGCTTCGACTTCTGGAAGGACGTGGAGCGCGTCCAGTCGCTCGTCGCGGCTCACGCGGTGGACGCGGGGTTCGTCGTCGCGCTGACCAACGACCCGGGCTACTGGAACGCCGGGCGCCCCGGCACCATCGACCAGGCGTTCCGCATGGCGGATGGCGCACGAGTCCACGGAGACCTCGCGTGGGACCCGCGGGCCAGTGCCGGCACACGGAAGGACCGCGACCGGTCGATTGCGGTGAGGACGCCGGTGTCGGTTCGGTGGAGCGACTACTCGCTCGTGGGGACGGAGCGATTCCGGTACGTGGTCGTCTCCACGTCCGAGTAGCCGCACCGCACGTTCGCGTCGGCTGACAGCCCCGCCGCGGGAGCCTTCGGTGGGCCGCGCGCTTCGCGAGTTGAACGACTCTGAACCGCGGGGAGCCTCAGTGCGTGCCGACGTGGGCCCCCTTGAACGACGACCCGAACACCGGGGACAGCATCCCGGTGGCGTTCCTCGAACTGGAGGGGCGCACGGTCGAACTCCGGAAGGGCTTCGCCGGCGCCGCGCCGCCCGCGAGCCCGCAGGAGGGGCAGGTCTGGGTGGACACCGCCCAGACGCCCTACCGCGTGTTCCGCTACCTCCGGATCGACGCCGGGAACGCGGGCTGGCAGCCGGTCGGTCCGCTCTCGCGGCTCCCGGCTCCGATCAACGCGGACCCGAGCATCGCCGACGACCGTATGGCGCCGTTCGAGCACCGGGCGCTCCGCGTCGAGAACCGGAACGCGCTCCCGCCGGCGACGCCCCTGAACGCCGGGCTCCTGGTCTACCGGGTGGGCGACGGGGAGGTCTGGCTTGCCGATCTTCCGGTCTCCGGCGGCTGGAAGGGCCTGCTCTCCGTGACGCCGATGGGGTCGTTCGACACCGTCGAGCTCGCGCTCGAGGGCGACCTCGGGAACGACGCCGTGAACCCGCCGACCAAGGCGCGGAAGGGCGCGCTCGAGGGCTGGCTCTTCGACGACGTCGCGGAGAAGCGCACGCTCGCGTTCATCGTCCCCCGGAACTGGCAGGGCGCGTCAGACCTCCGGCTCCGCCTCTTCCAGGTCCTCGGGCAGGCGCAGCTCGCCGGTGACGACATCGAGTGGACGGGCGAGGTGCGGACGCTCATCCCCGGCCAGGATCGCGTCGCGAAGGCGGCGACGCCGCTCGGGGACGCCGTGACCGACGTGGGCGGCGACGTCGAGGGCATCGACGACGGCGGCGGCCCGCACCTCACGGAGCTCGTCATCGACCACGACGACCCCGCGAACCCCGTCTCCGCGGGCTGCCTCGTCCTCGCGACCGTCCGGCGGAAGTCCGTCGGCGGCGCGGGCAAGGCGGGCGGGACCGTCGTCTTCCGCGCGGACCTCGCGTACGCGCAGCGTTCCCGGCACGAAAGGGCCTGAGCCATGGACGAAGCGCTGAAGGAAGCCGCCCGGCAGGTGCCCTCGCTCGCCGTCCTGGTCGTGCTCGTCGTGTACTTCCTGCGGGCGCTCGACCGCAGGGACCAGACGATCCGCGCGATCGCCGACTCGTGCCACGCCACGCAGGCGAAGGCCAGCGAGGCGATCTCCGAGAACAGCCGCGTGATGGGCCGAGTCTGCGAGGCCCTCGACGCGCAACGTCAACTGGTCGCAGACGCCGTGCGAGACGGGATCGACCGTTCCACCGCGCTCGCCAACCGCTCGTGAAAGGAGCACCGTCCCATGTTCAGAGTCCGCAACTTCGCGTCCGTCCTCGTCCTCGCGCTCGTCGGGCTCGCCGGCGCCGCCGTCGTCGGAGGGTGCGCCGGCCTCCAGCCCACGGCCGCGTCGCCCGCAACCGCCGGGGCTCCCGCCACCGCGGGCCAGCTCGCGCAGACCGTCAGCGGTCAGCAGGGCCAGGCCCCGTCGACGGCGACCGGTGGCACCGCCGCCGTGAACTGGTACTTCGCCTCGTCCGTCCCTTCCGAGGTCATCGGCCCGATCCTCAAGATGGCCGACGAGCAGAAGTGGACGGCCGAGCAGGTCGCGTCCGCCATCAAGTCGGCCAACGGTGCGCCCGCGAACGTGACCATCACGACCACGGGCAACAGCGCGTCGGGCGGCAACGCGTCCTCGATCCCCGCCGGCACCGGCGGCTCGGCCGGCGTCGGTGGCGCGGGCACGGTCCAGAGGCCGTAGCGTGGCCGAGGCTGCATGGGCCGAGGAGACGGGCGACCTGGAGACCCTGGTCGCCCTCTCCCTGCCCGCCACGCGCGCAGACGCGGGCCGCGTCTATCTGACGCTCCGCGACTCGCTCTACGCTCGCGTGGCGCTGATGTTCGCGGACCCGCGGTGCGACGCGGAGACGCGAGCCGTGGTACGCGAGCACCTCAGCGGTGGGAAGAACGCGGCTTCGCAGGTGTCGAACCCGCCCGCCCCCACTCGGTAGTGTGGTGTGTAACGAAAGAGTGTCCGCTTTCTGCTGACGATCAGGACTGACATCCCCGCCTCTTCACACCGGTCTTGGACCGGAGGAGAGGCAGATGACGAAGGACAGGCAGGTTCCGTCCGGAGGGCCGGGCGGAGGCGAGCGTAGCGAGCCGGAGCCCGGCCCTCCGGACGGAACGAGGCGCCGCGCGGGTCCTCGGCCCGGCCGGGCGCGCACCCGGGGTGCGTACACGCCGCAGGAGCGCCGCTCGTACCTCGAGGCGTTCCGGACGTCGGGCCTGACGCAGGCGGCGTTCTGCCGGGCGAGCGGCGTAGCGGTCGAGACGCTGCGGCATTGGCTGGCGGCGTTCGAGTCGCGGGGCGAGGCGGGTCTCGATCAGCCGCACTGGACGGGGCGCCGGCGGGGCCGTCCGTCGATGGCGGAGCCGGTCGCGGCGGCGATCGTCCAGACGAAGCGGAGCTACCCGGACTTCGGTCTGCGCAAGGTCCGGGACTACCTGGCGCGTTTCGTCGGCCTGCGCGTCTCGGCGGGCGGCGTGCGGGCGGTCCTCGAGCGCGAGGGCGTCGAGAAGACGACGGCGCCGCCGCGGCGGGGACGCGGGCGTCCGGCGATCCGGCGCTTCGAACGCGCGAAGCCGGGGGAACTCTGGCAGTCGGATTTCACGAGCTACGTCCTGTCACGGGAGAGCCGCCGCGTCTTCCTGATCGTCTTCCTGGACGACCACTCGCGGTATGTCGTGTCGTGGAGCCTCGTCGTGCGGCAGACGTCCGCCGCGGCGATGGAGACCCTGCTCGACGGGATCGCCCGCTACGGCAAGCCGCGGGAGGTCCTGACGGACCAGGGCCGGCAGTACTTCGCGTGGCGGGGAAAGTCGGCCTTCCAGAAGCTGCTCGTCCGGGAGGGGATCGCGCACGTCGTGTCGCGCTCGCACCATCCGGAGACGCTCGGCAAGTGCGAGCGGCTGTGGGAGACGATCGGCCGGGAGCTGTGGGACCGCGCGCACCCGCAGGATCTCGCCGAGGCGCGGGAGCGGCTCGGCCACTACTTCCATCACTACAACCACTTCCGTCCGCACCAGGGGATCGGTGGGATGGTGCCGGCGGACCGCTTCTTCGGCGCGGAGAGCGAGGTGCGGCGCGCGATCGAGGCGTCGATGGATGCGAACGAACTCCGCCTGGCCCTGGGCGAGCGTCCGCGGAAGTCGGTGTACCTGGTGGGCCGCGTCGGCGACGAGGTGGTCAGCCTGCACGGGGAGCGCGGCCGGATCGTCGTTTCGACGAGGGACGGCGTGAGCGACGTGGACCTGAACGAACTCGGGGTGCAGAAGGAGGCGGAAGATGGCGCAGACGACGACAGCGACGACGAGCGGCGCGGCGGACGGGGGGAGCCCGGCGGACTCGCAGAGGAAGCGCCGGCGGCGGCGGACGGTGGACCGCTTCCTGCGTCCGGTGTACCCGATCAGCGCGATCTGGGCGGGGGCGTCGGAGGAGGAGCAGAGGAAGGCGCGGACGCTCTGCGGGGAGATCCTGGGATACTGGCTCGGGCACGAGAGCAAGGCGGCCCTGGCGCGGCGTCTGGCGATGCCGCAGGTCCGGGTGTGGCAGCTCTCACAGCGTGCGATGACGGGCATGGTGGCGGCCTTGCTGAGGCCGCCGACGGGGAGGCGCGGAGCGATGCCGAGACTGGATCCGGAGGTGAAGGCGCTGCGGAAGCGGGTGGCGGATCTCGAGTCGGAGACGGCGCTTCTGCGGCGTCTGGTCCAGCTGCTGCGGACGATGCCGGGGAACGAGGACCGGGAGCTTCCGAAGGAGGCGGGCAGTGCAGCACGAAAGCGCAAGCCACGGCCGAAGGTGGAACGGGGAGGTCCGCCGGCTGGTCATGGAGTCTCTGCGGACTCACCCCCGCCGACACGGTGAGCTCAGACAGCTCGCCGGGGCGCTCGGCATGAGCGAGCGGACGCTGCGGCGGTGGCGTCACGGGCAGGGCGGCCCGCTGGGCCGCCCTCAGACCGAGGAGGACGAGCGCCGGCGGGCCTTCCGGATCGTGGTCACGGTGTGCCGCCGCTTCCGCTGGCATGCGGGCTGGCGCCGGGTCGCCGGAGAGCTCGAGGGCGAGCTCTCCGTGCGGCTGATCCAGGAGTGCGTGCGCAGGGCGAAGCTCCTGCACGCGCGGCACGAGGAGCGGCATCTGCGGGCTCATCGGGTCCATGTCGAGGTGCTCGCGACGAACGTCGTGTGGCATCACGACGCGACGCACCTCGGCCGGATGCCGGACGGAGAGGAGGTCCAGGGCGACGTCGTGCGCGACGGCGCGGCGTCCGACGTGCTCGCGGCGTCGGTGGGCGGCACCCTGTCGTCGGCGGACGCGATCCGGAGCCTGGAGGCGGCGATCGAATGCGCCGGGGCGGCGCCGCTCGTCGAATCGACGGACAACGGCGCTCCGTACACGTCCGCCGAATACAAGGCGTGCCTGAAGCGTCACCGGATCGTGCACATGAAGAACCTGCCGCGGACGCCGCAGCACAACGCGCGCGCGGAGCGCATCATCCGCGAGGTGAAGGCGGAGGCGGGGCTGGCGCCGGGCGTCGTATTCACGCGCATCAGTGAGGCGGAGGCGTGCCTCGCGGCCGCCTGCCAGCAGCTCGAAGCGCGGGCGAACACATCGCGGTCGACGCCACTGGCGCCGGTGCGGTACACTCCGCAGCAACGTGACGCCTTCTACAAAGCCGTGCGCCGCCGCGTCCGGGACGCTCTGCTCTGCGCAGAGGGTGCCCGTGCGCGGCGCCGCGCGGAACGCGAGGCGATCCACGCGGAGCTGGAGGAACGAGGACTCATCCGAAGAACCCGAGGCGGGGTGCCGTCAGCCCGGCAGAAAGCGGACACTCTTTCGTGATCACTACAGACCTCACGGCGAGGTTCCCATAGCGGGTAGCGCGTACATGATCATGAGAAGTCGGCGGTACTTTGAGATCGGTGGTTTCTTCCCGTTTCCCGTTATTGGGCTAGAGGACATTGAGTTCTCGATTCGCCAGCAGATTCTCGGGGGACGAATCCTGTGCCTGCGCGACGGCGACGTCGCTCATGTGTTTGCCGGGAAGTGGCGGAGAGTGGCCGAACGCACTGACCATGCATTCAATGGCTTAGTGATCTCCGAAGTGCATTTGGACGGTCGGTGGCGTGGCATCACTGAGAGCTGGTTCCGCATGTACCCTGGCTATTCACTCGCCCTGAAGCGGTTGGCTTCCCCCGAGGTTCAGAGGCTCCGTGCGTTTGTGACATCGCGGCGCGCCGTCGCCTTCGAGGAGTTTGTGCGGCGCTTTCGGCTGGAGTCCGCGTGGGAGCAACTAATCGGCAACCCGGTCGATCTGTACTGGATGGGAGACGCCGGCGGCCTGACCTCAAATGGCCAAACCGGTGCTTCGACCCCAAGAGCGATGTCCAGGAGGCGCTGATGCCTTACCTAGTCCGACTTGTCCTCGCTCCGCTGCTGCTAATGGCGCCGACTGGTTGTCGGACGCACGACGATCCTGGCGTGCCTCCAACGTCGTCGAGCCCCGAATTCGCTGCATTTGACGGCGCTACCTTGCCACAGGCTTCGACGATCGCAACTGCGTCAGAACTCATCGACTCGGGAAGGTTTGAGGACGCTCGCGATGTACTCAAGACGTTGACGCAGGAGAATCCGCTCGACGTCACGCCCGCATTGCTCCTGAGTATCGTGTATGACGCCCTAGGGGAGCGCGCCGCTGCTGACGCGGAGTGGTTGCGAATCACAGGGCGCTCCCTGCGCCCCGTCATAGTGTCCCCGACACGGCCCAGGGGGATAATCGCAATTGACCCGAAGCGCGACGAGTAGCCAACCTCGTTGATGAGCCGAGTGAGCCTTACCACAGCGCTTCCGCGCAGATACTTCGAGTCGCTGGCGGCCAGAATCGACGCTGCGGCCCTCGACCGGGTTCGTGCGGCATGTTTCGTGCTTCGATCCGAGTTCAGTCTGCGCTCAGGTGTAGTGATTGCGGGGAGTGAGTTCGCTGTCACGTGCTCGCACGGCCAACGTCTCGCGAGCACCGTTGTCGCGGAGTTCGCCGACGGCAGCGAGTCGAAAGGCAGTATCGTTGCGAACTACCCGGCGGACGACATCCTACTGCTCCACCTGGAGCAAGGGCGCGCAGGCGCCCCGATCTCGCACCTCGACGACCGCCTAGCGGACCTTCTGTTCGTCACGACGTGGGCGTCATCTGCGCGCAGGCTTGAGTCCCACGGCGCTGTCGCCATCGACACCGTCGGGCAATCGCGGCTTCCCAATGGCGCGAGGCTCTTGCTGGGTCAGCGACTGTTGCCCGGCGACAGCGGACTGCCGGTGCTAGACACACATGGTCGCGTCGCTGCCATTGCCCACGGCTCGTCGGACTGGCGATTCGCGCCGAACGTGATCGTCGCTCTCACTAGTGTGTCTCGGCTTCTCCGCAGCGCAGACGGTCGACCGCACCATTCGACACCCACCGACCGAGCCGCAGACGCTTCCTCCGACGCCGCTGATGCATCCACTTCCGCCGAGGAACCGGACATTCGCGAAGACAACGACGCGCTCTGGAACGCCCTGCGCTCTCGGCGACATGAGCACTCGGTCCTTCGGAGCCGGGCACTGCAAGTGTGCGAGAGGAGCGACTGGAAGTGGGCCGAGTTTCTGGATACCCTCGCTATGTGGCATGTGGCGGCTCACGACGTGCGTCGTGCGGTCGAGATCGAGCACGCCGCCGTTCGGATCGCACCATACTGGCGGGTCCTGGAGTTCGCGCGACGATTGTCCCTCCTCGAGAGACTGCGGGCTCACCATGTGTCGGCAGCCGTGTTTTGGGACGCCGCTCTCGGCGCTGCGAGCGAGTGACGGCGACTCAACTGTCACGGCAGACTCTCAGCGGCAACGGCGACATACGCGCTGGCGATACTCAACTCCAGCTGCAGTCGCTCCAATGTCCGACAGGTCCTTTCGGCAGGGAGGTGCAGAGGTCTCGTGGAGGACCGCTCGCGCACTTGCCTGCGGTTGTTCGATGCAACAGTCAACACGACGCGCACAGCGTTCGAGTGCGCAGGAAGGTCGTTCTATGATCGGCGGTGGCTACCATACGCATTACCCAGTGCTCGCTGCGGCGCTGGCTGCGATACCGGACGGCCCAGTGCTTGAACTCGGCGCCGGGGACTGGTCGACGATGATGCTGCACCTCATGTGCAGCGCTCAGCGAAGGCTCCTAGTGACCTGCGAGTCTGACGCAGAGTGGCTGGATCGCTACCGCGGTCTTGCGTCGCCGTTCCACCGTATGGAACATGTGACTGACTGGGACACACACCAGTCGCTCGACGCTGATCGGTGGGCGGTTGTGTTCGTCGATCACAAGCCAGCGGAGCAGCGCGTGAGAGACATTCAACGGCTGCGGGCGCGGACCCGAATGTTCGTCGTGCATGACACGGACCCAGAGTGGAGCGGTGCGTATCGCTTCGAGCCTGTACTGGCGCAGTTCCGACACAGATGGGACTTCGCTCTCGTCCGACCGATGACCACCGTCGTAAGTGACACAGACGAGTTCATGGTCGGGTTGGATCCGCTCGGCCGAGCGATCTCTCCGCGACCGTAGCTGCGTGACGGAGATCGATCCGGCAGGCGCAGCAGTCTGATCTGCGACCGGTCGCACCACAGAGCCGGGCGGACATCATATCGCGAGTTCCTCGTCGATCGGCGGCGCCCGCATTGACGTAGGAGGTGCCAACCGGAGCGCTACGTCGGTCGGTTCCTGCGGCTACTGCGGCTTGTGCGGCAAGCCACGCGCGTAAGTCCTTGCGGAACAACGCCCTAGGCTTCCTTCGGGAGCAAGAGGCCGGAGGTTCAAATCCTCTCGCCCCGACCAACACGTAACCAACGCGCGGAGCGCGAGTTACGACTTAAGCGATCGCGTCGATGTCGAGCGCCAAGGGTTCTCCGATTCGGGCGCAGGTGCTCTAGGAGGTGCTCTACGCTGGACGGTACCCGGGCGTATCGAGGTCGCCCTGCCAGATCGCCGCCGAACGACGATCTGGCTTCTCCCTCAGGATCGAGACAGATACATGCCGCAGTCCTGTTGCGCCGAGAACTCCCAATCTGCGTGTGGCACGCGGGGCCAGTCCGTTGACCGGGCGCTGCGCCTTGAGTATCTGACGGTCGCGTGGAACGTGCTTGAGGGAGTCGTGGCCGTCGCGGCTGCGCTCGCCGCCGGCAGCGTCGTACTCCTCGGGTTCGGCATCGACAGCTTCGTCGAGTGTGCCTCCGGACTGGTGATGATCTGGCGGCTCCGCGCCGAACGAGACCACGGCCTGACCGACGCACACGTCGATGCCATCGAGCACAGGGCGCGGCGGTTGGTCGCCGCCTCGCTCCTCATCCTCGCGGGCTACGTCGCGTGGGACGCGGTCTCGACACTGGCCTCAAAGGACGCCCCGGAGTTCAGTCCCGTCGGAGTGGGCGTGACGTCCGTATCGATCGTGGTCATGCTTTGGCTTGCGCGTGCCAAGCGCCGCGTGGCCCGCGAGCTCGGCAGCAAGGCCATGGAGGCCGACGCTTTCCAGACGACGGCATGCTGGTGGCTCTCTGTCGCCACGCTCGTCGGAGTCGGGCTGAACGGACTCGCCGGCTGGTGGTGGGCCGACCCCGTCGCCGCACTGGCGGTGGCTGGGCTCGTCACGAGGGAAGCAGTGGCGGCGTGGAAGGGCGAATCCGACTGCTGCTGATGCTGGCGCATGCCAGTCTACCTGGACGTCTGCTCCGACTGACCCGGTGATGCGAGTGGGGCAGTCGAGTGGGGCGCGTGACCGTGTGCATGACGGTGGCGTCCTCGCAGGACCTTGATCGCCAGCACCGCACCGATCGCGGTCAGCGCCGCGAACGACAGTAGCGCCGCGCGCGACGCCCGGCGGACCGTCGCCGACTCCGGTCCGATGGCGCGGTTGCGTGTCACAGCGTGGTGAACCGACTCACCGGGGTCATGCGAGTCCTGCGTCGTGCTCCGCGCGCTCGGTCGGGGTAGGCGCGCCGCCGGCCCGGTGCGCGAGCCGATAGAGCGCCGGGAGCACCACCAACGTCAGAAGGGTCGACGAGACGATCCCGCCGACGACCACGGTCGCGAGCGGGCGCTGGACCTCCGCGCCTGTACCCGACGCAATCGCCATCGGCACGAATCCGAGCGCCGCCACGAGCGCCGTCATCAGCACCGGCCGGAGCCGAGTCATCGACCCCTCGACGATCGCCTCCTCGAGCCCCTTGCCGGACGCCCGGAGCTGCTGGATGAACGTCACCATGACGAGACCGTTCAGAACGGCAACTCCCGAGAGGGCGATGAAGCCGACCGCAGCCGAGATCGAGAACGGCATCCCGCGCATCCAGAGCGCCACGACGCCGCCCGTCAGCGCGAGCGGGACGCCGCTGAAGACGAGCGCCGAGAGCTTCACCGACTGGAGCGTCATGTAGAGGAGTCCCAGGATGAGCAGGAAGCAGGCCGGGACGACGACTAGGAGCCGTTCGCGCGCAGCGACGAGATTCTCGAACTGCCCGCCCCAATCGAGCCAGAGGCCCGGCGCGAGCATCACGTCGCGGGCGATCCGGGATTCGGCATCGGCCACGAACCCGGCGATGTCGCGTCCCCGCACGTTGGCCTGGACCACGACGCGTCGCTTCCCGTTCTCGCGACTCACTTGGTTCGGCCCCTCGCTCACGTCCAGACGGGCGATCTCGGCGAGAGGAACGGCGAAGGCTGCGTGTCCAGACCCATCGCCGTCCACGTCGTGCGCGTCGTGGCGGATCGGTACGGGGAGCCGGCCGAGCGCCTCAGGGTCCCGGCGCACGTCGTCCGGGAGCCGCACGACGAGGTCGAAGCGCCGGTCGCCCTCGAAGATGAGACCGGCCTCGCTCCCGCCGATGGCCACCGCGATCACGTCATGGACGTCGGCGACCGAGAGCCCGTAGCGCGAGGCGGCCTTCCGGTCCACCTCGACCGTGAGGACGGGGAGTCCCTCCGCCTGCTCCACCTTCACGTCGGCAGCGCCCTGCGTCGCCGCGAGTGCCTTCGCGATCGCCTGCGCTGCGGGGAGCATCGTCGCGAACTCGTCGCCGTAGACCTTCACGGCGACGTCGCTCCGCACCCCGGAGATGAGCTCGTTGAACCGCATCTGGATTGGCTGCGTGAACTCGTAGTTGTTCCCCGGGAGCGCGGAGACCGACTCCCGGATCCGGGCGATCACGGCGTCCTTCGGCTCCTCGGGCCTCGGCCACTCCGCCCGCGGCTTGAAGATGATGAACGTGTCGGAGACGTTCGGCGGCATGGGGTCGGCGGCCATCTCCGCCGTGCCGGTCTTCGAGAACACGAACGCGACCTCCGGGTGCTTCGCGACGGCGCGCTCGACATCGAACTGCATCTCCGTGGACTGTGTGAGCGACGTGCTCGGAATCCGCATCGCGTGCATCGCGACGTCCTTCTCGTCGAGCGTCGGCACGAACTCCTGCCCGAGCCCGAGGAACACGGCGACCGATCCGACGAACGCAAGGACCGCGCCCGGAACAACCGCCCAGCGCAGGCGCACTGCGGCGCGCACCGTCGGCTCGTACGCGCGCTTCGCCAGGCGCACGAGGATGTTCTCCTTCTCGGAGACGCTCCCGCCCATGAACGCCGCGACGGCCGCCGGGATGAACGTGAGCGAGAGAACGAACGCGGCGCCGAGGGCGAAGATCACCGTCAGCGCCATCGGCTGGAACATCTTCCCCTCGACTCCGGTGAGCGCCAGGATCGGCAGGTAGACGGTGATGATGATCGCCTCGCCGAAGGCGGTCGCGCTCCGCACCTGCTTGCTTGCCGCGAAGACCGTCTCCAGGCGCTCGGCGAGCGTGAGTTTGCGGCCGAGGTGGTGCTGCCGCTCGGCGAGCATCCGCAGGCAGTTCTCGACGATGATCACGGAGCCGTCCACGACGAGCCCGAAGTCGATCGCGCCGAGGCTCATCAGGTTCCCGCTGATCTTCGACTCGACCATGCCGATGGCCGTGAGGAGCATGGAGAGCGGGATCGCCATCGCGGTGATGAGCGCCGCGCGCACGTTCCCGAGCAGCAGGAACAGCACGACGATCACGAAGAGAGCACCCTCGGCGAGGTTTTTCGCGACGGTCTCGATCGTCGCGTCCACGAGCTTCATCCGGTTGAGGACGACCTTCGCGCGGATGTCGGCCGGGAGCGCGCGGTTGATGTCCTCCAGCTTCTCGAGCACTCCCGCCGCGACGGTCCTGCTGTTCGCTCCGAGGAGCATCATGGCGGTCCCGACCACGACCTCCTCGCCGTTCTCCGACGCTGAGCCGGTGCGGAGCTCGCGGCCGATCCCGACGGTCGCGAGATCCGCGATCCGCACGGGGACGCCGCCCGGAGTCGCGACGACGATTTCCCCGACCTCTTCGAGCGGGCGCTCGATCCGGCCGGCCGCGCGCACCACGTACGCCTCTCCCTTGTGCTCGACGTAGCCCGCGCCTGTACTCGTGTTGTTCCGCTCGAGCGCCTCGATCACGTCGGAGAACGTGAGTCCGTAGGCCACGAGCTTCCGCGGATCGGGCTGCACGTGGTACTGCTTGACGTAGCCGCCGATTGCGTCCACGCCCGCCACGTCCTTCACGCCGCGGAGCTGCGGACGGATGATCCAGTCCTGGACGGTGCGGAGGTACGACGCCCGCTCGACGTCGGTCGCGAGGCGCTCGCCCTCAGGCGTGAGGTAGGAGCCGTCCGGCTGCCAGCCGGGGGCGCCCTCGGCGGCCTTCGCGCCTTCGCCGTCGGGGTGCTCGAACTCCACGGTCCACATCACGACCTCGCCGAGCCCGGTCGTGATCGGTCCCATGATCGGCTCGACGCCGGGAGGCAGGGACTCGCCGGCCTCCCGCAGGCGCTCCGCCACCTGCTGTCGGGCGAAGAACACGTCCACCGAGTCCTCGAAGATCGCGACGACCTGCGAGAAACCGTTCCGCGAGATCGAACGTGTCGACTCCAGGCCGGGAATCCCGAGGAGCGCGGTCTCCACCGGGAACGTCACCTGCCGCTCCACCTCCAGCGGCGAGAGCGACGGCGCCTCGGTGTTGATCTGCACCTGGTTGTTCGTGATGTCCGGGACCGCGTCGATGGGGAGACGGCGGAGAGCCACGATCCCGGCGGCGGCGACGGCGAGGGTGACGATGATCACGAGCCAGCGGTGGTGCACCGCGGCGCGCAGGATGCGTTCGAGCATGGGACTTCTCCTGGTGACCGGGGACTAGTGCTCGTGGGCGGCGGACGACTTCCCGAGATCGGCCTTGAGGACGAAGCTCCCCGCCGCCACGAACTCCTCGCCGACGGCGAGCCCCTCGACGACCGGCACGAACCCGTTCAGGGGCCGCCCGACGCGGACGCTGCGCTTCGCGAACGTGTTCTCCTCGCCCTTCACCGGCACGAAGACGGCAGGACCGCCCTCGACGGTCTGCACAGCCTCAGACGGCACGGCGACGACCGGTACGGGCTCCGGTCCCGACGCCGTGAACTCGACGTCGGCGTACATCCCGGGGACGAGCCCGGACCCGTCGCGCGGCAGGACCACTCGCACGCGGCCGGTACGGCTCCCCGGATCGACCAGCGGCTCGATCCAGGCGATCGTGCCTTCGAGCGGAGTCGACCCGGCCGCGCCGCGAAGGACGCGCACCTTCGCGCCTGTCGTCACATCCGCTAGCCGCGACTCGGGGACCTCGGCGAGCACCCAGATCGACTCGGTGCCGGCCACGACGACGAGCGCGTCGCGGTCGGGGCCGACGGACTCACCGAGAGTCACCTCCCGCGCGATGACCTCGCCGGCGATCGGGGCCTTCACCTCGACGAGCGTCCGAACCTCGCGCGTCGCCGCGAGCGCCTCCACCTCTGCCTGAGTCATCCCGAGGACGTGGAGGCGGTTCTCCGACGCCGTCACGTGAGACGCGGCCGTCGCGCGCGCCGTCTCGGCCTCGAGCAACGACCTCTCTCGATCCTCGACGGTCGAGAGAGGGAGACTCCGCGAGGCTTCGTGGGCCTGCCGCGCCCGATCGAGGAGCCGCCTCGCGAGATCGACCGGCGCCTGCGCCTGCGCCAGCGCGTCGCGAGCGGCGAGGAACTCGATCTGTTCGCGACCGAACTCCGGGCTCTCGAACACGAGAAGCACGTCGCCCTTGCCGACGCGATCGCCGCGCTTCACGCGCACGTCGCGAACGCGGCCGGCGAACTGGACGCCGACATGTGCCGTCGCATCCGTGTCGAGCGCTGCGCGGGCCGGAACCGTGAACGTCGGGCGGAGGATGCGAGCCGTCGCAACTTCGACGCGGACACCGGCGGCGCGGATTGCCTCCGCGGTGAGCGTCACCTCGTCGGCGTGGCCGGCCTCCGCGCCCTCCCTCTCCTCGCCGTGCCCCGCGTCACCGTGGCCGTGCTCGTCCTCGCCGTGTGCGTGCCCGCCGGTCTTCCCGCCGGGGCAGCCCGGCAGGAAGAGCGCGACGGCAGCCGAGAGGACGGCGGCGCCCGCGGCACGCCGCACCGTGTGTCTTGTCGCGGCTCTCATCACTTGGCGTCCTTCGGGTGCTCGTGACCCGTGTGGTCCTCGTGCCCTTCGTGGTCCGCCGGCGCGGACTCGCCGGAGCAGGCGCCCAGCGCGGCTGCGGCGAGGGCGGTCACGACGACAACGGCGATTCGGGCGCGGAGAGTCGTCTCAGCGTGCTTCATGGGGACTTCCTTCCTCTGTCTGCGAACCCGCCGGGCTCGGGGAGTCCGGGGCTGCACCTCCGGCGGCACGGTGCAGTCGGATCTGGGCTTGGGACTCGCGGGCGCGGAGCCCTGCGATGCGGAGCCGCGCCTCCTGGAGCGCGGCTTCGGCGAGGAGCACGTCGGCGAGGTCGGCCTCACCGGCGGCATAGACGGCGTCGGCCTGGGATCGGCGGCGCTCCGCGAGGGGCAGAAGGCGCTCCTCCGCGACGCGGCGCGCTGCGGCGGCGACCTCTCGGGCGCTCCACGCCGTGCGCACCTCCTCGACGGCGCGTCGGCTCGCCTCGGTGCGGCGATGATGCGCCTCCGCGATCCGCGCAAGAGCCCCGTCCCGCCGGACCGAGCCGTCGTCGAACACGGGCAGCGGGAGCGTGACGGAGGGACCGAACTCCCAGTCCTTCGTCCCCTCCGCGTCGAACCCGGCGGTGGTGCCGTCGCGGGGGGCGAGTCCGGCGAGCTGGGCCTCGGACTCGAGCGCCGCGATCTCCCAGCCGACCGCGCGGATCTCGGGGCGACGCTCGAGGGCGGCATCGATCCACGCGGCCTCGGACGACGGGCCGGCGGTCTGCCCTAGAGGTTCGATCGACCACGTCGCGTCGTCGCCCGGGCGGCCGAGCCGTCGAGCCAGCGCGAGGCGCGCGGCGCGGGCTTCGCCGCGCGCCTCGGCGACGTCGAGTTCCGCGGCAGCGAGCTCGCCCTCTGCGGCGGAGACATCGAGTGGCTTGCCTTCGCCGCTGTCGAAGCGCGCACGCGCGGCGTCGCGAACGCGCTCGAGGATCCGGACATGCTGCTCGAGGAGCGGGAGGCGGTCCTCGGCCGCGCGCACGGCCGCCGCGAGCGACGCCGCCTCGGCCGCGACATCGAGCGCAGCGATGATCGCCTCCTCCACAGCGGCGCGGAGCCGTGCGTCGGCGGCGCCGCTTCGGTCCGGACGGGTCAGCAGGGCGAAGACGTCCTGCGCGATCCCGAGATCGAGACCCGGGCTCGCGCCGGCCTCCGCGAGCCGGAAGGAGACGGAGAGCAGAGGGTTCGGGAGGAGGCGCTCCTGGCGCGCGTCCGCCTCTGCGACGCGAGCGCGCGCGAGCGCCGCCTGGACCTCAGGAGACGCGGCCAGTGCACGCACGATCGCGTCCTGGATCGTGAGGCGCGGCGGCAGTGGCGCGGTCGCGTCGGGCGGGAAGTCCGCGCCGACGAAATCGATGTTCACGGAAGCGCCGAGGATCGCGACCGGCGGAGCATCGGCCGGGGGCGGGGAGGCGGGGGTCCGGCAGCCCGCGAGGAGGATGCAGAGCGCCAAAGCGGCGGCACGGGATGCGTAGGAGCACGACAACGTTGAACTCCGGTCGAAGGGCCGCGCGAGGCGCGGCGGGCCACGGGGGGAACCCGATCCGGCGCGGAGAACGGAGAACTCCCCTCAGTCGAGGGAAGCAGGCGCCAGACCACGAGGGACGCCGACCCGCACATAGCGGGCAGCATCGGAACCTCATGAGGCTAGCAGCGGAGACGAACGGTCCGCAGGTGCGCGAGCGCTGGGGGCGGAGGGTCCGCGCCGCGGCCGCGAGCTCGCGCGAGCGGCGCGGCATCGCAGATCGGCACGTCGACGACGATGCCGGCAGACAGGTGCGCGTGCGGCACCGGAAGCTGCTTCCCGAGCGACTGCACCGACCCAAGCGCCGGGATTGCTGCCGGAACTTCCAAGTCGACGCACGGCCCGCAGTCCTCTGGAGCGTCGGGCAGCGGAGCGTCGGGCCCGGAGTCACAGCAGGCACTGTGGGGAATCTCGACGCCAACGTGTCCGTCCGCGCCCACGCACAGGATGCGGTTGGGCCCGATCACGGCCCAAGCGACCGCAAGGAGAACGAAGGCCGCGAGTCCGATGGACCGCAGCATTCGGCGGGGTGTGTGGGCGAGTGTGACCGCAGGCACAGGTCGGGAGCATACCGGACCGCCACGGGATCGCAATGCCCTACGTGAGATCGGCGCGACACGGAGCGTCGCACCCTGCCGTCAGACGATGTCGTCAGCGCGAGATGCCGAAGTCGAGCGCCATCACCGCCGCACGCCGCCGAGCCGAGAGAGCGCTTGCGTAGATCTGGGTCGTCGCGAGCTCGGCGTGCCCGAGCTGCTGCTGCAGGTCCGTGACGGCGCCGCCGCCCTGGAGGAAGTGCGTCGCAAAGGCGTGGCGCA
The DNA here is from genome assembly GCA_022072415.1 of Planctomycetota bacterium. Classification (GTDB taxonomy): domain Bacteria; phylum Planctomycetota; class JAJSAM01; order JAJSAM01; family JAJVHW01; genus JAJVHW01. The sequence continues at coordinate 17,427 of JAJVHW010000049.1, forward strand.
GGACGTGCGGCGTCAGACCCTCGCGCCCGTCGAGCCCGGCGGCCTTGAGCGCGAGGTTCCACGAGCGCCGGATCTCGACGAACGGCGTCCCGTGCCGAGAGAGGAAGACGTGGTGCTCGGGGAGGACCCTCCCGCCCGTCTCGCGAAGCTCCGCAGCGCGCGTCTCCTTGAGGCGCGCGAGTTCGGCCTCGACCGCGGGATGCATGTCGAGCCAGTCGGCGTTGCCGACCTTCGGGCGGTAGAGCGCGATCTTCGCGTTCTCGAAGTCGAGATCCTGCCAGCGCAGCCGGGTCAGCTCGCCCTTGCGGGCTCCGGTGTACGCGGCCGTGACGATGAAGGGCCGGAAGTGCTCGGGACAGTTCGCGATCAGTGCGCCGAGTTCCTCCTTGGTCAGGTAGCGGCGCTGGCGGCGGATCTCGCGGAGCTTCTTCATCCCGGCGATCGGGTTCTTCGGGAGATGGCCGTCGAGTACGGCCTCGTTGAGGATCCGGCACATCGCGGCGTGGTCGGCGTTGATGGTCCGCGGGCTGATCGGCTTCGCGGGGCCGCCGAGCGAGTTGCGGTGGCTTGCGCGCCACGCCCGGTAGTCGAGGAGCATGGCGGGCGTAATCTCGTCGAGCCGCACGGCGCGGCGTCCCGGACGGGGTCCGAAGTGCTCCTTCCACGCGCGGAGCGCGGCGCGCTGCACCCCCATCGCGCCGTCGGAGAGCACCTTGTCGAAGCGCCGCTCGATGACGTCTTCGGCGTAGCCGACGAACGTCGGGACCTCCCGTGGTCGCGCGGCGACGACTTCCTCGACGTGCTTCCTCTCGGCTTCCTGAATCGTCGGCGGCACCTCGTACGCGCGGGCGATCACGCGGCGTTCGAGCTCCGCGAGGAACTCCTTCGCGTCCTTCTCGGCGTCGAAGGAGCGGCTGAGCCGCTTGCCCTCGACCCTGCAGAACCAGATCGCACGCCACGTCCGTCGCCCGGACGGCCACTTCCTGCTGCACACGCGCCCGAACCTGCGGCGGCGCTTCGTGCGCCCGGGCTTCTCCGGGGCGCTCTTCTCGATCGGTTGCACCACGTCGTCGTCTCCTCGCGGGGCCCCGACCAGCCGGAGCCCGCGCGTGGGCGATGGACGCTCTTGCGTCGGAGCACCTCCAGTTCGTTCAGCCGACGCGGGCGGGAAGGCGGAGAGCGTCACGACGAGCCCCCGAGAAGGCGCTTGACTCGACCCGCGGTGGCCGCCTTCCGCGTGTTCTGCGCGAGGTACGACCGGACGTCTTCCGGGCGGAACCGCATGACCCGCGGCGCGATCCGGATTGCGGGGAGCGCGCCGCGCTCGACGAGCCGGTACACAGTCGCGGGATCGACCGACAGGTAGGCGGCGACGGCGCCGGCGTCCACCAGGGGCTCTCCGAGGGGGGAGGTCCGACCCGAGGCGGCGGGCGGTGCGCTCGACGCGGTCACGGGGCCTCCTCGAAGTCGTCGAGGCTCGGGAGGAAATCGGGCACCTCGTCCGGCGGCGCCGCCGTGGCGGCGGGCGACGGCGGGCTCTCGGACGTCGCGGTCGAGGCCATCGGGCGCAGCCGGTAGAGCGCCGCCTTCGAGTGGCTGTCGCGGCCGGCGGACTCGATCCGCTGCGCGCCGAAGACCCGGTCGCGCGCTCCCGCGAGCGCGTTCCCGAGGCGCGTGCTCTGGGAGCGCGGCGACCCGTCCCCGAGGAGCGTCGCCATGAGGTCGCCCTTCTCGCAGAGCGCGAGGAGGTCGGCGAGTCGCACCGGCTTCTCGCCGTGCTCCTCCCACCACGCCGCGACGAACGCCCGCCACATCGACCCCTCGGCATCGGCCGTCGCGTAGAGCGCCTCCAGGTTCCCGAGGAACCCCTCGATTCCGGCCGCAGCGAGGATGCCGCCGACCGTCTCCGACCACCGCTCGAAGGAACCGAGGCGCACCGTGCCGCGCGTCCGGCCCTGCGCGAGCCAGTTCCGGACGAGCACCAGCACGGCGCGGACGAGTTGCGGGCGCTCCGCCGCCGTCCAGTCGAGGAGGTCTGGGTGCCGGAAGTCCTTCCGCAGCCACGGCCGGTCGAGCTTGGGGTCGATCCGGACGCTCACGCAGCGGCGCGCGATCTCGCGCGAGAGCCGCGGGTTGTTCCCGGTCAGCACCCAGAGGACGTCGTTCGGGACGGAGAACGTCTTGTTGTGGCCGAGGAGCCGGTCGCTCCACTCCGGCCACATCGTCGTCGCCGACGCGATCGCCGAGCTGTCGAGCCGCTTCTTCGTGTCGGCGTTGTCGAGGACGAGGAGGGGCCGGCCGCTCGCGAGTTCCGCGCCGATCTTCTTCCGGACCTCGTCCTCGTCCTCCGGGATCGAGCCGCCCGTGACCGCCGCGCCGGTGACGATCACGGAGACGACGTTCACTAGGAGGTTCTTCCCGGAGCCTTCGGCGGGCGCCTCGAAGAGGTGGATCGGCGTCGGGCCGCGGATGAGCCGCCGCACGAAGGGGAGCAGCAGCGCGGCGAGCATGTGGGCCTTGGCCGCCGCGTCGACGAAGGGGAAGTCGCAGAGGAGCTCGTCGAGGAGGAGCGCCTTCGCCGCGGCGACGTCGGCCTCCGTGGGCATGTCCGGAACCCCCGGCACCTTGAACCCGGGCGGCGGCTCGTACCACACGCGCGCCTCGGCGTCGTGGCCCGGACGATCGACGAGCGCGCCGTCGTGGCCGAAGACCGGCGTGGCAACGATCGCGTCGAGCGCGGGGAGCCCCGGGTCCGGCAGGTCGAGCATCGAACGGGCGGCGTCCTTGCTCGGGAAGCCGCGGATGTCGCCCTGCTCCGTGACGCGTACCCAGTCGGCGACGACCGAGAGGTGGTTGATGACGCCCGCCTCGGAGAGGGCCTCGATCCGGACGCCGCGCTCGTCGCGCATCAGCCGGACGAGGAGCGTCCCGCGCCGGAACAGAACCGGGAGGC
>JAJVHW010000165.1 GCA_022072415.1 Planctomycetota bacterium
CGCGGGGTCCGGGCGCGGGCCCCGGGTTCGGAGCGGCGGCGGAGGTGACTTCCTCCGGAACCACGCGGCCGGTCGGCTCGCCGGGCTGCGCGGCGCCGGCGTCCTCGCCGTCGCGTGCGCGGCCGCAGGACGCGGTTGCGAGCACGGCGGCGATCACCGCCCACGCACGGGCGGACTGCGTTCTGTTTCGCGGCATCGGGCTTTCATCGGATTCGGAGGCCGTCCGGATGAAGCGCCGGCTGCAGGAGACGCGGATTCCGCCGCGGGACGACCGTCAAACTGAGAACGGAACAAATCAATTCGATAAACGGATGGGAAACCGTGCTGGACGCGTCCGATGCCTTGACTCGCATCGTATGGTCCCGTGTGACATCTCCCCGGATGGACCGTCCGCACGTGGCGGGTGGGCCGCCGGCGCGAGGAGGGATGCGCATGATGGACATCACCAGCAGCAGGCCGTTCCGGGCGCGGAGGCCGCGCCGCGGGGATCGCGGGACCGTGCTCCCGGTCGTCCTCGCCCTGTCGATCGGCGTCGGCGCGCTCGCCGCGGGGTACACGTCGCAGGTGATGCGCGAGCACTCCCGCGAGCGCTGGGAGCGGAACCGCCAGCAGGCGTACTTCGACGCGTGGGCCCAGATGGAGGTCGTCGCGTCGATCATCAACACGTCGCCCTACGACTCGGCGGGGAAGAACATCGCGCTGGACATGGTCGTCAACCCGACGACCGGACGCGCCGACCGCACGTTCATCGACCGCGACGGCTGGATGACGCACGTGCGCGCCGCCGAGATCGGCGGGGCGGGTTCGGGGTACTACGAACTGACGTCGATCGCCCGGGTGGAGGACGCGGAGGCGCGCGTCTCCGCGCTCGTCCGCGAACGGGCGTCGTTCGCCGACTTCGTATGGTTCGTGAACTCCCACGACCTCGGCGTCGCGGGTGGCGTGCAGGCGTCCTCGCCCTGGGCGGACAGTCCGGAAGGGAACATCCACTCCAACCAGCGGGTGCAGCTCTACTTCGCGGACCGGCACTTCCGCGACCCGGTCACCGCCGTGAACGGGTTCCTCTACCAGGCGGGCGCGACCGCCGAGAACCAGAACTTCCACGACCAGTACAACCCGGCCGCGGCCACGGTCACCGGGCTCATGAGCGTGGTCCCGTCGCAGATCGGGCAGCGGTCCGACGCGATCCTGAACCTCGACGGCCCGTGGGACCAGGCCAAGGTCAAGCTCCTCGGCGACACGATGCGCGTGGAGCACTGGCGCGTCGGGCACAACGAGCAGACGGAGACCGTCAGGCAGCAGCGGATCACCCAGACCGTCACCCAGACGCTCCAGAGCTACCACTACGCGACGCTCACGCAGACGAACACGATCTACAACTGGTCCTCGAGCCGGTACACCCAGACGGTCACCAACTGGTACCAGTCCACGGTGAGCCCGGGCTACTACCAGACGGCCACGGTCACGAACACCACGTACCAGACCCTCACGCTCCAGCAGACGGGCGGCAGCGGCTCCGGCGGCGGCGCGATCGGCGGCGGGAACGGGTACTACACCCAGCTCCAGTCGCAGACCGCGACCGCCACGCAGCGGAACTACGTGAACCCCGTGGTGAGCAGCTACTCGCAGCGCCAGACGCAGACGGCGCAGAGCTGGTACACGACGGGCTACTACACGCAGTCCTCGACGTACTCGAACTGGCAGGCCGTCGTCCCCGCCAGCTACTACACGCAGACGCAGACGCAGACGAACGGATGGACGACCGTTCCGACGCAGACGACGGTGTGGGTGAACGACGCGCTCGTGTCCACCTACCAGAGCCTGCCCGTGAACGGCGTCCTCTACTGCACGCAGGACCTGATCCTCGACAGCGTCTCGGCCGGCGAGAGCTACGCCGGACGCGGGACCCACGTCCTCAACGGCTCGCTGACGCTCGCGACGGGCGACGACCTGGACATCCGGGACTCGATCACGTACGGGCACGTGGACGGATCGAACGTGTTCCAGCCGGCGTACCTGAACGGCACGAGCACCGACGCGAACGCGGCCTACGAACCGAACCCGAACTACCAGGGCACCGCCGTGCTGGGGCTCGTCGCGTACGACGACATCCGCGTCATGAACAGCGTCCCCGACGTGTTCGAGCTGAACGCGACGCTGCTCGCGAGCCAGGGCGAGTACCGCACGAGCGGCATCAACGTGTCCTCGAACGGCTCGATCTCCCAGAGCGGGAGCGGGTCCTTCGTGAAGGAGATGATGCGCTCGCTCGGCGGGGTCATCTCGAACCAGCGTCCGGTCACCACGATGATCAACGGCTCCGGCCAGATCATCGAGGGCTTCCGGAACGCGAAGACGGTCTACGACGTGAAGCAGCGGACCAATCCTCCGCGCGGCTTCCCGACGATCAACCGACCGCGCCTGCTCACCCGCGTCCTCAGGGAGGTCAACTAGCCATGCGCACGATCCTCGGACGGAACCCCGGCCGCCGCGCCGGCCGCACCCTGCTGGAGATGACCATCGCCTCGACCGCCATGGTCGGCGTCCTCGCCGGAGCGGTCCCCGCGTTCAACGCGGTCACGAAGAACGGCGACGAGGGGCGCACGCGCTCCTACGTCGAGGCCGACAACCGGCAGACGCTGCTCCGGCTCACGCGCGAGATCATGAACACCAGCCTCTCGCAGCTCCATCCGGTCACCGGGGCCGAGATCGTGCGCGTGACGCAGGACTCGACGGCTGGGTACCTGACCGCCCTGAGTCCGGGCGAGACCGACCTCGCCGTGGACGCGATGGGCGGCCCCGGCGACGACGACGACGACGACTCGGGCAACGGCAAGGGCAACAACGGCGTCGGCCTCGGCAACGGAGGTCCGAACGGCGACGACGGGGAGATCCTCGGCGGCACGGTCAGCGCCGTCCGGACCGTCGTGGGCTCGGTGCTCGGAGGCAAGTGCGGCTACACCGCGTGCGCGGCGTGCGCCGACGGAGTCGCGACCGGCCACCAGTGCGGCCTGGCCGACGGAGCGGTGAACACCTCGGGCGGCGCGTTCGGCGGTACGCCGCTCAACCCGATCGCGAGCGGCAGCGGACGGCGCGGCAAGACCACCGCGACCCGGACGTGGGGCGCGACCCCTGCGCTCCACAGCAACAAGATCTACCGCCCGCGGCTCCGGAGCTTCGGGAACACCGCGAACTCCCGACTGGTCTTCAACAAGGTCGCGGGCTTCTCGATCGCGGCCACCGGCGAGCCGGTGATCACCTGGAGCACGGACATCACCTACCGCGTGATCGGGCGCACGCTCGTCCGCGAGCAGGACGGCAATCAGGCGATCATCTCGAGCAACGTCTCCCGGTTCGTGGTGGAGGAGACGAACGACAACACGATCCTCGTCACGCTGGTCACCGAGCGGCGCGCGCGCGCCACGAACGAGGTGACGAAGCAGTGGAACCAGATCGAAGTCGATCCCAAGAACTGACCCGGAGGCCACGCCCATGAAGATCCGCAGGAACGAACGCGGGACCGGACTCGTCGAGGTCATGGTCAGCATCGGCGCCATCGTCATCTCGATCGGCGGCCTCTCGATGTCGGTGATCTCCACGCAGAAGGCGTCGAGCGAGATGCGGAACCGCGACCTGGTCCGCGCGCAGGCGCTGAAGTTCATGGAGCGGATGATCGCGATGCCCTACGGGGGACCCGGCGACACGTTCAACTCGTCCGCGTTCCAGAACCTGATGGACGACAATCCGCAGACCCTCGGCACGGGCCTCACGCTGATGGGCTGCTGGACGACCCCGGGCGGGAACGGACGCGAGTTCCACATCGACGGCTTCGAGGCCGGCGGCGTCTGGGAGCTCGAGGTCAACTCCGACCTCGACGCGAGCGGCGATGCGGTCGGCTACCGCGGGAACCAGGCCCCGACCACGGGGATCGCGGCGGAGATCGCCGGCTCCGGCGTCGTGTCGGGGACGACGACCACGCTCAGGAGCGAGACCCACGGGACCGCGACGCCGCTGCCCGCGCCCGTCGGCACGTGGCGGGGGGACATCGTGCGGATCGAACTCTTCTGGAACGGCCGGTCCGTGGCGAAGACGTTCCGCAGCAACCTCGAGTGACGCTCCGACCCGAGGAGCACGGGGGGCCTCCGGAAGGATCCGGGGGCCCCTTCCGATTCCGTTCCGGCGGGACACTCGCCGCCGGGGCCCGTCGCCAGTAGACTCGCGCGCCCCGGGAGGCTCCCGGGACCTCGGGAGGTCGATCGATGCGCCGGACCTGGATGGACGTGACGCGGAACGGTCTCTGGACCGGACTCGCGGCGGGGATCGCGCTCGCCGTCGCGGCGTGCGGGAAGGACCCGGCCCCCGCCCCCTCGGGCGGTGCCGGAGCGGGAGGCGGGGCCGCGCCGGCGTCCTCGGAGCCGATCCGGATCGGCGTCGGCGGGCCCATCACCGGACCCCAGGCGAAGAACGGATCCGACCTCGTGGACGGGACCACGATGGCCGTCGAGGAGTGGAATGCGAAGGGCGGCATCCGCGGCCGGAAGATCGAGTTCGTCGCGCGCGACGACGAGGCGGACCCCAAGAAGGCGCCGACCGCCGCGGCGCAGCTCATCGATCAGGGCGTCGTCGGGGTCATCGGCCACTTCAACTCCGGCAGCACGATCCCGGCGTCGAAGGCCTACGCGGACAAGGGCATCGTGTGCATCACGCCGGCGTCCACGAACGAGTTCGTGACCGACCGCGGGCTGCCCACGGTGTTCCGGGTGTGCGGGCGCGACGACCAGCAGGCCGCGCGCGCGGCGAAGTTCGTGGCGGAGGAGTTCAAGGCGAAGAAGGTCGCGATCTTCGACAACCGCACCGCGTACGGGAAGGGCCTCGCGGACAACTTCGCGAACGCGCTGAAGGGGCGGGTGGAGATCACCGTCCGCGAGGGCTTCGACGAGAAGGAGCGGAACTTCAAGCCCTACCTGAACATGATCAAGGAGAAGGGCGCCGATATCTGGTACTTCGGCGGCATCTTCGAGCAGGCCGCTCCGCTGCTGATCCAGGCGCGCGGCGTGGGCATCACCGCCCCGATGATGAGCGGCGACGGCGTCCACGGGTACGTGGACGACTTCCTGAAGAAGGTCGGCGAGGGCGCGAACGGCACGTTCACGACGTTCCCGCCGACGGATCCCGCGTTCATCCAGCGGTACAAGGCGCGGTTCGCCGGCAAGGAGCCGGGGCCGTACGCGATCTTCAGCTACGTGGCCGCGAACGTGCTGCTGCACGCGATCCACGACTCCGGGAGCGAGGACGGCCGGAAGGTCGCCGAGGCGCTGCACAAGGGCTCGTGGGACTCGCCGCTCGGGAAGATTGAGTTCGACGCGAAGGGCGACGTGAAGGGCCCGCCCGAGGGAACGTACGTGGTGTGGGTCGTCAAGGACGGCGCGCACGTCGTCCACTCGTCCAAGTGACCTGGCGGTGATCCAGACCCTCTGGGACGGCTTCGTCCAGGGCGCGCTCTACGCCGTCGTGGCGCTCGGCTACACGATGGTGTACGGCATCCTGATGCTCATCAACTTCGCGCACGGCGAGGTGATGATGCTCGGCGCCTACGCGGGGGTCGTGACGCTGGCCGGACTCGCGGGGAGCGGCGCGATGGCGTCGCTCGGGCTCCCGCTCTGCCTCTGCGGCGCGGTGCTCGCGTCGATGGGGGTCGCGGCGTGCTACGGGTTCGTCGTCGAGCGCGTCGCCTATCGTCCGCTCCGGGGGGCGGGTTCGCTCTCGCCACTCATCAGCGCGATCGGCGTCTCGATCGTCCTCCAGAACTTCGTGATGCTCACGCAGGGCAACGCGCCGATCTACGTGCCCGGCGCGGACAAGGCCTGGCAGGACGCGCTCACGGGCGGCTGGACGGCCGGGCCCCTCTCCGTGCAGCCGACCGACGCCCTGATCGTCGCCGTGTGCGTGCTCCTGATGGCCGGGCTCTGGCTCTTCGTCCAGAAGACGAGGATCGGCACGGCGATGCGCGCCACGAGCCAGGACCGCGTCATGGCCCGCCTCGTCGGGATCGACGTGGACCGCGTGATCTCCGCCACGTTCGTGATCGGATCTGCGCTGGCCGCGGTGGCGGGCGTGCTCACGTCGCTCCTCACGATGCAGGCGAAGTTCGACATGGGCTTCCTCCTCGGGATGAAGGCGTTCGTGGCTGCCGTGCTCGGCGGGATCGGGAACATCCCCGGCGCGATGCTCGGCGGCCTCCTCCTCGGGCTCGTGGAGGCCGCGGGGATCTACGGGCTCCGCGCGGACTACAAGGACGTCTATGCGTTCGGGCTCCTGCTGGTCGTCCTGATCGCGCGGCCGCGGGGCCTCCTCGGCGAGCGGGTGGCGGAGAAGGTGTGACGCCCTTCCGCGCGGTCCTCCGGGTGCTCCTCGCGTCGGCGGTCGCGTTCGCGATCTCGATCCCGTTCGCCTCCGTCCGGTCCACGGCGGAGGCGGGGTTCACATTCGACCTGCGTCCGGCAGGGACGATCGCCGGAGTCGTCGCGGCGGCCGCGATCCTCGGCGAACTCGTCCGCCTGGCCGGGAGGTACCTCGGACCCGGCGCGCCGCGCGACGCGCGGCCGCCGTTCGCGCTTCCCGCGAAGGCGCGGGGCGCCGCGCTCGCGGCGGCGGCGCTCCTCGTCGCGCTGGTGCCGCTCTGGTCGGGCTCGGGGACGGTGACGATGGCGACCGAAGCGATGATCTTCGCGGTCATCGCGGTCGGCCTCCAGATCACGATCGGGATGGCCGGCCTGCTGGTGCTCGGACACGCCGGGTTCTGGGCCGTCGGGGCGTACACGTACGGACTGCTGACGATCCACCTCGGGTGGAGCTTCTGGCCCGCCATGGCGGCGGGAGGCGTCGCCGCGGCGGCGATGGGGTTCATGGTGGGGCTCCCGGCCCTGCGGCTCCGCGGCGACTACCTCGCGGTGGTGACTCTCGGATTCGGCGAGGCCGTCCGCGCCGTCCTCAAGAACGAGAACAAGTGGACCGGCGGCGACGCGAACCTGCCGAGCAACCTCGTGCCCGGGCAGCTCCGCGGAGTGCAGGGGGAGATCGGGCAGTGGATCTGGCAGCCCTACGGCACTCCGGGCCGGAACGGCGACTACGAGTGCTACCTCACCGCGCTCGGACTCCTTGCCCTCTGCATCTTCTCCGTGGTGCGGCTCGCCCGGTCGCGCGAGGGCCGCGCGCTCTTCGCGCTGCGCGAGGACGAGACGGCCGCGAAGTGCATGGGCGTGGACACGGTGCGGACGAAGCTCCTCGCCTTCACGTCGTCTGCGATGTGGGCCGGCCTCGCGGGGGCGCTCACCGCCGTCCAGCGCGACTCGCTCAACCCCGAGCTCTTCGACTTCAACACGAGCATCCTCTTCGTGGCGATGGTGGTCCTCGGCGGGCTCGGCTCGGTCGCCGGGGCGGTCCTCGGCGCGGGAGCGCTGTGGATCCTCCCGCCGCTCCTCCAGGACTGGTTCGAGGACATCACGCTCTACCGCCCGCTGGTGATCGGCGCCCTGATGGCGGGGATGATGGTCGTGCGCCCGGAGGGCCTGCTCGGCAGCCGCTCCCGGAAGGCGGCGGGATGACAGCGCTGCTGGAGGCGCGTGGGGTGACCAAGCGGTTCGGCGGTCTCGCCGCCGTGAGCGACGTGTCGTGCACGGTGGCCGAGGGCAGCGTCACCGCCGTGATCGGGCCGAACGGCGCGGGGAAGACGACATTCTTCAACTGCATCAGCGGCGTCGCGCCGCCGACGTCCGGGGAGATCCTCTTCCGCGGCGTCCCGATCGCGAGGCGCGCGCCGCACAAGATCGCCCGGCTCGGGATCGCGCGCACCTTCCAGAACATCCGGCTCTTCCGGAGCATGGACGCGACGGAGAACGTCGTCGCCGCGCGGCACTGCCGCACGGGGGCCGGCATCCTCGACTGCCTGTTCCGCACCCGTTCGGAGCGCGCCGAGGAGCGGAACTCGCGGGACATCGCCGCGGAACTGCTCGAGTTCACCGGCATCGGGCGATGGGCGGCCTCCCCGGCGGGGAGTCTGCCCTACGGCGACCAGCGGCGCCTCGAGATCGCGCGCGCGCTCGCCACGGAGCCGGACCTCCTCCTCCTCGACGAGCCCGCGGCGGGCATGAACCCGAAGGAGAGCCTCGACCTGGTCGAACTGATCCGGAAGATCGCGGCGCGCGGCATCACGGTGGTGCTGATCGAGCACCACATGAAGGTCGTGATGGGCATCAGCACGCACATCGTCGTGCTCGACCACGGGGAGAAGATCGCGGAAGGCCCGCCGGACGCAGTGCGGAACGATCCGCGGGTGATCGAGGCGTACCTCGGCAAGGAGGACGTGTCGTGACCGCGCCGCTCCTCGAACTCCGGAGCGTGTCCGCGTCCTACGGCCCGATCCGGGCGCTGAAGGACGTGACCCTCCGCGTGGGGCGCGGGGAGATCGTGGCGCTGATCGGGGCGAACGGCGCGGGGAAGACGTCGGCCCTGATGACGATCTCGCAGATCGTGCGCGCGTCGGCGGGGGACGTGCTGTTCGACGGGCGCTCGATCCTCGGCATGCCGCCGGACCGCGTCACCGCCGCCGGGATCTGCCACGTGCCGGAGGGCCGCCGCATCTTCGCGCGGCTCACGGTCGAGGAGAACCTGCGGATGGGCGCCTTCCTCGTGCGCGACGCGGCGGTCGTGGCGGCGCGCATGGAGGCCGCGTTCGCGGTGTTCCCGCGGCTCCGCGAGCGGCGGATGCAGACGGGCGGCACGCTCTCGGGCGGCGAGCAGCAGATGCTCGCGATCGCCCGCGCCCTCATGCTCGAGCCGAAGCTCCTCCTCCTCGACGAACCGAGCCTCGGCCTCGCGCCGCTGATCGTGCGGCAGATCTTCGACGTCGTCGCCGACCTCCGCCGCCGCGGCGTGACGGTGCTCCTCGTCGAGCAGAACGCGCGGATGGCGCTCCGCCTCGCCGACCGGGCCTACGTGCTCGAGACCGGCGAGATCCGCCGCGAGGGCCCGGGCGCGGAACTCCTCGACGACCCCGCGATCCGCGAGGCGTACCTCGGCGGCTGACCTGTCAGACGTCGAGACGGAAGACGGTCAGACGTCGAGACGAAAAGCGGTCAGTCGTCGAGACGAAAGACGACCGGCACGTCCAGCGCCGCCTCGGCGGCCGCGCCGGACTCCTCCCCCGGAACGAAGCGCCAGTCGCGCGCCGCAGCGAGCGCGGCCTCGTCGAGCACGGCGCGTCCGGACGACTCCACGATCCGCACCGCGCGCACGCCGCCGTCGGCGCCGACCGTCACGCGCACCACGGTGCGGCCCTCCCATCCGCGGCGTCGGGCGACGGACGGATACGCGGGCGGCGCCGGCCGTTCCGCAAACGCAGGCGCGCGCGAAGGTGCGAGCACCGCCGCCTGCATCGCAGCGGCCGGCACCGGCGGTTCGCCCGTGACCGCGGGCCGCTGCGGCGTCGGGCGTGCGATGCCGTCGCATCCCTTCGCTGCCAGGAAAGCGAGGCTCGACCGCGAACGCCATGCGGACGGGATCACCTCGGAGCGGGCGACGCCGAAGGACGCGGGCGCGGCCGGCGCATCGGGCTCGGAGAGTTCGGGAGCGTCTCCGCTCTCGGGCGCCGCGCGTGCCACGACGACCGCGCGATCGAAGGGAAGCGGCTCCTCGTCCGTGTCCGAAGGCAGGTCGCGCAGCGCGAATTCGAACGAGGTCGCGCATGCGGGCTCCTGCGGAGCACCCGCGCGGAACGAGGAGGCGAGGACGGCGAGCAGCGCCGCGTGCGCCGCGACGGATGCCGCGACGAACCGTCCCGTGCGCGCGCCCACGCGGCTCACTCTCCCGTCAGGAGCCGGATCTGCTCGCGGCCCTTGTCTGTCAGCCGCACGGACCCCGGGGCCTCGCCGTGGACGAGGCACTTCGACCGCGTGACGTGCTTGAAGAGGTGCGGCCGCACGGCGAGATCCGTCGGGCCGCCGTTCTCCGCCAGGTGCTTCGCGACCTCTTGGTGGCTCACGTCGCGCTCCCCGCGGCCGACGAACCAGACCGCGGCGAGGACCGAGTCCTTCTCCACGCGGCGGGACCCCAGCGCGCCGATCCGCTCGTAGAGCGTGCGCGGGTCGGCCGACGGCTCGATCTGCAGGACCGGCTCGGGACCGTGCCGGCGGCGGGGCGGGCCGTCGTGTCCGTGGTCCCCGCGAGGCTGGCGGTGCTCGGGGTGCATCCGGGGCTCGCGCGCGTCCCGGCGGGGCGGCTCGTCCGCTTCCGACGACCACGAGGACGGGAACGGACCTTCGTCGCGCGGCGGCACCCAGGTCCGCGGACGCTGCGCCGCGGCGTGCGACTCGCGGACGTCCACCCGCGTCGGCTGCGCGGCCGGAACGGCCTCCACGGGCGCCTCGGGCTCGTCGGCGCCCTCGGGGCCGCCGAACACGGGCCGGAGCAGTTCGTTCCAGACGGAGGCCGGGCCTTCGAACTCGATCTTCCAGCGGGGCTTCACGATCCGGACGCGCATGGGGACTCCGCGGACTCTCGGAATGAGAGGATCCCGGGACCGGGCAGGCGCCCTCCGGGCCGCGCAGTATCGCCGTCCCGGACCGCGCCGGGCCCGCGGAATCGGGGCGGAGACGCGCCAAAGCGGACGGCGTCGGCGCCCATACTCCGGTGAGGCGAGGTCCGTCCCGGCTCGACTGCCGGCGCACCCGCCCCCGGAGGCCTCGTCATGAACCGCACCCGCATCAGGATCCTCGCGCTCGCCGCCGCCCTCGCCGCCGCGCCTTCGCTGGCCGGATGCGCCACGTGCCGCGACGGCGACATCGGCAGCAAGAACTGCCTCGCCCAGGGCGGCGGACTCGGCCCGAACTACAAGGCGCCGCTCGCCGTGATCGAGAACGCCGCGTGGCTGCCGTACCGCGCCGTGGCGACGCCGCTCACGGGCATCGTCCAGGGCGGGGTGGGCTGGTACGAGGAGTGCGGCGAGCCGGTTTCCGCGACGCTCACGCTGCCCGTCGGCGTGGCGCTGGGCGCGATCTACGGAACGATCAACTCGTTCGGGCAGAACCCCGTGCTGATCGAGCGCGACGACAACTTCTGGGAGGCGCTCCAGGCTCCGTACATCACGGACCAGGAGATCTACAAGTACACGACGCCGCCGCACGGCCGCCCGTTCTACGGCCCGCACGCGCCGATGGCCGAGGTCATGGACGACCCGGAGACGGCCGCGCGCGTCGCGCCCTACGGCTTCGCGAAGTCGTACAACTACGACCGGCTCGAGAACCGGATCGAGTAGGCGCGGGGGCACCCGTCGCGCATCGCACTTACGCAACGACCAGTTCCGGGGCGGCCTCCTCGCGCCATGCGAGGAGGCCGCCCTCGAGATTCCGGGCCCCGGCGATCCCGTTCTCCGCGAGCAGCTCGGCGGCGCGGGCGGCGCGGAGTCCGTTCCGGCAGACGACCACCACGTCGCGTCCCGCGAATCCCGGCGCGGCCCCCGAGATCTCGCCGAGCGGGACGTTCACGGACCCGGCGATCGCGCCCGCGTGGAACTCCCAGGCCTCGCGCACGTCCACGACGACGGGCGGAGCGCCGGACGCGAGGAGGATCGCGAGCTCCGCGGCCCGGACCGAGGGCACGCGACCCTCCGCGTCGGCGCCCCCGACCCCGCATCCGTGCCACGGAACGTCGGAGAGCGCGCGGATCGAGGGCGCGTCGCCGCAGAGCGCGCACGCCGGGTCGCGGCGGAGCCGGACCTCGCGGAACGACGCGCCGAGCAGGTCCACGAGAAGGAGGCGACCCTCGAGCGTCGGCCCGAGCCCGAGGAGCGCCTTCAGCGCCTCCGCGGCCTGCACGGACCCCACCACGCCCGGAAGGACGCCGAGCACGCCGGCCTGCGAGCAGTTGGGGACGAGTCCCGGCGGCGGCGGTTCGGGGAAGAGGCAGCGGTAGCACGGGCCCGGGCGCCGGAAGAGCGACGCCTGGCCCTCGAAGCGGAAGATGCTCCCGTAGACGTAGGGCCTCTCCGCGAGGAAGCACGCGTCGTTCACGAGGTAGCGCGTGGTGAAGCTGTCGGACCCGTCCACGACGACGTCGTGCGATGCGACGAGCTCCGTCGCGTTCGACGCGTCCACGCGGATCTCGAGCGCGGCGATCTCGACCAGCGGATTGAGCGCCCGGAGGCGCTCCGCGGCTGCGTGCACCTTCGGCCGGCCGACGTCGGCCGCGGAGAAGAGGACCTGCCGCTGGAGGTTGCTCGGGTCGACCACGTCGAAGTCCGCCAGCGTGATCCGGCCGACCCCTGCCGCCGCGAGATAGAGCGCCGCGGGGGACCCGAGCCCGCCGGCGCCG
The DNA here is from genome assembly GCA_022072415.1 of Planctomycetota bacterium. Taxonomy (GTDB): domain Bacteria; phylum Planctomycetota; class JAJSAM01; order JAJSAM01; family JAJVHW01; genus JAJVHW01. The sequence continues at coordinate 12,364 of JAJVHW010000165.1, forward strand.
ACCACCAGCACCGAGGACGCGCGGAGCTTCCGCTGCCCCGCCTCGCCGACCTCGGCCAGGGCGAGGTGGCGCCCGTACCGGCGGTACTCGTCGGGGGAGAGGGGGCGGTCCGTCAGACGGTCGGCGGGCGCGGGCATCCGCCCCTATACTCGCCGGAATGCGCTCCCTTGTCCTCTCCCTCGCGGTCCTCGTCGCCGCCCTCCCCGCGTGCTCGGGCGGCTACTCCACGCCGGACGAGCTCTTCGCCGAGATCGTCCGCGTGAACGAGAGCGGCGACCACGCGCGGTTGTGGACGCTCCTCACCGAGGACCAGCGGCGCGCGTTCATCGCCGACGTGGAGGCGAACCGCAGGACCTACGAGCGGAACCCCGGCGCTCGCGGGGCGGTCAAGCAGTTCAACATGACGCTCGAGGAGTACAACACGCTGCCGCCCGAGAAGATCTGGGAGCGCGCCCACAAGGGCACCGAGCGCACGCTGGCCGGCGCGAAGGTCGTGGGGCGGCTCCGCGATCCGGCCAACCCCGACTCGATCGGGCTCGAGGTGGAGACGGCCGACGGCATGCGGTTCATGTTCGTGATGAAGGAGGTCCCGTCCAGGGGCTGGCTCATGCACGAGCAGCGCATGCAGCGGGCGCCGGAGGGCCGGAAGTGACGCTCGGGAGGCGATGGACCGCGGCCGTCGCGGCGGCGGCGCTCCTCGCGTCGGCGTGCGGCGGCGCGCCCGCTCCCGCGGCATCCGCGCGCGAGGCGTGGGACCGGTTCATGCAGGCGATGGTCGCCGGGGACGGCGCGGCGGCGGCGCGACTCTACGACTCGGACGCGCGCGCGGCGCTGGTCGTGTCTCTCCGGGACCGGCGCGAACGGGTCCGCCGGGGCGACGACGCGGCGCAGGTCCTCGCCGGGACGGGCCTCGCGCGCGAGGACCTCGATCTCTCCGACGAGGCGATGGCGGGGCTCCACCTCGTGCGCGCGTCGCCCGTGGCCGGGGATCTCGCGTGGTTCCGCGAGAGCCGCGTCGAGTCCGAGCACGCGTCCGGAGCGGACGAGTCGGAGCTCGAGCTCCGCGGGTCCGACGGCACGGCGCGGCGGATCTGGTTCCTGCGCGAGCCCGGCGGATGGGTCCTCGATTCGACGAGGACCCACCGCGGGTTCTGATCAGGCCTTGCGCTGCTGGGCGCGGCGCTCGCGGGCTTCCTTGAGGATCGTCTCCTGGAGGCTCCGCGGGACGGCCTGGTAGGCCGAGGGCTCCATCGAGAACGTGCCGCGGCCCTGCGTGAGCGAGCGGAGCGTCGTCGAGTACTGGAACATCTCCGCGATCGGCACCTTGCCGCGCACGATGCGGAGCGTGCCCGCGCCGGACGCCATGTCCTCGATCGCCGTGCGGCGGCTGTTCAGGTCGCCGAGCACCGCGCCCATGAACTCGTCGGGCACGGTGACCTCGAGCTTCATCAGCGGCTCAAGGATGGTCATCCCGAGGCCGGCGATCGCCTCGCGCACCGCGAGCTGGCCGGCCGCCTTGAACGCCATCTCGCTCGAGTCCACGTCGTGGTACTTGCCGTCCACGAGCCGCGCCTTGAAGCCGACGATCGGGATCTTCAGCTCGCCGCCCTCCTCGCAGAGGGTGCGGATGCCGTCCTCGATCGCGGGGATGAACTCGCGCGGGATCGCGCCGCCCTTGATCTCGTCGAGGAACTCGACCTCGGTGGAGCCGGGGACCGGCTCGAAGATCACCTTCACGATGCCGTACTGGCCCGAGCCGCCGGACTGCTTGACGTGGCGCCCCTCGATCTCGCCGGTCTTCGCGAACGTCTGCCGGTAGGCGACGCGCGGGCGGCCGGTGATGACCTCGACCTTGAACTCGCGGTTGAGGCGGCTCGCGATGATCTCCAGGTGGAGCTCGCCCATGCCCGCGATGATCGTCTCGTCGGTCTCCGGGTCCGTGAAGCGGCGGAACGTCGGGTCCTCCTTCGACAGGCGCGAGAGCGCCTCGGAGAGCTTGTCGCGCTCGCCGCGGTTCTTCGGCTCGACCGACTGCGAGATGACCGCGTCGGGGAAGTTCATCGCCTCGAGGAGGATCGGGTGGTCGGGCGTGCAGAGCGTGTCGCCCGTGTAGGTCTGCTTGAGGCCGATCACGGCGCAGATGTCGCCGGCCTTGACCTTGTCGAGCGGCTCGCGCTGGTTCGCGTGCATGCGGAGGATGCGGCCGATGCGCTCGTACTTCGACTTGCCCGTGTTGAACACCTCGTCGCCGCGGTTCAGCACGCCGGAGTAGACGCGCACGAACGTGAGGTCGCCGTTCGGGTCGGACACGGTCTTGAACGCGATGCCGCAGAACGGCGCGTTCTCGTCGTGGGGGCGGACCTCCTCCTCGGGCTTCTTCGGACCCTTCGTGCCCTTCACCGGAGCGAGGTCGAGGGGGGACGGGAGGTAGTCGCAGACGGCGTCGAGGAGCGGCTGCACGCCCTTGTTGCGGAGCGCGGCGCCGCAGAGGACCGGGTACATGCCGCGGCAGAGGGTGCCCTTGCGGATGGCGAGGCGGATCTCGTCGCGGGAGACGTGCCCGCCCTCGAGGTACGTCTCGAGCAGCGCGTCGCTGTAGTCGGCGACCGCCTCGATCATCTCGTTCCGGCGCTTCTCGGCGTTCGCCTTGTGCTCGTCGGGGATCGGGAGGCGCTCCATGTCCCCCTCGTCGGTGAAGCGCATCATGTCCATCTCGATCAGGTCGATGATGCCCCTGATCTCCTTGTCCACGACGATGGGGAGCTGGAGCGGGACCGGCTTCGCGCCGAGCCGCGTGCGGATCGCGTCCACGCACATCTGGAAGTCCGCGCCCGCGCGGTCGAGCTTGTTCACGTAGCAGATGCGCGGCACGCCGTAGCGCTCGGCCTGGCGCCAGACCGTCTCGGTCTGCGCCTCGACGCCCGCGACGCCGTCGAACACGGTCACCGCGCCGTCGAGCACGCGGAGGCTGCGCTCGACCTCGGCGGTGAAGTCCACGTGACCGGGGGTGTCGATGAGGATCAGGTTCTTGTCGCGCCACTTGCAGGTGGTGGCCGCGCTGGTGATCGTGATCCCGCGCTCGCGCTCCTCCTGCATGTAGTCCATCGTGGCGCCGCCGTCGTGGACCTCCTTCACCTGCCGGATGCGGCCGGTGAAGTAGAGGATGCGCTCGGAGACGGTGGTCTTTCCGGCGTCGATGTGGGCCATGATGCCGAAGTTCCGGCGCTGGGCCATCTCGGCGACCTGGGAGGCATGCAGCTTGGGGTCCATGAGGGGCGGCTCCGAGGACAAGACCCCCTCACCGGGGGGCCAAACCGTCTCCGATAGCACGGAGCCCCGGCGAGCCCAAGGAATGGGGCGCGGTCAGCGCGCCCGAGGCTTGCGTTTCGGCGTCTTCAGGGCGAGCTCGAGGACCTGGTCGGCGGTCTCCACGGTGTGCACCTTCAGCTTGGAGAGGACCTCCTTCCGGCACCAGTGGAGGTCTCCGGCGTTCACCTTCGGGATGATGACCTCCGGGATCCCGAGCCGCGCAGCGGCCGCGAGCTTCTCGCGGAGTCCGCCGATCGCGAGGACGCGCCCCCGGAGCGTCACCTCGCCCGTCATCGCCACGTCGGCCCGGACCGGGAGCCCCGTGAAGCTCGACGCGATCGCGGTGACGAGGGCGATGCCCGCCGACGGGCCGTCCTTCGGCACCGCGCCCTCGGGGAAGTGGATGTGCAGGTCCCACTTCTTGAACTCCGCGGGGTCGGTGCCGAGCGCGGCGAAGCGGCTCTTCACCCACGAGAACGCGGCGTGCGCGGACTCGCGCATCACGTCGCCGAGGCTCCCCGTGAGCTGCAGCGAGCCGTCGCCGGGCATGCGGATCAGCTCGATGGTGAGCACGTCGCCGCCGAGCCCGGTCCACGCGAGGCCGTTGACGACGCCGACCTCGTCGCCGCGCCGGCGGCGTTCCTCGGCGACCTGCCGCGGTCCGAGGAGCTCGGTGACGTGCGCGGACGTCACCGACGAGGGGAGCGCCTTCCCCCCGGAGGATCGGAGCGCCAGCTTCCGGAACACCGCCTCGATCTGGCGGTAGAGGTCGCGGACGCCGGCCTCCATCGTGTAGCCGCGGACGAGGAGCTTCAGCGCGCCGGCGTCGAGCTTCACGCGGAGCGGGATCCCCGTCTGCTTCCGCGCGCGCGGCACGAGGTGCCGCCGGGCGATCTCGATCTTCTCCTGCTCCACGTAGCTCGAGAGCTCGATCACCTCCATGCGGTCGCGGAGGGCGTCCGGGATCTCGAACAGGTTGTTCGCGGTGGCGACGAAGAAGACCTTCGAGAGGTCGAAAGGGACGTCGAGGAAGTGGTCCGTGAACGTGGAGTTCTGCTCCGGGTCCAGCACCTCGAGGAGCGCCGCCGCGGGGTCGCCCTGCGGGCCCGAGCCGAGCTTGTCGATCTCGTCGATCACGAGGAGCGGGTTCGAGCACTGGGCGCGGCGGAGCGCGCTCGCGATGCGCCCGGGCATCGCGCCGACGTAGGTGCGGCGGTGGCCGCGGATCTCGGACTCGTCGCGCACGCCGCCCACCGCGATCCTCGCGAAGGTGCGTCCGGTCGCCCGGGCCACCGACTGCGCGAGCGACGTCTTCCCCGTGCCCGGGGGCCCGACGAGGCAGAGGATCGGGCCCCGCGCGTCGGGGGCGAGCTTCCGCACGGCGAGGTACTCGAGGATCCGCTGCTTCGGCTCGTCGAGCCCGAAGTGGTCGGCGTCGAGCCGCGCGCGCACGGCGTCGAGGTCGATCACGTCCGCGCAGGACCTCCCCCAGGGCATCGAGAGGATCCAATCCACGTAGTTCTCGATCACCGCGAACTCGGCGCTCTGCGCGCTCGTGTTCCGGAGCCGGTCGATCTCCTTCTTCAGCGTGAGCTCGACCGCGGCCGGGAGCCGGATGCCCGCCATGCGCTCCGTCGCGGCGCGCGCGGCCTCGTCCTCGCGGCTCGTCTCGCCGAGCTGCTCCTTGATCATCTTCATCTGCCGGCGCAGGTAGAACTCGCGCTGCGACTTCTCGATGTCGCCCTGCACGCGCGCGTCGGTCTCGTGGACGACCCGCGTGAACTCGAGCTGCTCGCGCACGAGCGACGCCACGTACTCGAGGCGCTTCACCGCGTCCCCGGTGGCGAGCACGCGGAGCCGCGACGCCGGCTCGACGTGGATCATGTTCGCGACGAGGTCCGCGAAGTGGCCTCCGTCGGCGCGGTTCGTCCGGAGCAGGGCGAGGTGCTCCGCCTGCACCGACGGGTCCAGCTTCGCGAGCTCGTCCAGCATCGCGAGGATGCGCTCCACCTCGGCCGCCGTGCGCGCGGGGTCGGCGGGGACCGCGGCGATCGGCGTGACCTTCGCCGTGAAGTAGGGCTGCTCGGCCGTGATCTGGTCCACGGACGCGCGCTGGAGCCCCTGGACGGTCACCTGCTCCGTGCCGTCGGGGACCTTCAGCCGCGCGATGACCCGCGCGAGCACGCCCACCGGGGCGAGGTCCTTCCTCGTCACCTTCTCCGGCGCGACGCTCGGCGCGAATGCGATCGCGAACGTGCTGTCGCGCGACGGGAGCGCGTCGAGGAGCTTCAGGTTCCGCTCCATGCGGATCCGGACGGACGTGGCGCCGAACGGGAAGACGATCTGGGAGACCAGGTAGACGACCGGGAGCTCCACCTGCGACGGGGGGAGTCCGGCCTCGTGGGCGGCCGTGGGCGCGTGATGCGTGGGCTGCTGGGTCATCTCTCTCCTCGCGGAAGTTCCGTCGCGGCTGCCGCCGCGGAGGAGAGGCTACGCCGACGATGTCCGGGACGAGCGAACGACCTTCCGTGGACGCGCAGGGGGCCGCCGGGAGAGGCGCGGTCGTCTCCTGCAGCGGCATCGTCAAGCAATACGGCGACCGGGCGGCGGTGGACGGCGTCTCCCTCCGAATTCCCGCGGGGACCTGCTACGCGCTCCTCGGCCCGAACGGCGCGGGGAAGTCCACGCTCTCCCGCGTGATCGGAGGGATGGCCCGCCGCGACGGCGGCGAGCTCTCGGTGTTCGGCATGGACCCGGCGCTCCGTCCGAGCGACGTGAAGGCGCGGCTCGGCTGGGTGATGCAGGAGGACGCGCTCGACGAGGAGCTCGACCTCGCCGGGAACATGCGCGTCTGGGGGAGCTTCTTCGGGATGCCGCGTTCCGCGGTCGAGGAGCGGATGCCGAAGCTGCTCGCGCTGCTCGGGCTCGAGGGCCGCGAGAAGGCGGCGATCCAGTCGCTCTCGGGCGGACTCCGCCGTCGCCTCGTCCTCGCGCGGGCGCTCCTCTCCGATCCGTCGATGGTGCTCCTCGACGAGCCGACGACCGGGCTCGACCCGCAGGTCCGGCACGTGCTCTGGTCGGCGCTCCGCGCGCTCCGGGCGGAGGGCATGACGCTGCTCCTCACGACGCACTACATGGAGGAGGCGGAGCAGCTCGCGGACCGGGTGGGCGTGCTCGACCGCGGGAAGCTCGTGGGCGAGGGGTCGCCGCAGGAACTCCTCGCGAGGCACGTGCGGAGGTTCGTCCTCGTCGCGGCCGGGGCGGGCGCCGAGTCGGAGGCGGCGGCGCGGGCGTGCGGCGCCGACGTGCGGAAGCACGGAGACGTGATCGCCGCGTACCACGACGACGAGGCCGCGCTCCGCGCATGCGTCGCGCAGGGCCGGTTCGTCCGCGCCCAGGTGCGCCCCTCGAACCTCGAGGACGTGTTCCTCGAACTGACCGGGAGGGCGCTCGATGCGTGACGCGCAGGCGTTCCCGACCCCGTCGCCCGGCGCGCGGCTCCGCGCGGTCTGGACGCGGCACGCGAAGGTGTACGGGGGCACCTTCGTGTCCAACGTGACGCCGGCGGTCTTCGAACCGCTCTTCTTCATGGCCGCGGTCGGCCTCGGGCTCGGGAAGTTCATCACCGCGGAGTTCCAGGGGCTCCCGTACGTCGAGTTCATGTGCCCCGGCGTGCTCGCGATGACGGCGCTCTACACGGCGTCGTTCGAGGCGACCTACGGCACCTTCGTGCGGATGAAGTTCCAGCGCACCTACGACGCGATGCTCGCGACGCCGCTCGTCCCGCGCGACGTCGTGCTCGGGGAGCTCCTCTTCTGCGGCACGAAGGGGCTCCTCTTCTCCGCGATCGTGGGCGCGGTGCTCGCCGCGGCGGGAGCGGTGTCGTCGTGGGGCGCGCTCCTCGTGCCGGCGGCCGGGTTCGTCGTCGCGCTCGCGTTCGCGGGGGCGGGGTTCGTCGTCGCGGCGCGCGTCACGAACATGAACCACTTCCAGTTCTACTTCACGGCCGTGCTCACGCCGCTCGTGATGTTCTCCGGCTTGACGTTCCCCGTGAGCGAGCTCCCCGCGCCGCTCATGTGGGCCGCCGTCGCGACACCGATGTTCCCCGCGGTGGAGACCATGCGGCTCCTCGTCTCCGGGCCGGAGCACCTCGCGACGCCGGACGCGGTCTGGTGTCCGGTCCTGCTCGTCCTCTGGACGATCGTGCTCTGCTGGTTCGGCGTGCGGGCGTTCGAGAAGTCGCTCGCGCGTTAGGCGTCGTCCCGAAACAACTGACACACTTCGTCACGCGGCTTGCGACGGTCCGTTCGTGCGGATACAGCGGTCCGGTCGCGCAAGCCGCGCGCCAGCAAGCTGCCGCGATGCACCGGCCGTCTGCGGCGTTGGGCTCGCGCCGCAACTCCCTCCGTTGAGTTGGCGCCGCTCGCCCGCCTTGCAGCCGGCTCGCTGCATCGCGGCCAAGTGTGTCACTTGTTTCGGGACGACGCCTTGGCGCGCCGCGCCGCGTTCACCCGGAGTAGATGCACCCCG
>JAJVHW010000102.1 GCA_022072415.1 Planctomycetota bacterium
CCCGTGTTCGCCGCGAGAGGGGGCACCACCGGGAGCGGCGCGAGGTCCGGCAGCGGCGCGACGGTCGGGAGCGGCAGCGGCGCGGGCGTGTCGGTCATCGCGACGAGCGGCGGAGGCGCGGCCACCAGGGGCGACCCGAGGAGCGACGGAGGCGGCGCGACGAACGGCGCGCCCGGAGACCCGCCGGGGCCGGACTGCGGACCGAGCGGCATCGGCGCGGGAGCGTCCCACTTCGGCGAGGAGGGCGCCGGCGCGACGCCGCCCATCGATGTGACGGCACCCATCGACGTAACGGCACCTGGCGCGCCGAAGAACGAGACGGGCCCCGACTGCGCGATCGGGGCGCTCCCGCCGAGCGACGGCTGCGGCGCCTGCGAGGAGGCGCGGTACGGGGAGGCGTACGGCGCGGCGACGTACGGAGTCGAGACGTACGGTGTCGACGCATACGGCGCGGCGCCTCCGCCCGCCGCCGCGGCCTCGACGACCTCGATCCCTCCCGACCGGAGCAGCAGCAGTCCCTCGATCGACGCTCCCGCCCGACGCCACGGCGACGCGGAGAGGTTCGCGAGCGACGCGACCACCGCGCCTTCGTCGCACGTCTCCTTCCACCCGGGCGCCGTGCCCGGCACGCCGATCGGCGGTCCGTCGAACGGGCAGTCCTCGTGCCCGAGGACGAGCACGTGCTGCGCCTGCCGCTGCTCGCGGAGGAGCGCGACGGCCCGCGCCGTCTCGCCGTCCGGAGTCGGCACGCGCGCCGCCGGGACCATCACGGTCGCGACGAGATCCCGTTCGATGCCGAGACGGCCGGCGACGCCGCCCCGCGACCCGCCGATGCACGGGCACGCCACGACCACGACGGGCGCCCGCACCTGCGCCTGCGCGTCGCCGCGGCCCACCGAGCGCTGCTTCGCGGCCTCGGCGACGCGCGCGGCGATCACGGCTTCCCGGCGTCCTTCACGTCGGTCACGTCGGCGGGCTTCGCGCCGGCGGCGCCGTCACCCCGGCCGTCGCCCTTGTTGACGAAGCGCGACAGCAGCTTCTGGAGGTCCACGCCGGTGAGCCCCTCGACCACGGGCGGGAGCGAGGCCACGATGTCGGCCACGTCCTGCGTGATCTTGCTGGCTCCGGCGCCGCGGCCGCCGGTGCTGACGACGACCATCTTGTCGATCTTCGACAGCGGCTCGGCGACGTGTTTCGCAAGCTGCGGCAGCACCTCGACGATCGTCTGCACGATCGCGGCCTCGCCGTACTCGCGCCACGCCTCCGCCTTCTTGCGCATCGCCTCGGCCTCGGCCTCGCCCTGCGCGCGGATGACCTCGGCCTGCGCCAGACCGCGGGCGCGCTCCGCCTCGGCCTCCGCGAGGCCGCGGGCCTTCACGATGTCGGCGTCGGCGAGGCCCTTCGCCTTCACGATGTCGGCCTCGGCGAGACCCTGCGCGCGCACCGCCTCGGCGCGGCCGCGGGCCTCGGTCTCGAGCCGGTAGCGCTCGCCGTCGGCGATGGTCTGGAGCCGCTTCCGCTCGGCGTCGGCGGGACGCTGCACCGTGGCCTCGAGCTCCTTCTCGCGGCGCCGGATCTCCTGCTCCTGCACGGCGATCTGGGACTCCTTCTCGACCACCTGCACCTGCACCTCCTCCTTCTTGACGACCTGCGTCGTCTTGAAGCGCTGGAGGTCGTAGGCGAGGTCCGACTCGGCCTTCCTCTGGTTGACGGAGGCCTGGTAGTCGGCGAGCTGCATCTGGTAGTCGCGGTTCGCCTCCGCGATCTTCGTGTCGGCGAGGAGCTTCGCGGTCTTCCCGTCGCGCTCCGCCTCGGCGGAGCGGATCGTGGCGTCGCGGTTCGCCTCGGCCTCGCCGATCACGGCGTCGCGGCGCACCTGCGCGGTGCGCGGGCGGCCGAGGGCGTCGAGGTAGCCGGACTTGTCCTTGATGTCGCGGATCGTGAAGCTCACGATCCCGAGGCCCATGTTCGCGAGGTCTGTGGCGGCGACCTCCTGCACGCGCGCGGCGAACGCGTCGCGGTTCTTGTAGATCTCCTCGACCGTCATCGTGCCGAGGATCGCGCGGAGGTGGCCTTCCAGCGTCTGGAGGGCCACGTTCATGATGTCGGCCTCGGACTTGTCGAGGAACTGCTCCGCCGCGGTTCCGATGGACACGTCGTCGCCGCGCACCTTCACCTGCGCGACGCCGTCCACCATCACCGGCACGCCGTGGATCGTGTAGACCTCGGGGGTCTTCACGTCGATCGTCATCAGCTCGAGGGAGAGCCGGTCCACCTTCTCGAAGACGGGCCACACGAACGTGGCGCCGCCGCGCACGATGCGGAAGCCGTAGCGGTGCGCGCCGATCTGCGAGCCGCGGCCGGAGATGATGAGCGCCGCGTTCGGCGGCACCTTCACGTAGCGGCTCGCCCAGAGCAGGAAGCCGAAGAAGACGACGACGACGATCCCGGCCCCGATCTGCCAGGTCTCGAGCGCGAGCATCGGCGCGGTTGCGGTGAAGGCGGCTGCGTCTGACATGGGACCCTTCCTCTACTTCGTTTCCAGCGGCTTCCTGCGCGAGCGCTCCATCCAGCTCTCGCGCGTCTCCCGGACGACGTACACGCCGCCGTCGAGGCGTACGATCTCGGCCTCCGCGCCCGACGGGATCGCCGCGGCGTCGTCGCCGCGCGCGGGGGCCGTCATGCGGCCCGCCGCGGACTCGATCAGGACCGAGCCCGCGTTCGGCGGCTCGATCGACGTCTGCACGCGCACCTTCGACCCGAGCAGCGAGTTCGCGGTGACGTGGCTCGTGGCCTGCATCTTCCGGAGCACCCAGTCCAGGGTGAAGAAGACGGCCGCTCCGATCGCCAGCGCGGCGACTGCGCCCGTGACGACCGCCGCGCCGGCGCCCATCGTCCACTTGGTGAGCGCGAGGTATCCGACGCCGCCGAGGGTGGTGACGAACGAGCAGATCACCGTGGGCGAGAGGGGCGACGCGCCGGGAAACTGCGTGTCGGTCCAGCCGACGGTCGCGTCGCCCGAGTGCGGGATGTCGCCGTGCTCGATGTCCGCGCCGCCGAGGTGCGTGACGTCGCCACCTTCGAACGCCGACCCCGAGCCGAACTCGTGGTGGAAGACGCCGGAGAGGACCGTCGAGAGGATCGTGAAGCCGAGCCCCGCCCAGAAGGCGACGAGGAACGACGTCTCGAGGATCCCGTGCCAGTCCATCGCGCTCCCCGGTGTGCAGGGCGTCGCCGGGGCGTCCGCCTGCCGGACCCCGAGCCCGGAAGGAGGGTAGCCGTTCCGGCGACGCCCCGTCAAACCGGGACCGGAACCATCCGGTTCAGCGCGAGCGGGCCGCGGGGAGGTTGGCGTGGACGTGGTTGCTGAACGCGTCGCCCGCCTTCTCGATCCGCCACGCCCGGAACGAGCCCGGGGGCTCGAGCCTGCGGACCGCGCCTCCCGTGAACGTGCCGACGGCGATCCCGTCCTCGAAGAGCGCCGCCTCGCCGCTCCAGGAGAGCCGGACCTCGCGCTCCGCGCGGAGCGATCCGCCGACGCCCGCCCGCTCGCCCGGGACGTCGCTCGTGGCGGAGAGGTCGCCGGCCGCCGCGCCGCCGTCGCGCCCGAACGTGACGCGGGCCCCGACGAGCGCCGCGCGGAGCGACTCCAGGTCGAACGCGTCCACGAGCGCCGCCGTGTTCGCCTGCGGCGAGATCGCGTAGGGCAGCCGCCCGTGGCAGTCGGACCCGCCGACCGCGGTCACGCGCCGCCGCTGCTCGCGCACGGACCGGTCCCACTGCTCGACGGCCGCGCGCGCCATCTGCGTCTGCGGATAGTCCGCCGCGGCGCCCGCGTGGAGCTTCTGCACGAGCACGCTCCGCTCGTGCCACACCTCGATCCCGTTCCAGCAGAGCGGGTCCTCTCCGCGGCCGTGGAACGGGAGCCACCGCCAGTCGCCCGAGAACTCGCCGGAGAGCCCGCGCACGAGGCGCTCGTACTCGGGCGCCATGCGGACGGGCCGGAAGAACGGGTGGTTCACCACCACGAACGCGCCCTTCCCGAGCGCGATCTCGGCCTTTCGGTCCCCCTGCGCCTTCGCGACGTCGTCCATCGCGAAGAACGACATCCCGAGGTGCCCGGGCTCCGGCCGCGTGAACTCCCAGCCGGGGACGACGAGGATCTCCTCCTTCGCACCTGCGGCCCTTCGCGCCGCGAGCGCCTCCCGCGCGAGGTCGGCGAGGACGTCCTGCCCCCACCGCGGCGGCGCGCCTTCCTTCGCTCCGGGGAAGCTCCGGTCGGAGCCGTGCGGCGTGAGCACGATGAAGTCGAGCTTCGCCGCGACGGCGCGTTCGATCGCCGACGCGACGGTCAGCTTCGAGTGGCCGTCCTCGTCCGGCGGCGACACGTGCACGTGGAGGTCGCCGACGATCCAGCGCGGCGCGGGCGGCGCGGGGCGGGCGGGGTCCTCGGCCGCGAGCGGCAGCGGGAAGAGGACGGCTCCGGAAACGAGAAGAACCGCGACGCAGCGCATCGCGGTTCTCATCGGCCGATTCGAGGGCCGACTACCAGAGTTCCTTCGTGACGAGGCGCTCGTTCTTGTCGAAGCGGAACTCGGCGCGCTTCAGGTCGTCGTTGATCGTCAGCGCGAGGTAGTCGAGCCGGACGCGGGCGCCGTCGCGGTCGCGCATGTCGTTCGGCTTCCCGAGCATGTTGATCACGTCGTCCACCGACGGCTTCGGGTCGGCGTTGGCGTCGATCGACAGGTACTGCTCGTACGTGATGAGGTCGCCCTTCCGGAACATCCACACTCCGGTCTCGGTCATGGTGCGGCAGCCGGGGAGCGCGGCGGCGGCGAGTCCGAGGGTGGCGGCGAGCACGGCGGTACGGGGGGCCATGAAAGCGAGCGGGCGGCGACGCATGGAAGAGCCTCCGGGTTCTTGGGACACGGGGAGTCTACGGAACGGACCGCCCGCGGTCGAGGGGGAACCGGGCGCGGACCGCTATCCGTCGGGCCCGCCGCACGTTCGACCCCAACGGAATGCGGTGACGGAGTTCCGGGCCGGCGCGGCCGCCGGGGCGCCCGGTCAAGCCCGGCGCACGGGCTTCCCGATGAGCGTCCCGGACCTCTCCGTGACCGGAGGGTCCGCCCGGAGGCTCCATGCACCGCCCAGCCGCTCCCCGCCCGACCGCCGATCGCCTTACCGTCCTCTTCCTCAACGTCCATGGCGGCGCCGCGCTTGCCTGCATGGCGCTCCTCGCGCTCTCCGCCGCGACCGCGCGGGGGGACGAGATCGTCACGAAGGGCGGCGCCACGTTCTCCGGGAAGGTCGTCCGCGAGGACGACACGCACGTCACCATCGAGACCGAGGATCTCGGACCGATCAAGCTGGCGAAGTCGGAGATCGTGAAGCGGAACGGCGCGGCGCCCGCGCCGAAGGACGGGGACGGCAAGGCCGAGGACGCGAAACCGTCGGACGCGGCCGCCTCCGACGCCAAGTCGCCCGCGAAGGGCGACGCGACGAAGCCGCAGCCGAAGGCGGCGGACCCCGCGGCCGACGCGGCGCTCGATGCGGCCGAGAGGCTCGCGCGCCGGCGCAACGCGACGATCGTGCGGTCCACGACGCCGAAGAAGACGGAGACCCCTGCCGCAGCGACACCGGCCGCCGCTGCGTCCGCCGCGCCCGCCCCTACGACGTCCGCCCCCACGACGTCTGCCCCAACGACGTCTGCCCCAACGACTCCCGCCGCGACAGCACCGGAGTCCGCGGCGTCGCAGCCCGTCGGCGGAGACCTGCTCGCGAAGGAGTCGCCGGGGACGACGCTGATCGTCTTCGAGCCGGTCCGCGCGTTCGAGGCGGCGTCCGGCGGCACGCTCATCGGCCGCCGTACCGTCGCGCGGCTCGACGTCGTCGGCTCGTCCAGCGCGAGACTCACGATCGCGGGATCCGGCGCCGAGCAGACGTGGACCGTCCGGCTCGCCGACGTGCAGCGCCACCGCGTCGTGCGCGGCGAAGGCGACCGGCTGAATCTCCTCGAGGGCGTCGACCTGAACGACTGGGTCCGCGCGCTGAAGAGCGACGGCTCGACGGTCGCCGGACGCTTCCTCGGCGTCGAGGACGGGTCGGTCAAGCTCGCGTCCCCGCCGGACGCCGGGGCCGAGCCCGCCGCCCCGGCCTCCGCGTCCGTGCCGCTCGGACAGATCGTCCGCGTGGACGGCATCCAGAAGAGCTCGTTCGTGCGCCGGACCATCGCCGACACGATCGACCGCGACGTGATCGCGGCGACCATGTGGCCGGACGGACGCGAGATCGTCGGCACGGTGATCGAGAACGACGGGAAGGCCGCGGCGATCGACACCGATCGCGACGGCAAGGCCGACGTGTCCCTGCACGTGGACGCGCCGGTCGCCGCCGTGCGCACGCTCCCCGCGGCGGTGCGCCAGTCCGCGGCGGGCCTCGCTCCCGGCGCTTGGGTCCGCGTCGCGTCCGTCGAGGAGTACCCGGACGCGCGCGTCGAGACCGAGGTCTCCGGAGCCATCGCGGGCATCACGCCGTACGCGGTGTGCATCGCCCAGGGCGACGGCGCGATCGTGCTGCCGTTCGAGTCCGTCGCGTCACTGAAGGCCGTCCCCTCGGGCGGCGCGAACGCTCCCCGCCCCATCGACTCGTCCACGTCCGGCGTGCCGGTGCTCCCGGGCGACGCGGCGGAGGACGCGGCGAAGGCGTCGGCGCCGGGCCTCGCGGCCGTGACCGACGGGCGCACGGTCACGCACGTCGTCGTCTCCGCCCCGTGGGAGCCGCGCGTGTTCGGGATCCGGATCGGCGCGAAGCTCGAGGACGCGCTCTCGACCGGCGACCTCCGCTACACGACCACCGTGTGGCCGAAGGAGTCCGGGAAGACGGGGAAGGCGCGGGAACTCGTCTCCGAGTCCGTCGAAGGACTCCGCGTGACCGTGCTCTGCGACCGCTGGGAGACGGTGACCTCGATCGAGATCGGCCGACGGTAGTTCGGCGCGGCGCGCCCCGCCCTGCGGCGACACTCGCCGCATGAAGGGACGCGGACGGCCGTTCTTCCACAAGAAGCGACGCAACGCGGGATTCCGCGAGGCGCCGGGCGGCGGCAGCGGCGGCGAGAGCGAGCGGTTCCGCGGACGCGGCCGTCGCGCCGACGACGACCGCCGCGGAGCGGGCGCGTCCATCGAGCGCGTCCCGCGCTACGAGCCGCCGCCGCCCGTGCCGCGTCCGCCGGAGCTCACTCCGACCGACCGCACGTACCGCGGGCTCCGCCTGTTCCCGTTCCAGGCGCGCGCCGTGGACGCCGTCGCGGCGGGGCACAGCGTGCTCGTCGCCGCGCCCACGGGGTCGGGGAAGACGCTCGTCGCCGACTACGCGATCGACACCGCGTTCGAGCGCGGGTGGCGCGTCGTCTACACGTCGCCGATCAAGGCGCTCTCGAACCAGAAGTACCGCGACTTCCGCGCGCGGCACGGCGACGCGGTCGGCATCCTGACCGGCGACGTCACGATGCGGCCCGACGCGCCCCTCCTCGTGATGACCACCGAGGTCTTCCGCAACACGCTCTTCGACGAGCCCGCGCGCCTCCGCGACTTCCGGTTCGTGATCCACGACGAGGTCCACTACCTCGACGACCGCGAGCGCGGGACCGTGTGGGAGGAGTCGATCATCCACGCGCCGGCCGACATGCGGCTCGTCTGCCTCTCCGCCACCGTTCCTAACGTGCAGGAGATGGCCGACTGGATCGGGACGATCCGCGGCGAGCCGGTCACCGTGGTCGAGAGCGCGTCGCGCCCGGTGCCGCTCGACCACATGATCTGGGTCCCCGACCACGGGCCGCTCGCCGTGAAGGAAGGCTGCGCGGTCCTCGACCTCCCGCTCCGCCAGAGGCGCCTCATGCGCCGCGAGCGGACGCCCGGACGCCTCCTCGACTGGCTCGAGCGCGAGCGCCTCCTCCCCGCGCTCGTCTTCTCCTTCCGGCGGAAGGACTGCGAGACGCTCGCGGCGGACTCGCAGCACCGCGACCTCCTCACCGGCGAGGAGCAGGGCCGCATGGCCGCGCTCTTCGACGACCTCGCCGCGCGCTACGAGCTCGGCGACGCGCCGGCCGTCCGCTCGCTCCGCCGCCTCGCGCTCCGCGGCGTCGCCTGGCACCACGCGGGCATGCTCCCGATCCACAAGGAGGTGGTCGAGCGGCTCTTCACCTCGGGCCTCGTGAAGATGCTCTTCGCGACCGAGACGTTCGCGCTCGGCGTGAACATGCCGGCCCGCACCGTCGCGTTCACGCAGCTCCGGAAGTTCGACGGCGAGCGCATGGACTACATGCTCTGCCGCGAGTACGGGCAGATGGCCGGCCGCGCGGGGCGCCAGGGCATCGACGGGCACGGGCTGGTCGTGTCGATGGTCGATCCGGTGATGGACCGCTCGTCCGGCGTGCGCCGCGTGCTGACCGGGACGCCGGAGGCGGTGCAGTCGCGGTGGAACCCCGACTACTCCACGCTGCTCGCGCTCTACGAGCACCTCGGCGACCGCGTGCTCGAGACGTACGAGAAGAGCTTCGCGAGGTTCCAGCGCGAGGCGCGGCGCGGGAAGCGCGACGGGCGGAGCGCCGAGGAGCGCACGATGGCGTCGCGGCTCCGCGTGCTCGCGCGGCACGGGTACATCCGCGACGGGAAGGTGACGGGGAAGGGGCAGTTCGCGTCGTCGATCAACGGCTACGAGATCCACGCGGCCGAGTGGCGCGCCGCCGGCGTGCTGGAGCGCGCCGACACCTACGGTCTCGCGTCGCTGCTCCTCGCGGCGGCGTACGAGCCGCGGCAGGACGAGCCGCCGCAGGTCGCGCGCGACGCCGGAGTGCGGAAGTTCCGGAACGACGCGAACGACGTGATCCTCGCGTGGCGGGAGTCGGAGTGGGACGCGGGCCTCGCGGAGCTGTCGAAGGGCCCGGACTTCGGGCTGTCGGCCGCGCTCTTCGCGTGGATGGACGGAGAGCCGCTCGCGGAGGCGGTGAAGCGCTGCTCCGTCGGCGAGGGCGACTTCGTGCGGTGGCTCCGCGTGATGCTCCAGTACGCGCGCCAGATCCGGAAGGCGCTGCCGAAGGAGGAGTCGGAGGTGCGGGACCGCATCGCGGAGGCGATGCGGATGGTGGACCGCGACGAGGTGGACGCGCGGCGGCAGCTCGAGCTCGGCGAGGAGGCCGCGGGGGTCGAGGACCCTGCGGCGATGGAGACGCCTGCTGCGGCGGCTCCCGGAGCCGACGCGCTGGACGTCACGCCGGACGTCGCGCCGGACGTCGCACCGACCGTCGCGCCGCCCGCGCGCGAAGCCCGCGAACCCGCGCCGCCTGAGCCGGAGGACGACGACTTCGGCAGCGGGCTGGGATAGTCGCACGACCGCCCCGCGCCGCCGCGGGCGTGTCCGCGAGTGGCGCAGAGACCACGACCCGGACGAAGCCGGGACTCCCGACAGCGCTTCGCGGAATCGCCGACGATCTTCCCGAGGACCGCCCTCAGGCGGGTTGTTTCATCCGCCGCTCGGAGACACGGGGCGAGGCGCGCCGCTCACTCCACGGTGCACGCCCGAACGACCTCGGCCTCGCGGCTCCACGCGGCGGCGATCGGCGCGAGGATCTCCTTCTTCCGCGGAGCCCCGAGCTTGTCGAGCGCCGCGCGGAGCCGTGCCGCGAGGTCGGCCCGCGCGCGCGGCGGGATGTGCGTGAAGCGCTCGTCCACGGGCACGTCGTACGCCGACTTCGGCGTGAACACGCGCGCGACGACTTCCTTCTCGAGCAGCGCCGACGCCGCCGCGGCGTCGCCGCATGCGGCGAGCGCGTCGCAGAGCCGCCCGAAGCTCCGGCAGCGGACCTCGTACTCCGTGAACACGAGCTGCCCGCCCTGGATCGACGCGTCGAAGAACGCCCCCATCTTCCGCGCCGCGCGCGAGAGCGGCTCGACCGACGCCGCGCCTCCGATGCGCCCGATCGACGCGACGACCTGATCGACGACCTTGAAGTCGTCGTCCGCCGCGACGGGCGCGAGCGCGGCGAGCGCCTCCGGCGTGGCGATCGAACCCAGGGCCGCGGCCGCCGCGACGCGCACGTCGGGTGCGGCCTTCGCGCTCTTCACCACGCGCGCCAGCGCCTTCGCCGTCGCCGGGTCCTTCCGCTTCCCGAGTTCCTCCGCCGCCTCCGCCGCCGACCCGCCGCCGCGCTCGAGCTTCGCCACCAGGTCCGCGAGCTTCGCGTCCTCGCCCCCCGCCGCCGCGGGCGCCGCCGCGGGATCGCCGAAGCAGCGGATCTCCTCCTTCGTCGCCTTGCGGTGGAACGACGACACCGGCCCCGCGCCCTTCCGCTTCATGCGGTCGTTCGTGCGGCCCGCGAAGAAACGGAAGATGTCCTCCCGCACCCAGTCGGGGAAGCCGTGCTTCTGCCCGTCGAGCTCCGTGTACACGGCGTCGGGCCGCTTCTTCGCCTTCTCGTTCGCGAGCAGGGCCTTGGCCGCGCTGCGGTCGCTCCCCGGCCCGACGATGTGGTCGTCGGACCCGTGGTAGACGTAGACGGGGAGCCCCGCCGCGTCCACGCCGTTCGGCCCGCCTCCGCCCGCGCAGGGCGAGATCGCCGCCCACCGCTCGGCGCGCGCCGGCCCCCAGTGCCACGTGCCGAACCCGCCCATCGAGTGCCCGGTCAGGTACACGCGCGACTCGTCCACGTTGAAGAGCATCGTCATCTCGTCGAAGAGCGCGTCCATCCACGCTTCGTTCTCACGGTTCGACCACGGCGCGCGCCGCGCGGTCGGGCAGACGACGATCCAGCCCCACTGCTCGGCGAGCTGTTCGTAGAACGGCATCGCGTCCTCGCCGCTCCCGGTGACGAGTTCCCCGTTCACGCCCCCCTGCCCGCCGCCGTGGAGACCGATCACGAGAGGCGTCGGGACGAGCGGGTCGTATCCCTGCGGGACGACGATGCAGTACGTCGCGCCGGACGCCTCCGTGCTCCGCACCGTGAGCGGCACCTTGTCGCGCCGCCCGCGGGGGAGGGCGGCGGAGCGGCGCGCGCGTTCGAGGTACGGACGCGCCCGCGTCGTCCCGCGCTCCGTCATCCGCTTCCACTGCGCGTCGAGTTCCGCCGGGTCCGCGAGCTTCACGTACTCGCGCTCGAGGCGCCGGAGCGTGGCGTCGAGGTCGGGGTCCGGCTTCGCGCCGGGCGCCGGTTCGGCGCCCGCCTCCGCGAGCAGGTCGGCGAGCGCCTTCTCGTCGTCGAGCATCTTCGCGAGCGCCTTCTCGCGCGCCGCCTCGTCGGCCAGCTTGTGCTGCTCGCAGAACTTCGCGAGTTCGCGGCGTTCGTCGGCGGAGAGCTTCGACGCGGTCCGCCGCCGCCACTCGACGGCGGGGGGATCGGCGATGATCACCTCCTCGACCTTCGCCCGCGGGAAGCGGAACTTGTCGGGGATCTCCCACGTCATGTCGGGATGCCGCGAGTTCCACGGGTTCACGACGACCCACTCGGAGTCGTTCCGCGAGACGGTCACCCCCTCGAGCTTCTTCCCGCCGACGAGGACGACCGTGTCCCCCCGCGCCGGGAGCGCCGCGGCCGCGAGGAGGAGGAGGGCGAGTGCGCGCACGCCCCGAGGCTCCGCGACGGGGGCCCGGGTTCCGTCCGGATTTCGGGTTCGGGGATGTCCATCCGGATCGACGCCGAGCCTGCCCGCCGTCCTCCGGACGCGACGCGAGGCGCGGATTCGACCCGTCCGTCGGGGAAAACGACCGTTGCGCGCGCGGCCCCGGGTTTGCAATCCTCCGGCGGTCTCGAGCGCGCCCCGGGCAGGGGCGGCGGGACGCGGACTGGAGCCTCCTCGTGCGAATCCTCTACCTCGCGCCGCGCATTCCCTTCCCCGCGCTCGACCGCGAGCACGTGCGTCCCTACCACGAGGTCCGGTTCCTCTCGCTCCGCCACGACGTGGACATGGTGGCCTTCGGAGGGAACGGGAGCGAGTGGGACGCGCGGCGCCTGATGCGCCGGTTCTGCCCCCGCGTGCAGATCCTTCCTCCGCCGATCCGCGCCGTGGAGCCGGGCTCCGCGCGGCACCTGCTCGCCGGGCAGCCGCTCTCGGTCCGCCTCTACCAGTCCCGGGACCTGATGGAGCGCCTCGAAGCGCTGCAGCAGACGCGCCGGTACGACCTCGTCTTCATCTACGGCACCGCGATGGCGCCGTACGGGCGCGCGTTCCCCGACACTGCGAAGATCCTCGACATGGTCGAGGTGTCCTCCTTCCGGTGGCGCCAGCACGGCGAGCAGCAGGGAATCCTCGCGTCGGCCGTGTTCCGCCGCGAGGCCGCACGCCTCCGCGGGCTCGAGTCGCAGTCCGCGAAGGACTTCCAGCGCGTGATCCTCGCGTCGGACACCGAGGCCGACGTGCTCCGCGGCCTCTGCCAGGGAAGCCGGCGCATCGTGTCGCTGAAGACGCCCGCGCCGCCGCACGCGCCGCTCCTCCGTCGCCCGGCCGGCGTGCCCACGATCCTCCTCGCCGCGCACATGGACTACCTCCCGAACCAGGACGCCGCGAAGGCGTTCGTGGACGACGTCTTCCCCGCGATCCGCGCGCGCCACCCCGACGCGATCCTGCGCATCGCCGGCCGGAACCCCGGCCCCGTGGTCCGCGCGCTCGCGTCCGTGCCCGGCGTCTACCTCGACGACCGCGTGCGCGACCTCCGCGAGCTCTACGGGAACTGCTGGGTCTCCGTCGTCCCCCACCGCGTCTCCCGCGGCGTGAGGAACGAGCTTCTCGAGGCGATGACGCTCGGCGTCCCCGTCGTGGCGTCGGCCGAGGCGTTCGTCGGCGCCGACGCGATCGCCGGGACCGACCTCGTCGTGGCCGAGAACCCCGCCGACATGGCGACGCGCATCCTCCGCCTCTTCGACAACCAGACCGAACGCGACCACCTCGGCTTCCGCGCCCGCCGCGCGATGCTCAACAACTACAGCCACTGGTCCATCGCCCTGCGCCTCGAGGAGATCGTCGAGGCCGCGCACCGCGAACAGCTCATGCCCGCCTGACCGGCGCCGGGCGCGGACCGGATTCCCGTCGCGGCCGCACCGGCCCGCCCGGATACGATCCGCCGACGAGGTGAGCCGTGGGGTTCGTCACGGATCGTTCCGGCAGCGGCTGGCCGGGAGGGGTCGTTCCCTACCGGATCGACGAGGATGTCCCGCAGGCGACGGAGGTGCGCGTCCTCGAAGCGATGCGGGCCTGGTCCGCCGTGTCCCCCGCGCGATTCGTCCCGCGGCGCGACGAGCGGCGCTTCCTCCGCGTGAGGGCGGACGGCAGCGTCCGCGAGGACGTGGAGGGGACGTCGGACGTCGGCCGCACATGCCGTCGCACGGACGTGCGGCTCGCCGCGGATGCGAGCCTCGCGGGCGTCGTCCACGAACTCGGTCACGCCCTCGGACTCCGTCACGAGCACCAGCGGCCGGACCGGGACGCGTTCGTCGTCGTCCGGCCGGACCGCGCGCCGGTCGGCATACGCTCCGCGCTCCATGTCCTCGGCGAGCGCGCCGTCGGACCCTACGACGCTCTCTCGGTGATGCACTACGGTTACTTCGGCAGCGAGCCGCTCCGGCTGCCGGCTCCCGTCCGCTCGGCGTCCGTCTCCGTCCGGAACGACGGACGCACGCTCCTGCTCCTCCTCGAGGACGGCACGCTGGAATCGCGAGCCTGGTCGGACCACGCGCTCGGCGATCCGTTCCGGCGGGACACGCTCCCCGCGCACTGGACGCACGTGTTCCGCTTCGACGCGGCGGACCACGTCACGGAGCTCCGCGTCTCCGCCTCCGACGGCCGCTGGGAGTCGCTCCGACGCCCGGACGTCCTTGCCGAACCGAACGCGCGCGCGTCCGGAGATCTGGGGTCGGGGCCGTACCGGGACGTCATCCCCCTCGCGACGCCCGGCGGGCCGCCGCGGCTCGTCCTCCTCCGGCGCGGCGCAGGCATCGCGGAGATCCGCGCGTTCGACGTCGCGGGGGCCGGGGCCGCGCGCCCGCGGCAGGGTCCGTTGCTCGTCCCTGTGGCCGCCGACACCGAGGCGCTGCTCTGCGCGGAGATCACGGGGTCGATCGGCAGCGACCTCCAGGGGACGCTCCGTTCGGTGCGGCTCGCCGGCGGACGCGCCGTCGTGGAGATCCGCGATTTCGCCGGCGCGCGGAGCGCGGCGATCGAGTTTCCCGCGGGCTTCACCGACGTGAACTGCCGCCCGCTCGGGTTCGTGGCCGCACACCCGGAGACGGGCGAGTTCCGGCTCTCGCGGGACGCCGACGGTGACGCGCCCGTCCCGCCGCAGGGAGAGATCGTCCGCCTCCCTCGCGGCTTTCGGCTCGTCCGAACGAACGCCGATTCGCTGTTCCTCGCGGCGGCGGTCGCGCGCGGCGCCGCCGAACTCCGCGCGTACTCTGCGGGCACCGCCGTCGCCGACGGGTCGGCCGCGCCCGTGATCCTGCCGCGAGTTCCGTCTCCCGCGCTCCCGTCGCTCGGGTCGTCGCTGCCGACGCCCGGCGACGCCGCGGCGGTCGAGCGGACGTGCCAGGGAGACCTTCACGTATGCGTCGTGCGCCCCGGTTCGACCGGAACCCGCAGGGCGACGATCCTCGCGGCGCCCGCGCCGAGAGACGTGTCGGCCTGGCGGCGGGACGACGCGCGCCGCATGCAGATCGTGGCGACCGCGCCGGGACGCGCCGGCTCGTGGATCACGCTCGATGAACAGGCGCGAGAGACGGTCGCAAGGTCCACGTTCACGTGCCCGGAGTACGACGGCGCGGGTCTCGTTCGCCGCGGCGCGGCGGACCTCTTCGTCCTCGTCCGGCGAAACGGCGTCTCCACCGCGCTCCTTCCCGGGACCGCGGCCGGCCCGCAGGGCGTCGGGTCGCTCCTCGCGCGTACGACCGGCGGCCTCGGCGCGCACACGCATGTCTGCGGGTTCGCCGACGGCGCCTTCGGGGAGCCGGGCGCCGCCGGGCCGGGGCGGGTGCTTCTCGTCGATCGGCGGAGCGGTCGCTGGTCCGCGCGGGCGTTCACGGGCCCGTCGTCCGGTCCCGGACCGGGCACGTCGGACGGCGGCGCGGACCCGGGCGAGACCGAAGTGGCGGGCTGGTTCGGCGCGACGCTCGCCGAAGGCCGCTTCACCCGCGGTGAACGCGACAACCTCGTCGGTGCGTGCGTCTATGCCGTTCCCGAGTCCGGGCCCGGCGGCGTCCCCGTGTTCGTCGCGCTCTCCCGCCGTGACGCCGCGCCGGAGATCCGCCCGTGGACGGCGACCGGCGACCTCGGCGAACCCCTCGTCATGAGCGGCCGGTCCGCGCTGCCGCGGGGAGCACGCGTGGCGGTCCTGCCGGTCGGCCACGGCCGTGCATGGAAGGGCGACCGTCTCTTCGCCCTCGACCCCGCCGACGGCAACGTCACGGAGCGCCCTCTCGCCCGCGACGGGACGCCCGGGGTCCCGCTCGCCCCGGCCGTCGATCGGAACCCCGCGGACCCTGCGGACCCTACGGACCCCTCCGCTCCTGGCGGCCCCGCCGCCGACACGCCCCGCGCGCCCGCCGATGCCGACGGCGCACTCTGGCTCGGCGACGACTGCACGTCCCTGGCCGTCACGTCCGGCCCCGACCGCGGCGCCCGAGGCCGCGAGACGTTCGCGATCGCGGTCCGGGGCTGACGGAGCCCCGCCCGTACGCCCGGGTGTCCGCGCACGCCCGTTCACGCCCGCGCGCCCCCGCCCACTCCCGTTCACCCGGTGCATCCTCGTCCATTCCCGTTCACCCCCGTCCACCCCCGTTCACCCCCGTTCACCCCGTCAACCCCCATCCCCCGTTCCGGACTTGACACCCGCCCCCCGGGTGCCCACCATGCGCCGCTCGACTTTGCGACTTGGCCGAGCGGGTGTAGCTCAGTGGTAGAGCGCCACCTTGCCAAGGTGGATGTCGACGGTTCGAATCCGTTCACCCGCTCCAGCGCCGCAAGCCCTTGTGAAATAAGGACTTGAAGGCTGCGCCGGTCACCTGTGTCCCTGCCGCGTGGGACCCTAAACCCACAACATTTCCCACAAAACTCGTGGGAGGAGCGGCGGCGATGACGGAGGAACACAAGGTCGACGACAAGGTCTCGGGCAGCGGCGCGGCGCCCCGGAAACCGACCCGGGACGTGTGGACGACCGTGACCAAGGCACACCGGCTGGACCCCGCAACCGGGCGGCGGAGGTCGGTCCGGATCGCGATCGTGCGGTGGCGTCGGCCGGACGGCGGCGTCACCGAACGCCGCTTCGACGACCCGCTCGAGGCCGAGGTCTTCGCGAAGCAGCGCACCGGCGAACTCCGCACGAGCAACATCCGCGCCCGCGGCGGCACCGTCCTCTTCTCCGAGTGGATGGACACCTACCTCTCGGCGCGGTGCACCGAGTACGTCCGGTGGAAGCGCGGCGAGATCCGGTCCCTCGACGGGAGCGACTACGCCGGGCTGATGAAGGTCGCAGGCGACGCGTTCATCCGTCTGGTCGGCGACCGCCCGCTCGAGGAGTACGTGGCGACCGACTTCGAGCGGTACCGGTCCCTTCTCGCCACCGAGCCGGTCGCGCGCGGCCGCCTGCGGCGCCCGGCGACGATCGAGAGCTACATGCAGCGGATCCGCACGTTCATCCGCGCCGCCGAGGCCGAGGGGCTGCTCGTCCGCCGCATCCCGATCCAGGTGAAGCAGGTCGTCTACGAGAAGCCGGTGATCTCGCACGAGGAGATCGACGCGATCTTCAAGGCCGCCGAGACCTGGCCGCCCGCGTCGTTCAAGGGGAAGGGCACGGGGCCCGGCCGCATCCGCCCGATCCTGATGACGCTCTACTACACGATGCTCCGCCGCGGCGAGTTGATCCACCTGACGTGGAACGACATCCGCCGCCAGGACCGCCAGATCGTCGAGATCGCCGTGCAGCCGAAGGAGTGGGACGAGAACGGCGTCCGCCGCCGCTGGCAGCCGAAGGACCGCGAGACCCGCACGGTCCCCGTCCACCCGCGCCTCGCCGAGGTGCTGGACGCCCTCTCGCGGAACCGCGCGAACCGCACGTGGGTCTTCACCGACGGCACCGACAACCGCTGGACCGAGTCCGGCCTCGCCTCGCTCATGCGCCACTTCGGCGAGGCGCACGGCTTCAGCCTCGGCTTCCACATCTGGCGCCGCACCGGCCTCACCCACCTCCACGACGCCGCCGCCCCGGTGAAGGACATCCAGGCGATCGCCGGCCACTCGTCGATCACGACGACGATGAAGTACGTGCGCTCGACGGCGAAGGGACAGCAGGAGACGATCCGGCGGCTCCGGTAGAGGGCGCATCC
The DNA here is from genome assembly GCA_022072415.1 of Planctomycetota bacterium. Classification (GTDB taxonomy): domain Bacteria; phylum Planctomycetota; class JAJSAM01; order JAJSAM01; family JAJVHW01; genus JAJVHW01. The sequence goes on from JAJVHW010000102.1 coordinate 17,360, forward strand.
CGCCGGCCGACCCGCAGTCGCCCCTCTCGTGTGCCGGTGGCGGAAGCGGCAACCGTGCGAGCGCGTCGCGACGCTTGCGACGCGCTCGCCGATCCGTCCGTTGCGAGCAAGCCGCTCAGCCGCGGCGCATCACGCCTGCGGTCCGGCGGCCACGGCTGCGTCCGTCACTTCCCGCGCAGCCGCTCCCACGCGGCGATCTGCTTCCGCTCGGCGATGAACGCGTCGAGGTCCGCGCGGTCGTAGAGCACGCGCGTCCCGATCTGGAACGACGGCACTTCGGCCCGTCGCGTGGCCTTCCGGATCCACGAGACGGAGACCCGCAGGTACGCGGCAGCCTCCACGGCGTTCATGCAGGAGGTCGCAACGGACGGCGCCGGGGCCGAGTGCGGCGAGCGCAGAGCAGCCGAGTTCACGGCAGGCGCGCCCACGTCGGTCGCGGCCGCGGAGGGCGAGTTCGGTACGGTGGCCTTCGAGTCGGACATGGCGAGGTCGGGCTTGCGCATGGCCCGCAGTCTTCCCTACGAGTGTTCGGCGACGATCCGGAGACCGAGTTCGACCAAGTTCGACCGCGACTGACCAGGGCACCGCCGTGCAACGGGCAGCAAGGACATGGCGGCGAACCCGAGTCAGTCTTCGTCTTCGTTCGGCCCGGACCGCCGGGCGGTGCCGCCGACGATCGTCGGCGGGATGCCGCGGATCGCCTCCGCCGTACGACGCTGCGCCTCGCGCTCGCAACGCGTGCTTTCCGCGATGCGTCCGACGAGCGTGATCGTCTCGGCTCGTGGGAATCGCCCGTTCCGAGGATCGCGCAGCCGCGCCAGCTTCCCGTAGGCGTCGGGTGAACTCTTCGAGCGCCGCAGTCGCGACCGAACGGCGGCGTCCCCAATCGGCTTGCCGCTGCGGTCGGTCTCGCCCGCGTGGCGCAGAAGTTCGGCCAGTTCCCGGAGTTCCATCTGTCCGCCAGCCGACGTGGTCGGCCGCACTGCGCGCTCCCGCCGTCCGTCGGGCCCCGCGTCACTACGCGTCGCAGAACCCCGTTCGAGCAGATCCGCCGGCGGCGCGTAGTGCGCACGACGGTAGGCATCGGCCGCCTGCCGCGCGTAGTCCTCTCCCGGGAGCCCCGGCGTCGCCAGGGCGAGCAGATGCAGCCCGCGCGCGATCCGCGGCGGCAGTCCCCGTGGATACGGGTCCGCGAAGATGTCCCCGCCCTGCTCTACCAACTGCCGCCCCACGCGCACGGCGAGCTCCGACCGCCCCGCCACGACCGCCCCTCGTCCGACGGCGAACCAAAGCTCCTGCGTCGTCGCGTGGTTCTCATCCCCGACCCGGAGCAGCGTGCCGAGCTTGCCCCAATCTCCGGCGCACCGGCGCTCGAGATCGTCGAACACGAGCAGCATCGGCCCCGCCTTCGCCGTCGCCTCGAACCGATCCACCGCACCCTGCAGCACCCGCCGACACGCCCTTGCCGCGCGCTTCAGCGCATCCTGGTACTCCGGCCGGTGCCGGTCCTCCGGTGGAGGCCACTCGACACTCGCCACGAGCTCAAGGTCCGGGTCCCGGAGTTCACCCATGGCCCCATCATCCCCCCCGCCGAGGACGCTCCTCGCCGGGCCGGGCCGTGGGCGCCCGACCGGCGCCATGGAACACCGACGCACTGGAACTTTCGGACCGAGCCAGCACATGTAGGTTGCACACCTCGGGACGGTGCGGAGATCTGAGTTGCAGTCGGAGTACGTTCCACTGCGCGCCGAAAGTTCCAGGCCGGGGCCCCGATAAGCCTCGCCCAATCTCGTCGCAGCGACGTGCGGAGTGCAACGTACGCCATGATGGCGGTCGGTGAGTTCGTGGAGAACCACGTGGGGATGCACATCGCCTGGCGCGGCGGTGCCGATCTCGTCGGAGGTCGAGAGATCTCCGCCGCGCTGTCGGCGCTGGGCGTGCACCGGGCACAGCGCCGCTGGGCGCCCGCGTCGAGCGTCGCGTGTCTGCGCGCACGCCGTCCGCGCAGCGGCATGGGATCAGCGGGGGCAGGTCCCAGCACCGCCCGAAAACTGCACGACAGGGCTCGCCGAGCCGTGCCGTAGCCGGATGCCGAACGTGCCGTTTCTTGGCTTCGCCCGTCCGCTCCCACGACCCGCGCCGCTCAGAGATAGCAAAGGCGACGAACCAGCGTCGCTGGCGGGCCGAAAAATCGCGATTCGGCAGAACCGCCCTCGGTCACACCGGTTAGAATGTGGCAAGGCCAGTTCTGTCGAACGGTTCGACAGGCAGCAGCCGCGACGGGAGGACATGATCGAGTATCTTCTCGAAAAACTGTTTTTTAGGACCCAGCGGTAACCGACTTCCCTCGTGGCGAAACCCACGCAGTGCAGGTTACGGGAGGGGCTATCCCGTCGAGGCGCAACCCGCCGAACCGCTACTTCGACCCGCCCCGTTGCGACGCGCGTTGCGCGCTGCATCGGGGCGCGTCGTTTTGGGGATGTGGTTGAAGACCGTCTGGAGTTGGTCGGCTTCCGCGGACAGTCAGGTGCCGGCTGTCATGAGGGAGGGCGTCCTCTGTCCTCGCCTCGAACTCGTTGGGTGAGAGATAGCCGAGTGGCGTCGGCGCGCGTAGTACCAGCCCTCGATCCACTCAAAGATCGCGATCCGCATCTCGGCCTTGCTGCGGGGCCCGTTCCGGCCGATCAACTCGCACACGAGCGACGGAAAGAAGCTCTAGCCCGGATCATTCATGAAGCCTCGTCGCGACGGTCCGTTGGCGCGGGATGGACGGTCCGACGCGCTCTCAGCGCCTTGCGACGCGCGTCTGCCGCCGCGGCGGACGCGGTTTTCCGGCGCCCGG
>JAJVHW010000046.1 GCA_022072415.1 Planctomycetota bacterium
TGTCATCTCATCCTCGGGAGGCAGACTAGCGTCCCCGAACACGCCGGACACTTCGCCGTATCGCCGCTCCCGGCCGTCGCGGTCGTTTCGGGACGACGCTTCGACCTTGGACGGCCGCCGGGCCCGGATCGGCCTGCCGTAACGGCGCCGTGCGGCAGGATGAGGTAGCTTCGAGGCACCGATGCGGACACGCCCGCTCCTGGTCGTCGCCGGCGCTGCCGGGCTCGCGCTCGGCGCGGCGGCGTTCCTCTGCACCTCGGGCGGGGACGCGCCCGTCCGTCCGGCGCCCGGCGGGCCTGCGCTGGCCGAACCTCGGTCCCCGGACCGGGCCGCGCTTCCGCTCGATCCGGCGGCGCCGCCCGGCGGAAGCGCGACCGCTGCGTCGGCTCCCGATCCCCGGCTCGCCTTGCCGCGGATCGTGACGGGCCGGCAGGTGCTCTTCGGGACCGACGCGCGGCCCATGCCCGAGGCGGCGGGCGGCGATCTCGGCGCTGCGGCGCGGGCGCTCCTCGACCGGCATCGCCCGCTCTTCGCGCGGATGCCCGGAGAGCTCCGTCTCGTCCGCGAGCACACGACGCTCTCCGCGCACCACGTGCGCTTCGTCCAGGTGATCGGCGGGGTCCCCGTCGAGGGGAGCGAGATCGCGGCGCACGTCGCGCGGGACGGGCGGCCGCTGCTCGTCCACGTGGAGGCGTTCGCCGCCGGGGGCGCGGCCGCGGAGCCGGTCGTCAGCGCCGCGGAGGCGGCGGCCGCGGCGATCGCGCACATGACCGACACCGGCGCCGAGGACGAGCCCGTCGAGGCCGAGTCGAATCCGCCGGTCCTCGTGATCCTCCCCGAGGGCCGCGCCGGGCGCCTCGCGTGGCGGGTGGACGTGCGCACGGATGCTCAGTCGTCGTCGGTGTGGGTGGACGCGCAGGAAGCGGGCGCCGGGATCCTCGCGCAGCGGGAGCTCCGTCGCGCGGCCGACGGGATCGGCGACGTATACGACCCGAACCCCATCCACTCCGCGCGGAATCCCGCGTTCCGCGACCTTCGCGACCGCTCGGGTCCGGAGCTCGAGGCGGAGCTCCGCACGGTGACCATCCCGCGGCTCGACGGCACGGGCTCGATCCGCGGACAGTGGGCCGACGGTTCGGGCACGCTGGGCGCGGGCGTCACGCCGACCCTCGACTGGCGCGGGATCACCCGGGACCAGAGGCAGTTCGAGGTCCTGAACGCCTACTTCCACATCGACCGCACGCAGGACCGGATCCGCGCGCTCGGCATCCTCGACGCGAACGGGGAGATGCAGCGGTTCGACGCGCACGGCCTCGCGGCCGACCAGTCGTACTACGATCCGTTCGGCGACCGGATCGCGCTCGGCGACGGCGGCGTGGACGACGCGGAGGACGCGGACATCGTCATCCACGAGTACGGCCACGCGATCCAGGACGACCAGGTGCCCGGCTACGGCGCGACCTTCGAGGGCGCGTCGATGGGCGAGGGCTTCGCGGACTTCCTCTGCTGCGCGATGCACGCGTCGGGCGACGACACGTACGACCCGCTCGTGGCCGCGTGGGACGCGTCGAGCTACTCGAACGCGCCGATCCCGTTCCTCCGCCGCGTGGACACGAACAAGAAGTACCCGCGCGACATCGAGCACGAGGTCCACGCCGACGGCGAGATCTGGTCGGCCTTCTGCTGGGACCTGCGCGCGCTGATCGGGCACGACGACGCGCTCCGCGTCGTGATCGAGTCGCACACGTTCCTCGCGTCGAACGCCCAGTTCAGGCACGGCGCGAACGCCGTGCTCGTGGCGAACGTCGCGCTCCGGGGAGGGGCCGACGACGACGGCATCCGCGCGCTCCTCCGCGAGCGCGGGCTTCCGTTCACCCAGCCCCCGGCCGACGCGCCGCCCGAGGACGCATTCGAGGAGAACGACTTCCAGCCCGCGGCCGCCGCGCTCCCGGCCGGGGACCATCCGGACCTGCTCCTCGCCGACGACGACTGGTACGTCGTGACCGCCCCGCCGTACCGCACGCTCGTCGCGACGGCGACGTTCGACGGCATCGACGTGCCGCTGGACCTGGAGCTCCGGCGGACCGGCGGCGCCGTGATCGCGACGTCGGCCGGCGACGGCGACTCGGAGTCCGTGCGTGCGACGGCGGGCGCCGACGCGGCGACGTGGCTCCTCCGCGCGACGCGGACCGGAGGCAGCGACGCGGTCGCGGGGTATCGGCTCGTCCTCTCCGAGGGCGCGCCGGACGAGGTCGGCATCGGCCAGCAGGCGCTTCGGAGCGCGTCGGCGGGTTCGGACGCGGTCCGCGTGTCGGTTCCGCAGGAGAAGGTGGACGCGGGGACGAAGCTCTCGGTCGTCTGCCGGACCCGCGGAAGCGCGTACGGCATCAACGACGTGCGGGTCGTGAGCCCCTCGGGCGCGACGGCAGCCGACTTCGGCGAAGGGCGGCGGAAGTGGGGGGCGAAGGTCGCCGTGGACGCGACGGAGCCCGGCGAGTGGATCGTCGAGGTCCGTCCGCGCTTCGGCCCGCCGAGCGACGGGAAGGGCAAGTACGCGATCCGGACGACGTTCCGCTAGCCCGGATCATTCACGAGGGTTCGCGCGAGAACGGCATTCAACTCGCGGACTGCCTGCACTGTACGTCGATTCCGCCGACGGTCGCCCGGCGACGGACTGTCCTGGCCGAGATCCGCGGGATGCGATGCAAGGAGGAGACCGCAGAGCGACTTCGGCAAGTCGGTCAAGGGCTCCGACGCAGCAGCGCGCCCGCGGGCTCGGCCAGGCGCGTACCCTCGTGAATGATCCGGGTTGGCCCGGAACGACGCTTCAGCTCCGACGCACTACCCGCCCGGCGCCCGGCCCCGTGACGGCGACCCCCTCGATCGCCAGGAGTTCGCGCTTCGCGGGGAGGCCGAAGCCGAATCCGGTCAGGGCGCCGCCGGCGCCGACGACGCGGTGGCACGGGACGACCACGGCGACGGGGTTCGACCCGACGGCCTGGCCGACGGCGCGGGAGGCCTTCGGCTTCCCCACGCGTCGGGCGATGTCGGAGTAGGTGACGGTCTCGCCGTAGGGGATCGCGAGCATCGCTTCCATGACGGCGCGGCGGAACGGAGGATTGCCGACGAGGTCCACCGGCGTGCGGAAGGCGCGGAGCTTCCCTTCCAACCAGTCGCGGACCTCGCGCGCCGCGACGCAGCGGTCGTCGCGGACGGCGCCAACCGGGACCGGGGTCGCGTCGGCGGGCCCGAACGCCGTGAACCCGCGCGGCGAGAGGACGCCGCGCATCGCGCCGAGGCGCGTCGTCACTTCGAACCAGGTGACGGTCCGGGGGACGCCGCGGGCCTCCTCGCCGTCTCCGCGAGCCGGCGATGCCTCCACGGCTGCTCCAGCGCGAGCGCTCCGAGCGCCGTCGCGAACACGCGGCCGCCGGTCTGCCGCTCGTAGGTTCCGAGCGGGTCCCACGACCCCTTCGCGCACCCCTCCGCCCGCTGGCTGCCGCCGCCGACCAGAGCCGTCTTCACCGCACCGAACCACGTCGTCCACGTGTCGCCTCCGCGCTGGAACGCGCCGACCGTTCCGTAGAGCCACTGGTACATCGAGAGGTTACCGACCTGAACCGACACCTTGCCCCGGCCGGGCCCGTCCACCTCGCGGAAGGAGATCTTCCACGCCGGCGTCTCCGACGCGACGAGCGCCGCGTGCGCGCGGTGCCTGGCGGACGAGGTCCCCGCCTCGAGCAGTTCGCGCATCGCGAACGCGCAGTGGGCGTTCGACGTCGTCGGCGTGTAGCCGTACTTCCGCCCGTCCTCGAGGTACGCGAGCTTCCCGCCCTTCTCCTCGAGCCGCGAGAGCCATGCGTCCACGCGCGCTCCGAGGTCCGCGGGGAGATCGGTTCCGCAGTCCCGCGCCGCGACGAGCGCCGACACGACGAGCGCGGTGTGGGGGACGTCCGACCCGGGCCGCCACGGCGCCGCGTAGCCCCACGCGCCGTCCTCCTGCCGCATCGCGAGGAGTCGCTCCACGCCCGACGCCACGCGGCCGGCGAAGCGGCCCTTCCCTTCCATCGCCTCCGCCTCGGCGAAGCACTCGACGGTCAGCGGGAGCGACCATGCGTCGCCCCCGCGGAGCGCGTCGAGCGCCTTCGCGACGGCCGCCCCGTGCGGGTCGCCCTCGACGCCCGGGAGGTGCCCGTTCCCGAGGAACGCGAGCGTCGCGAGCGCGGAGATCGCGTCGTCGAACGGGCACGGGACGTCCTCTCCGTGCTGCCCCTTCCCGCGGCCGTCGCACGGCGTCCCTCCGGAGGCGGCGGCGGCGCACCGTCGATCAAACCCGTCCGCGTCCCACGACCCGTCCGGCTCCTGGTGCCGGGCGAGCCAGTCCAGGGCCGACACGACCGCCTTCTCGCTCGCCGCGGTCGCGCCGAACCGCGACGCCGCCTTCTTCCGCTCGGGGCCGCTCCGCGGCCCGAGCAGGCGCGGCGGCGGCTTCGCGGGGGACTCGGGCGGGGATGCCTCCTGCGCGGACGCCGGGAGCGCGGTGAGGAGGAACGGCAGGAGCAGGCGGAGTCTCACGGGAGACTGGACGCCTCCGGCGGGCCGTCGCCTTGTCCGTCGGCCGCGAGGAACGCGTGCGCGGTCCCGCGGAACGGAAGGTACCTCGCCCACTTCGCCCGCACGTAGTCCGCGCTTCGCAGGAAGCCGGCGCGGAACGCATCGGTCCGCCGCCCCGCGATCTTCGCGCTCTCCGTGCTCCCGCGGATGACCGAGCCGTCGTTCAGGAAGAGTTTGTGGACGACCGGGGCGTCGATCACGAAGGACTTCATCCCGAGCGAGCGCGCGGTGTTGCAGAGGTCGGCGCCGTAGCAGTGGAACCCGGGGAGGTCGGGATCGAACCGCACGCCCCGCGACGCGCGGACGCCGAGCCAGAGCTCGTCGAGCACCTGCACCTCGGCCGGCATCGGGCCGTGCGGGCGGTGGAGCTTGTGGGGATCGCTCCAGTGGCCGATGTTCGGCGGTTCCGTGCCGTCGGCCCGCTCCGGCGCGCGGCCCGCGGCGCCGATCACGCCCCAGTCCGGGTGCGCCGCGTCGAGTTCGCGGAGCGCGGCGAACAGGCGGTCCTCCCAGTCCGGCGGGAAGAGCACGTCCTGGTGTACGAAGAACCGGAGATCGTGGCGGGCCTTCCGTTCCGCGTCCCGGTAGAGCCTCGAGATCGAGGAGTACGCGCGGTTCCCGCGGTTCTCGACGAAGAGCCACTGGTGCCCTCCGTGCAGGAACGCCGCGGAGGAGAGCACGTGGCGGCGGAGCTCCTCCGGGTCGTCCACGGCGACGAGGAAGGTGATCGGCTCGCGCTCGGCGGCGGGGATCTTCGCGAACGGACGGTGACGCTTCACCTCGGGCAGGTCGCGCCCGCAGCTCCGCGCCCATCGCGGGTACGCGTCGGGGAAGGCGAGCCGGGCGGCCTCGGCGGAGTCGGCCGTCCACGTGCGGAGCTTCGCGGCGAGGGAGCCCTCGTCGCGCTCGGGGCGGCGCAGGGGACCCTGCGGGCCCGCGGCCTTGTTGATGCGCTCGGCGGGGTCGAGTTCGAGGTCGTACTCCTCGGCCCAGGACTGCCGTCCGAGGCGCGCCTCGATCCGCTTCTCCGCGCCGCGGATCTCGCACGACGACGAGAGCTCGTGGTCGTGGACGTCGTAGCGGCGGAAGGGCTCGGAGACGTCGGACGGCGGCGCGTAGAGGTATCCGTGGTCCTCGGCGCGGAGGATGCGCGCGGCGGGAAGCGAGCGGAGGTCGGCGCCGGGGAGCCCGTCGGCGCGGCCGCCCGCCAGCGCGAGGAAGGTCGGGGCGACGTCAAGCACGCTCGCGGGCGCGGCGACGCGCGATCCGGGCGGCGGGGCGCCGGGCGTGCCGGGCGGGAACACGGCGACGAGCGGCACGCGGAGGAGGTCGTCGTGGAGGCGTCCGCAGTGATGGACGCGCTGCCGCGCGCCGTCGAAGCCCTCGCCGTGGTCGGACACGACGATCACCGCGGTGCGCGCGAGGTCCACGCACGAGAGCGCCTCCGCGAGGCGGCGGTCGCACTCCGCGAGGCACGCCTCCTGCTTCGCCGACGCCTCCTCGTCGATCCGCGCAGTCGCGAGGCCCTCGGGCGGGTCCTTCCAGATCCACGGGCCGTCGCGGAACTTCGCGAGCGCGGGGTGAAGCGCGCGGCCGAGCCATGGCTCCACCGCGACGCACCACGGATCCCCGTGGTCGTAGTCGTGGACCACGTTCGTGTGGAGCATCGCGAAACGCGGCCGGGCGTCCGCGCGAGGTCGCGTCCACCACTCGCGGAACGCGCGGAACGGTCCGTCCTTGTCCTCCTTGTGGAACCACCGGTACGTTCCGAATCCGTCCTGCCATCCGAACCGTTTCCACACGGCGGGGCGCCGTTCGAAGCCGAGCGACTGGATCTGCGAATCTTCCAGATCGTCCGGGACGAAGTTCCCGTTGTTCCCGATCCCGAGCGTCTCGTACTCCGGAGGGAGGAGGGCGGGGAGCTTCGGCGCGGCGAAACGCCGGTCGTGATGGAGGAGTCCGTGATCCGACGGCATCCGCCCCGTCACGATGGACGCGCAGGCCGGGAGCGTCCACCCGCAGACCGTGCGCGCCGCGTCGAACATGGCGCCGCGCGCCGCGAGCGTATCCAGAAACGGTGTCCGCGCGCGCCCGTTCCCCGCGAAGCCCGGACGGTCCGCGCGGAGCGCGTCCACGATCACGAGCAGGAGGTCCGGCCGCATGCCGCGAGTGTCGCGCGCGCGCACGCCGGAGTCGAAGACGGGCGGAGCCGCGGAGGCTCCGCCCGTCCCGGAGGCTGTGAAGCAATCTTCCGCGCAGCGCGGCCCGGCTCGGTGCCGATGCACCGGATCCGGCGTGAGTCATCGTCCGCCGACGCGCGCAATCTCCGCGGCGGCGCGCCGTTGCGCCCCGCCGGCCCGCAGCAGCGTCGGCCTCGCTCGACGACTCGCTCCGTGGAGTCGTGCTCGCTCGGCCGCCTTGCTGCGGACCGCAGGGACGCAACCGACGGCTCCGGCAGGCTTCTTCTCAGCCTCCCGGTCGGCCGTCGCTCGAGCTACTTCGACTTCGGCTCGAGTCCGCGGCCCGCGAGCATCTTCTTCACGCGCGCGGCCTTCTCGGCCTCGGTCGCCGTGTTCCACCAGTTCTTCCGCGGCTTCGAGGACTTCCGGCGCGCCTTCGGGGCCTTCCCGGCGACGGCTGCGGCGGCGTCGGACTTGCGCGGACGGCCGGGGCCGCGGCGGACGGGCGCGCCGCCGGCGACGAGCGCGCGGACTTCGGCGAGGGCCTGTTCGCGCCCTTCCTTCACGGCGGCGCGGACGAGACGGTCCAGGCGCGCGACGAGATCGGCCATCAGCGTCGAGCTGTCTTCCTTGATTCGGGGCATGGGATGCACCTCCAGTGCGGGGAACGGACGCGGGAATCGCAGGGGCGGCACGCGCGAAATGCGCGGCCGCCCCCGAACGTCCACACCCATGCAATCGAACGGGTCTCCATGTTTCAATGAAGAAACACCGGGGGCGGCGTGAACGTCCCGTCCGCGGGCGTCGAAAAAAGTGAACGGACCCCAAAGGAATGTCCACCCCGCGCCATATCCCCCTCGTGGCCGGCTCCCGGCCCCTGGAGGCCCCGTGGGCGAGACCGAGACCGTTCCGCATGCCGACGCGCTGGACGCACCCGGGGCGCACGTCCGCCACGAACTGGCCGGATACGCCGCGCGCAGGCTCGATTCCGATGCCGCGTGCCGCGTCGAGGCGCACCTCCTCGTCTGCGACGCGTGCTTCGCCGCGCTGGTCGTCCTGACCGTGGACCGGGCCTAGCCCCCGCGCCGCGGCACGGGCGTTGCCAAACGGAAGGGCGTTCCCCGCCCCTTTCCGGAGGTATCGACGCCGTGACCGTGACCCGCCGCGCCGCACCCGCCGCCCGTGCCGCCGCAGGCCGCGCCGTCGCGGAACCCTCCGCCGACGCCGCGCAGCGCTCCGCGCCCCGCGAGGACACGTCGCACGACGGCCTCATGGCCGCGCTCGCCGACGAGCCCCGGACCTCGGCGCTCGTGGGGAAGATGCAGCTCATGGCCCGCACGCGCTACGGCATCCGCGCGCAGGATGCGGAGGACCTCTTCCACGAGGCGGTCGCGACGTACCTCCAGATCCATTCCCGCTACCCGTCGAAGGACAACCACTTCGGCATCCTCGTCGGGATCTACCAGCGGAAGGCGCTCGAGTTCCTCGACGCGTCCCGCCGCGAGGGGCGGATCGCCCAGCGCTACGCGACGCGCCTCCAAGCCGACCGCCCCGTGGTCGCGCGGGGCGAGGACCCGTCCGGCGACGCGGCCGACTGCGTCATCCGCGAGGAGGACGCGCAGCTCATCCGCCGCGCGATCCACTCGCTGTCCGACGAGGGGCGCGACATGCTCCTCGCGCTCGCCGACGGCTCCACGACGCGCCTCGACATGATCGAAGCGCTCGGGATCAATCCGAACACGTTCGACACGCGCCTGCGCACCCTGCGCCTCCGCCTGCGGAAGGAGCTCGAGAGCGCGGGCGTCACGGCCTGACGCGGGACCCTCACCCGGCTCCCCGCGGCTCGCGGCCCTGCTCAGGCTCCGCGCCGATCCCCTTGATCCGCCGGTGGTACTCCGCCCGCCGCCGCAGGTACTCGTCGCGGCTCATCATCGGCTCGGGCTCGCGCCCGGCCATCACGTCCTCGTGGATGCGCTGGAGGAACGGGATGCACCACCCGCAGCCCGTCCCCGCCGACATGCACTGGCTGACGAGCGACACGACGCGCGGCCGCTCCCGCTTCACGTAGCGGATGATCTTCGCCCGCGAGACGTGGAAGCAGACGCAGAGCTCGTCCTCGACGTGGTGTCCGTGCATCGGAGCGATCCTACAACCGGGGCGCCGCCGGACCGACGGACCCGCGACGACGCGGGACGGCGCACTACTCCGGGACGAAGAACTCCTTCACCCGGTCCACGGTGGTGCCGGTCGTGTCCACGTTCGCGATGGACTCGCGGTACATCTTCGACTCGCCCTCGAGGCCGAGTTCCATCGCGAGGACGGCGAGGAAGAGGCAGTCCTCGGCGCGCTTGGCGCTCGTGACGCGCTCGGCGATGCGGAAGACGCCCTTCGGCTGGAGCGCCGTCCACGGCATCTGTCCGCGCTTCCCGCCGTTGTCGGTCACGAGCCCCGCCTTCTCCGCGCCGACGAGCCGCTCGCCGTCCGGCGCCGCGGGGTCCACGCGGTTCCGCGGGAAGCCCGTCGCCTTGAGGCCGTCGTTCAGCTTCGGCAGGAACGTGTCGCCGAGGAGCATCACGCGCGACACGCGCCGGCCCCACTGGCCGGGCGGCGTGCCCTCCGGGGCACCGAGGATCTTCACCTTCGACGCAGCGCCGGAGAAGTCGAACGCGGCGACGAGCTTCGCGAAGTCCTCGTGCTTCTGCTTCACCTCGGCCGCGAGGCGCTCGCGCTCCTTCTTCTCGCGGTCCTGCCGGTCCGCGTCCTCCTTCGCCTTCGCGGCGGACTTCTCCGCGTCGGCGCGCTTCGCGGCGGCCTTCGCGGCCCACTCGGTGCCCGGTCCCGCCTTCTCGGCGGCGGACCAGCGCTGCGCCTGGCCGGCGTGGTCCGCCGCGTTCGCGGCGGCGTACGCCTCCGCCTCGTCGTACTTCCGCTTCGCGACGACGGCCGGGTCCTCGGCGACCGGCGCCGCGGCGGTCCCGCCGCCCTGCGCGGTAGTCCCCGCGCGGGTGGCGCCGCCGCTCTCCGTCTCCCTGGACTTGTTCATCGCCATGACGGCGATCACCGCGCCCACGATCGCCACGAGGCCGATCACCGCGACCATCGCGCCGGGGCCGCTCTTCTTCCGCGGACGCCGCGCCGGGCGCCGCCGCTGCGTGCCCGCGGGCGCGTCCTCGTCGAGGAGGTCCTCGATCATCTCGGCCGCCTCCGCGGCCTCGGGACGGTAGCCCTTCGACTTCACGAGGAGGCGGTTCAGGAGGTCGTCGTAGCGCTTCCCGAGGTCGGGCTTCACCTTGCTCGGAGGGGGAGGGGCGGCGGCGACCTGCGCGGCGAGGATCTCCTTCACCGAGGTGCCGGTCACCGGGTGCTTCCCCGTCAGCATCTGGTAGAGCGACACGCCGAGGGCGTAGACGTCGCTCTTCTCGTCGATGCGCTTCCCCTGCGCGGCTTCCGGCGACATGTAGAGCGGCGTGCCGACGCGGTTCGCCGCGCCCTTGGCGGCGAGTCCGAAGTCCACGACCTTCACCGCGTCGGTGCCGCGCGCCAGCATGATGTTCGCGGGCTTGATGTCGCGGTGGACGATCCCCGTCTCGTGAGCGGCCGAGAGCGCCCGGGCGACCTGCGCGGCGATGTCGAGCGCCTTCCGCGGCTGGACCGAGCCGAGGTCGTCGATCCGGTCCTGGAGCGTCTCGCCGGGGACGTACTCCATCAGGATGCAGAGATGCCCCTGGTCCTCGACCACGTCGAGCACCTTCACGATGTTCTCGTGGTCGAGCTTCGCGATGGCCTTCGCCTCCGCCACGAACCGCTGCCGCAGCTCCTCCGCCCCCGCGCCCTTCAGCGTGAGGATCTTCAGCGCGATGTCCTTCTGCAGCGGCTCGTAGCGCGCCTTGAACACGTGCGACGTGACGCCGCGGCCGATGCGCTGCCCGACCGTGCACCGCGCGAGCTTCTTCCCGAGGAACGGGTTCTCGGAACCGGCCGCGACCGGGGCCGGGGCCGCTCCGGCTCCGGACGCGGCCGGCTTCGGCGCCGGCGCGGGGGCCTTCTTCCCGGGGTTCGGCGGGGGGATCGGCGCGGGGTCTGCCATATCCGGCCGAGCCTACCCGGAAGCCCCGGCGCCCGGCGCGGGTTCTCATGCCTGCGCGTCAGACCGCCCGACGCTCCGGCACTCCGGGCGGACGGCCCGGGCGTGGGATAAGCTCGTCCCGAGCCCGGGGACCCGGCCCGCCGTCGCGGCGGGACGCGGCACGACCTTCGCACCCCCGAGCCCGGAGGAACCTCCATGTTCGACCGATTCACCGAGCGCGCCCGCAAGGTGATGAGCCTCGCCCGCCAGGAGGCCCAGCGCTTCAACCACGACTACATCGGCACGGAGCACATCCTGCTCGGGCTGGTCCAGGAGGGCAACGGCGTCGCCGCCCAGGTCCTCCGCAACCTCGACGTGGACATGCGGAAGATCCGCCTCGAAGTGGAGAAGATCGTCAAGAACGGGACCAACATGGTCACGATGGGCCAGCTCCCCTTCACCCCCCGGGCGAAGAAGGTGCTGGAACTCGCCCTCGAGGAGGCGGAGAACCTCCACCACACGTACATCGGGACCGAGCACCTCCTGCTCGGGCTGATCCGCGAGAACGAGGGGATCGCCGCGCAGGTGCTCCTGAACCTCGGGTCCACCCTCGAGGAGGTCCGCGAGCAGGTGCTCGAGCTCCTCGGGAACGACCAGGGCGAGGGCAAGGACCCGAAGGAGAAGTCCGAGCCGCAGGCGCCGGAGTTCTCCGCGAGCTCGAGCGAGCCCGAGGAAGGCCCGGGAGGGCCCGGCGGGCCGGGCGCCGGCGAGACCGCGTCGCAGGGCGGTCCGTCCGGGAAGAGCAAGACGCCCGCGCTCGACGCGTTCGGCCGCGACCTGACCGACCTCGCCCGCGAGGGGCAGCTCGACCCGGTGATCGGCCGCGCCCGCGAGATCGAGCGCGTCATGCAGATCCTCTCCCGCCGCACGAAGAACAACCCCGTGCTGCTCGGCGAGGCCGGCGTCGGCAAGACGGCCATCGTCGAGGGTCTCGCCCAGATGATCGTCTCCGGCGACGTGCCGGAGATCCTCCGCGCGAAGCGGGTGGTCACGCTGGACCTCGCCATGATGGTCGCGGGCACGAAGTACCGCGGCCAGTTCGAGGAGCGGATCAAGGCGGTGATGACGGAGGTCCGCCGCGCGAAGAACGTGATCCTCTTCATCGACGAGCTGCACACGCTGGTCGGCGCCGGCGGCGCGGAGGGCGCGATCGACGCGTCGAACGTGCTGAAGCCCGCGCTCTCCCGCGGCGAGGTGCAGTGCATCGGCGCGACCACGCTCGACGAGTTCCGCAAGTACATCGAGAAGGACGGCGCCCTCGAGCGCCGGTTCCAGACGATCGTGGTGGAGCCGCCGAGCAAGGAGGAGACCTTCGAGATCCTGAAGGGCCTCCGCGAGCGGTACGAGAAGCACCACCGCGTGAAGTACACCGAGGAGGCGCTGAAGGACGCGATCGACCTCGCGACGCGCTACATCACCGCGCGGTTCCTCCCGGACAAGGCGATCGACGTGATCGACGAGGCGGGCGCCCGCGTGCGCCTCCGCTCCATGTCGCACCCGCCGGACATGAAGGAGCTCGACGAGGAGATCCGGAAGCACGAATCGGAGAAGGCCGAGGCGGTGCAGGCGCAGGACTTCGAGCGCGCCGCGAAGCTCCGCGACAAGGCGCAGAAGCTGAAGAAGAAGAAGCAGGGGATCCTCGACGAGTGGCGGAAGACGTCGCGCGAGACCGAGGGCGTCGTGGACAGCGACGTGATCCGCGAGACCGTGTCCCGGGTGACCGGCGTCCCGCTCACGCGGATCGAGTCCGGCGAGGCCGAGCGGCTCCTCCACATGGAGGACGAGCTCCGCCGCGGCGTCGTCGGCCAGGAGCGCGCGGTGTCCGCCGTGTCGCGCTCCGTGCGCCGCTCCCGCTCGGGCCTGAAGAACCCGCGCCGCCCCATGGGGAGCTTCATCTTCCTCGGCCCGACGGGCGTGGGGAAGACGCACCTCGCGAAGGCGCTCGCCCGGTTCATGTTCGGGGACGAGGACGCGCTCATCCACATCGACATGTCCGAGTACATGGAGAAGCACAACGTCTCGCGGCTCGTCGGCGCGCCGCCGGGGTACGTGGGCTACGAGGAGGGCGGGCAGCTCAGCGAGAAGGTCCGCCGCCGTCCGTACTCGGTCGTGCTCTTCGACGAGATCGAGAAGGCGCACCACGACGTCTTCAACATGCTGCTCCAGATCCTCGAGGAGGGCCGGCTCACCGACAGCTTCGGCCGCCACGTGGACTTCCGGAACACGGTGATCATCCTGACGAGCAACATCGGCAGCTCGATCATCAAGAACCAGGCGACGCTCGGGTTCACGCGCAGCACCGACACGGCGGAGGCCGGCTACCAGAAGATGCGCGAGCAGCTCTCCCACGAGCTCGAGCGCAACTTCCGTCCGGAGTTCCTGAACCGCATCGACGAGATCGTCGTCTTCCGCCAGCTCACGGTGGAGGACCTGAAGCAGATCATCGACATCGAGCTCCGCGGCGTCCGCGACCGGCTGGTCGAGAAGAACGTGGACCTCGTGCTCGACGACGCGGCGAAGGAGCGGATCATCCGCGACGGCTCCGACCTCGACTTCGGCGCGCGGCCTCTCAAGCGCGCGATCGAGAAGCTGATCGAGGACCCGCTCAGCGAGCAGATGCTCCGCGGCGGCGTCAAGGCGAACACGCTGGTGGTCGTCACCACGAACGCCGAGGGCGACCTCGACTTCAAGGTGACCGACCGCCCGCCGCCCGAGACCGCGCCGCCCGCCGCGCCGCCGCCCGCGCCTCCCGCGTCGGCCGACAAGACGTAGCGACGGCACGAACTTGATTTCCGTCCGCGCGCGGGATCAAACGTCCCCGTGACGGCCGCGCTCGATTCCGGGGCGACGCCGCCGCAGGGTCCTGCGGAGGCCGTGCGGCGGGCGACGGCGTTCGTCCGGGCCGCGTTCGCCGCCGGGCTGCTGCTCCGCCTCGTCGTCGCGCTGAAGTTTGCGCGCTTCAGCTCGGGAGACGAGCTCTGGTACCGCGACATGGCGCACCGGATCGTCTCCGGGGAGCCCGTGTGGTTCGCGTCGGACGACCACCTGCGGGGGCCCGGGACGCCGGGGTACGTGGCGCTCGTGTGGACGATCGCGGGGTCCGAGTCGCTCGCGGCCGTCCGCTTCGTCAACGCGCTGCTCCTCTCCTCCACTCCGCTCCTCTGCGCGGCCCTCGCGCGGAGGCTCTTCCCCGCGATGCCGTTCGCGGCGGCGGCGGCGGCGTGGCTCGCGGCGCTCAATCCGGTCGAACTGCGGTTCGTGCAGGTCGTGATGTCCGAGTCGCTCGTGATCCCGCTCTGCCTCGGCTGGCTGCTCGCGCTCCTCGAACTGTGGAGGGCGCCCCGCGCGGCGCCCGCGCTCACGGCGGCGGCGCTCGGCGCCGCGCTCATCCACGTGCGGCACGACTCCGCGGCGGTCGTCGCGGCGGTCTGCGTCGCCGGATTCGTCGCGGCGCTGATCCGCGGCGCGCCCCGCGCCCGTGCCGCCGCCGCGTGGATCGGCACGGCGGCGCTCGCGATCGCGCTGTGCATCCCGTGGTCGGTGTTCGCGAGCCGCAGGTTCGGGCGGCCGCTGTTCGTCTGCCACACCGACCCCCTCGACGCCGAGGGCCTCGCGCACCGCCGCGGATGGAACCGCTGGCTCGCGACGACGTACCGTCCGCGGAAGGAGTGGCTCCGGCTCTGGTGGTGGGGCTACGCGCACGGCGACGTAGTCCCCGCGTGGCTGCACGACGATCTGTTCGACGGACCCGACGAGCGCGAGAAGGTGCTCGCGTGGCTCGCCGAGGGCCGCGCGGCCGGCGGCATGAACCCCGTCACGGAGGCGAAGTTCCAGGCGCTCGGCGACGAGCGCGCGGCGCGTCACCCGGTGCGGTTCTGGGTGGGCTACCCGCTGCTCCGCATCGGGAACGTGTGGTTCCACCCGACCGACGACGACTTCCCGGCGCACATGGAGCCGACGCAGCGCGGCGCCGCGTCCACGGCGCTCGAGGTCGCGCTCCGCACGTACCGCGTGCTCTTCGGGCTGGGGCTCCTCGCGGTCGTCGTGATGTGGTTCCGCTGGCGGCGGATCACGTTCCTCCCGGCGTCGCTGGTGCTCCTCCGCACCGCGCAGATGGCGTGGGGACCGCAGATCGCGTGGGGCCTCTGCATGTCCGAGATCCGCTACGTCGCGCCGGTCCAGCCGGTCGCTCTGGTGTTCCTCGCGGGCGCCGCGGGCATGGCGGTCGGACGGTTCCGGGGCGCGGACCGGACCCTGCCGCTACCGTCAGCGCCCGCGTAGGCGCCGCTCGAACTCGGCGCGGTTCGCGAGGAGGTGCGCGCTCCCGGGGCAGCGGCGGAGCCCCTCGCCGAACGCGGCGGCGGCCTCGTCGGGGCGGCCCTGCATGTCGAGCACGGCACCGAGGGCGGCCCACGCGGAGTCGCGCGTCGGCGCACGGGCGACGACGTCCCGGAGTCGAATCTCCGCGGCCGCGAGGTCCCCTCGTTCGATCGCGACCAGGGCGAGGTTCTCCGCGGCGGGGAGGTACGCGGGGTCGATCCGGGTTGCCTGCTCGAAGGCCGTCCGCGCGTCGTCGCCCCGGCCTTCCGCGCGAAGGGACACGCCGAGGAGCGTCCACGACTCGGCGTCGCCGGGGTACCGCTCGAGACTGTGCGTCCAGAGCGCCCTCGAGTCCGCCCAGACGCCGGCGTAGAGCGCGGCCGCCACGGCGGTCCACGCGGCCCATCCCGCCGCGGCGGCGCGGATCACCGTGACGCGGGGCGACGCGGCGCGCGTCAGCAGGAAGTCGGCGGCCGGCGCGAGCGCGAACGGGAGCGCGAGGTACACGTAGCGGTCTGCGTGGATGATGGGGATCGGCACGACCAGCGTCGGGAGCAGCACCGCGACGGACCACGCGAGCGCCACCAGGGCGCGGCGGCTTCCGCGCCACGACCGTGCGGCGGCCCACGCGACCGCGGCGAGGAGCGCGACCCCCGCCCAGAGGCGGGGATCGGACGCGGTCGTCACCGGATCGAACGTCCGGCGCGCCGCGTGCCCGAACGGCAGCACGATCGACCCGGCGTAGGCCGGCAGCGCGGCGACGATCGTCGCCAGGTGCGTGAGCGGTGTTCCTCCGTGGAGCGGACGGATGCCGTCGCCCGTGGATGCGGAGAGCACCTGCGCGACCGACGCCGCGGCGGCCGGGACGCAGAACGCCGCGTACCATCCCCAGCGGAGCGGCGTCCGGCGCGAGAGGTCGAGGAGGAGGAGCAGCGCGGGGAGCACGGTCACGCTCGCCTTGGACAGGAGAGCGAGGACGAACAGCGCGAGCGCCCATGCCCGCCGCCGCGGAGCGTCGTCGGCCCGGAGCCACTGGAGCACCGCGCCGAACGCGAACGCAGCCGCGAGCACGGTCTTCCGGCTGGAGATCCACGCGACCGACTCGACCGACGCCGGATGCGCGACGAACACCGCGGCGGCCGCGAGCGCCGGGAGCCGCCGCCCGAGCCAGATGCGGAGCACGTGGTACGCGAGGACCGCCGACACGACGTGGAGGGCCACGTTCACCGCGCGCATCGCCTGCGGGGCCGGTCCGAGGAGTTTCCACTCGACGAGGTGACTCAGGCGGTGGAGCGGGTTCCAGTTGAGGAACCACGGCGTCGTGAAGATGCGGACCACGGCCTCGCCGAACGGGAGTTTCAGCTCCGGGTTGTCCGTGACGTAGGTCGGATCGTCCCAGACGAGGAAGCCGCCCGCGACGCTCGGTCCGTAGACCGCAGCGGCGAGCGCGGCGAGCAGCAGCGGCACGGCCCACGAGGGCCATGCGCCCTCGCGGGACCCGGCGGCGGCCGGCTCCGCTGTCTTCATGCCGCCTCATCGGCCATCCGCGTCCGATTTCCTCAACACTCCGCGTCGAATTCCTACAGCACGGAGCCCGCGGATTCCGATGAGGCGCCCATGCCGGAACTCCATCTCGAAGATCCGCAGGCGTCTTCCGTCGCAAGCGCGGCCGGGCGCGTCGCTCCGCCGCCGCGCCCTTCGCGCGCGCCGGCGCAGCCGTCGACGCAGCCGTCCACGCAGCCGACGACGCAGCCGTCCACGCGCACGTCGCCGCCGACTCCGCGCCGTCACGGACTCCGCGCGCTCCTCTCGGACCTCGCGTCGGCCACGCGCGACCTCGTCCGCGGCGTGCGCATCCGCGCCGAGGGCCCCGAGGTGTCCGAGTTCCGCTGCGCGCTCTGCGAGGGCCGCGAGGCGCGCCGCCTCTTCGCGCACGACGCGCCCGACTCGCTCGGGCACCACGTCGCGCAGTGCCAGGAGTGCTCGCTCGCGGTCGTCCATCCGCTCCCCGCGCAGGCGGAGATCCCGTCGTTCTACGGCGACGTCTACTACGGCCCGGAGAACGCGAAGTTCGGACCCGTCACCGAGTTCTTCGTCTATCTGTTCCGCCTCGCGCGCGTCCGCGCGCTCCGGAAGGCGGGCATCCGCCGCGGCGCGGTGCTCGACATCGGCTGCGCCCGCGGCGTCTCGCTCACCGTCCTGCAACGCGCGGGGTACGAGCCGTGGGGCACCGAACTCTCCGAGGACTCGGCCCGCTCGGCCCGCAAGGCCGTCGGCGAGGACCGCGTGCGCGTCGGCCCCGTCGAGGAGGTCGGCTTCGCCGACGGACAGTTCGACGCGATCACGGCCTGGCAGGTCTTCGAGCACCTCCGCGACCCCGCGGCCACGCTCGACGAGTGCCGCCGCATCCTCCGCCCGGGCGGCGCGCTGATCCTCGCCGTGCCGAACATCGAGAGCTGGCAGGCCCGCTTCTCCCGCGAGGAGTGGTTCCACCTCGACGTCCCGCGGCACCTCTTCCACTTCAGCCCGGAGACGCTCTCCGAGATGCTCCGCCGCCACGGCTTCGAGGTGGAGGAGGTCTCCCACTACTGCCTCGAGCAGAACCCGTTCGGTCTGATGCAGAGCGCGCTCCACCGCCTCGGCTACGCCCACATGGGCCTCTACAACCTCCTCCGCGGCCCGATCGACCGCATCGGCCAGCACCGCCCCGCGCGGATGGTCCGCTACCTCGCCTACCTCGCCGCCTTCCCCTTCGCCGCCGCAGCCTGCACGCTGGGCGCGATGCTCGGCACCGGCGCGACGTTCACGATCTACGCGCGGCGGGTCTGATCCACTGGCACCGTCCACCCGAACGTGTCCTCCCGCGTGCCGTTCTGGATGCCGCGGATGATCTCGAAGATCGCTGCGCGCGCGGTGTCGTCGGGGAACGACGTCTCCTTGCCGCGCAGGGTCACGGAGTGGATGCGGGCGAGGGTGTAGGCGGTGCCGGTGGCGAAGAGGCCGGCGCCGTCGGCGACGACTTCGTCGATGCCGATCGGACGCTCCTCGACGCGCATGCCGAGGGATCGGGCGACCTCGATCGCGGAGAGGCGCGTGACGCCGGGGAGGATCTGGTCGTCGAGGGGCGGGGTCACGAGGGTTCCGTTCCGGAGCGCGCAGAAGACGTTGCTGCCGCTCGTCTCGGTGACGAACCGGACGTGCCGCGCGTCGAGGTAGAGGACGTCGTCGAAGCCCTGCTTCTTCGCTTCGGCCGAGACGAGGATGCCGCCCGCGTAGTTGCCCGCGGCCTTCGCCCAGCCGGTGCCGCCGGGGGCCACGCGGCCCTGTTCCTTCACGAGGAGCCGGAGGCCCGGCGCGCCGCCCACCTTGAAGTAACCGCCGACGGGGCTCCCGTACATCGCGACGGTGAAGCCGTTCACCATTCCGAGCCCGAGGCGCGCCTCGCTCGCCCACTCGACGGGGCGCACGTAGAACGTGCCGCGCCCGTGCGGCGGGACGAACCGCGCGTTCGCGCGCACCGTCTCCTTCACCGCCTCGATGAAGCGCGCCTCCGGGAACGGCGCCAGCGTGAGCCGTTCGGCCGACTTCCGGAATCGCTCCGCATTGCGGTCGGGGCGGAAGAGGAGGATCGTCCCGTCCGGCGCGCGCTGCGCTTTCATGCCCTCGAAGATGCCGAGCCCGTAGGAGAGCGCGGGCGACGCGACGGAGATCGCGAGGTCTTCGAACGGCCGGAGCGTCCCCGCGTCCCAGACGGGATCGCGCCGCGTGTCGCCGCGGCAGACCCAGATCGCGTCGGTCTCGGTGAGGGAGAAGGAGAGTGCGTCCCAGTCGGGCAGGGGCTTCATCGGACCGATGCTGCCCCCGCACCGGGCGGCGGGCAAGCGTTCGCGGCGGCGAGCACCTCGACGACGTGGCGGACCGGGATGTCGAGCCCGGCGTCGCGGAGTCCCGCCGCGAGTTGCAGCGCGCAGCCGGGGTTCGCTGTGGCGAGGACGTCCGGCGCGGCGGCGCGGACGAGCTCGACCTTGCGCGCGAGCTGGATCGCCGCGAGCTCCGGCTGCGACACGTTGTAGACGCCGGCGCTTCCGCAGCAGCGGTCGGGCTCGCCGAGCTCGACCAGTTCGACGCCCGGTGCTGCGCGGAGCAGCCGGCGGGGCGCGTCGATCACTCTCTGCCCGTGACGCAGATGGCAGGGGTCCTGGTAGGCGACGCGGATCGGCGGCGCGGACGCGCGCGGCGCGGCGCGGAGCCCGTGCGCGTCGAGCCACTCCAGCACGTCGAACGTGCGGCCCCGCCAGCGCTCCATGGGTCCGCGCGCCTCCTTGAGATGGCTCCCGCATCCCGCGGCGTCCACGATCAGCGCGTCGCTCTCCGGAAGCGCCGCGGCGAGCTTCGCGAGCAGGTCGGACGCCGTCGCCGCGTCGCCGACGTGCGCGTGCAGCGCGCCGCAGCAGAGCGGGCCGCGCGGGACGTTCACGTCGAAGCCCGACGCGGAGAGGAGCGACGCGGCCGCGGCGTGGACGGGGCCGAAGCCCTGGTCCATCACGCAGCCCGGGAGCAGCGTGACGGCGCCGCGCCGCGGGGCGGCGGCGGGGATCATGCCGGGCACCGTGCGGCTCCACGGGGTCCACGCCGGATCGGGCGCGATGCGGGCGAACGTGCGGAGGGGTCCGCCGAACGCGCGCGCGGCGGCGCGCAGCCCCGTGCGGCGCGCGAGCCACGTGACGCGCATCATCGCGACCGTGCGGCCCGGCGACGCCATCGCGGCGAGGACGCGCGCCGCCGGCGCGGCCTGTATTAATTGTAACCGTTCTGCCAAATTTAACGTTACCGTTCGCATCTTTATCTTTGAGATTATAAATTTCATCCC
>JAJVHW010000119.1 GCA_022072415.1 Planctomycetota bacterium
ACTTGTGACGTGGCCCGCGTCGAAGCGAACGACGGCGTCGCGGCCCGCGATGTCATGAAACAGGGTCCCCGTCGTGCTACACTCTGTGCTCATCGGGCTGCGTGCCTCCGTCAGTGTAAGTACTTGGTGGTACAGACACTTAGACGCGCCGCAGCCCGATCTTGTTTCAACTTTCGTGAGAGAAGCGGGCTAGCGCTGGCATGAGGCGTCTCCTAGAGGACACCCTGTCGAGACAACAACACCACGGAGCGCGGTCCGACATGAACCAGCACGCACCCAAGAGGTGCCTGCGGAGCCAGGTCCTCTGACCCAGGCGCGCAAGTGGTCACATGTGGTGTGCCAAGACACGACTCCGATTTGACAAGGGCACTTACCATCCACCTCGGGTTCGTTTGATGCGTCTTCGTTCCTCGAGTTCCGCGTGGATCGCCTCGCGCTCCGCGCGGCGCCGCGCACGGGCTCCCTCTGCGCGGAGCAGAGTGTCCCGGACGCGGCGGCGCACGGCCTTGTAGAAGACATCATGTTGTTCCGGAGTGTATCGCGCCGGCACCGGCGGCGTCGATCGCGATGGCGATCCCGTGCTTCGAGCCTTTGTCGGACGGCAGCGAGGCATACGCCTCCGCCCCGATCCCCGGCTTTCCACCACCGACCGACGGAGCGCAGGCCGGCAGTGCAGCGAAAGCGGCCCCAGGTCGCGAACGCCGGGGGGATCTCCGGTCCGGGCGCGGTCGCGCGGCGGGTCGCGGGCTCATCCGCGCAGGGCCCGGATTCCGATGGGGGAAGCGCTCCCATGCACGACCCGACGCACACTCCCTGCATCGTCGTCGCCGACGACGATTCGTTCGCGCGAGGGCAGGTCGCCCGCGCGCTGCAGATGCGGGGATTCGAGGTGCTCGAAGCGGCGGACGCGGGGGCGGCGCTGCAGCTCGCGGCGTCGCGGCCGATCGACGTGGTGGTGACCGACCTCCAGACGCCGCGCATGCGCGGCGAGGAGATGGGTCGGTGGATGGCGGAGATCGGGCCGGACATCCCCGTCGTGTTCATGACGGCCTACCCGAGCTACGAGCAGGCGGTGGCGGCGGTGCGGTGCCGCGCGGCGGGGTTCCTGGAGAAGCCGTTCCGGAGCATGGACGACGTCGTGCACGCGGTGGAGTCGGCGCTCGAGCAGCGCGACCGTCCGGCGGTGCGGAAGGGCCGGTCGGACGACGACGAGGACCGGGTCGAGTCGCTCAAGCGGCGGTTCGTGAGCGGCGTGGCGCACGAACTGCGCACGCCGATCACCGTGATCCGCTCGCTCGTGTCGGTCCTCGCGAAGGGCGTGCACGGGCCGCTCACGACGGAGCAGAAGGAGATCCTGCGCCACGTCCTCGCCGAGACCGAGGCGTTCGCGCACGAGATCGACAAGCTGCTCTCGCTGGCGCGGGTCGAGGACGAGGACTTCGTCCCCGACCTCCGCGCCTGTTCGGCCGACGACATCATCGCGCCGCTCGTGCGGCCGCTCGGCGCGCGCGCGAACGAGCGGAAGGTCGAGTTGCACTTCGACGTCCCCGACCGCAACGCGGCGGTCATGGCCGACGCGCAGGACATCACCCGCGCGCTGCACGCGCTCGGCGAGAACGCGCTGAAGTTCACGGCCGAGGGCGGGCACGTGGTGATCCGCGCGCTCCCGACCGACGACGGCCTCCGCTTCGAGGTGCAGGACACGGGGATCGGGATCGACCCCGCGGACCACGGACGCGTGTTCGAGTGCTTCACGCAGCTCGACAACCTGCTCGCGCAGGAGCAGGGCGGCTGCGGCATCGGACTCACGTTCGCGGCGGGCGTGGTGGCGGCGCACGGGTCGCGGATCCGCATCGCCAGCCGGATCGGCGAGGGCGCGACGTTCTCGTTCGTGCTCCCGTGGGCGCCCGAGGCGATGACGGAGTCGTGCACGTCCGACCTCCGCGCGAAGGGCGGCGCCCGTGCCTGAGCCCGCCGCCGCCAAGCCCCGCGTGCTGATCGTGGACGACGACCGCATGGTCCTCGTCTCCACGCGCATGGTGCTCGAGGCCTCCGGCTTCGCGGTCAGCGTGTGCAACGAGTCCTCGCGCGCGGTGGACGAGGCGAAGCGCGCCGCGCCCGACGTGATCCTCCTCGACGTGATGATGCCCGGCGCCGACGGCTGGGAGGTCCTCCGCCGCCTGCGCGCGGAGATCTGGACGCAGTCCACTCCGGTCGTCGTGTTCACCGCGCGGGAGCACCGGATGGGCCGGAAGCTCGCGCAGGACCTCGGCGCCGCGGACTACGTGCAGAAGCCGTTCGACTCCGACCGCCTCGTGCGGCTCGTGCGCTCGCTCGTCGCCCCGGGGAGCCGCGCGTGAGCGGTGCGGGGGCGGCCGGACGCGCGGGCGACGGAGGCAGCGACCCCGGCGTCCTCGGCCGCGCAGTGGTCCAGGCGCTCTTCGCCGCGTCGCGACTCGGCGCGATGTGGGGGTTCGACAGCAAGCTGACGGTGGACGCGCTGTCCGCGCTCACCACCGCGCTCCAGGCCGCGTCGCAGTCCGGCGGGGACGTGACGCTCCGCTTCGCCGGCGAGCAGGTGTGGTGCAACGACGTCCGACTCCGCGTGGACTTCGCGGGGTTCATGGCCTACCGCCACGTCTCCGAGCGCGCGACGCGCTGCGGCGTCGGCGAGATCCGCATGTCGCCGTCGGCGCCTCGCAAGGAGTTCGTCGCGCTGCTCCAGGCGCTCGAGAGCCGGCCCGAAGGCGAGAACGACGAGGACCGGTACGATCAGACGTCGTCGCTGCTGCGGCGCGCCGCGGCGAACTGCGTGTCGGTGGGACCGACCGTCGTCCTCGAGGAGAAGCAGGCGAAGGCGGGGCCGCAGGACGCGCGCCAGGCCGCCGCGCAGGCGTGGTTCCGCGCCGCGTTCCACGCGCAGCGGACGATCGAGGCCGCCGCGAGCGACGGCAAGCTCGCGCCGCGCCGCCTCCGGCGCGCCGTGCACGAACTGATCGACGTGCTGCAGCGCGACGAGCCCGCGATGCTCGCGCTCGCGCAGCTCCGGAACTTCCGCGGGTTCGGGCCGACGCACCTCGCGAACACCGCCGTACTCGCATGCGCCGTGGCCCTGCGGATCGGGCTCGACCGCCGCGAGGCGGCCGACCTCGGTGTCGTCGCGCTCCTTCACGACGCGATCCCCCCGGGCCGCGAGCCCGCTGCGGACGAGGTGCGCCGCGGCCGCGCCGACAGGACGGCGCGGCGCGTCCTCCCGGAGCTCGGGTTCAACGACAGCGGGATGCGCTGCGTCCTCGGCGTCGGCGCGCACGCGGCGTGCGGCGACGCGGCGGCGGCGCCGCTGCTCGTCCGGATCGTGTCGGCGTGCTGCCACGCCGACACGCTGACGACGCCGGCGGGCGCGGACCTTCCGGCGCTCTCCGTCACCCAGGCGCTCGACAGGCTTGCCGCATCGGCCGCGTTCGACGCCGACGTCGTCGCGGTGCTCCGCGGCATCCTCGGCACGTATCCGATCGGCTCCGCCGTCGAGCTCGACACGGGCGAGCGCGCCGTCGTCTGCGGGCGGAACCCGCACTTCGACCAGCCCGCGCGCCCCGTCGTGCGCATCCTCCCCGACGACGGCCAGCTCGCCGGCGACCTGCCGGCGGTGGATCTCAGCCAGTGGGACCGCGAACAGAACCGGTTCGTCCGCTCGATCGCGCGGACGCTGCAGCACCACGAGGTCTTCGCCGACCCGCAGACGTTCGTCGACTCGCTCTGACGATCGCGCCGCGACCGGACCGGCGGCGGCGACCGACCGCCGTTCAGCGCGCGGGCGCGAACCGCATCGTGACGCGGTCGAGCGCCGGGCCGTCCTGCGCGTCGCCGGGCGCCGTGAAGCGCACGCGGAAACGCACGAAGCGGTAGCCGGGAAGCAGCGCCACGTCCGGCTCCCAGGGCGTGGCGACGGTCTCGTCCGGCGCGCCCGCGGCGTCGGCCGGGCACGCCTGGAACTCGATCGCCGCGCGCGACGCGCGGTCGGCGGGGACGAACGCCGCGTCCGACGCAGTCCACCGCAGGCGATCGGTTCCCGCGTCGTACCAGTGGGAGAGCGCGGACGGCGCTCCGCCCGCGACGACGAGCGCCGCCGCAGGACGGAGCCGCGGGCGCCCTCCGCCCTCGACGAGCGCCTCGGCGGGATCGTCGAGCCGCGCGGCGAGCCGCGCCGACGGATCGAGCCGCAGCATCACGTCGAGGAGCACCGTCCGGCCCGGCTGGAGGAGCAGCGGGAAGTCGAAGGGGACGTCCACCCACGCGCCGCCCGAGGCGTCCGGCGTCCACGTGCGCGGGGCCACCGCGTCGGCCACGACCGCGGGTGCCGCGGCGCGCCGGTTCGCCTCGAACGACGGCAGCAGGCCGTCGTGAGGGAACGCTCCGATCTCGACGCTCGCCGCGCGCACGGGCTGCGCGTCGCCGCATCGCGCGAACCGCAGGCGGAGCGCGGACGCGAGCGCGCCGTCTGCCGCGGCTGGCGCGAGGACCTGGAATCGCACGACGCTCCGCTCGCCGAGGTCGAGCGGGTGGTCCGACGCGCGGATCGCGCACCGCGTTCCCGCGCGCGCGACCAGCAGCCCCGGTCCGCACGGCTGCGCCCACGCCGAGTCGGTGCCGCAGGGGTCGGCCATCTCGTCCGACGCGAACTCCTCGACGATCTCGCGCACGCGCGACTGCCGCGTCGAGTACGAGATGCCCGAACGCGACGCGGCGTCGAGCGGGTTCCCCGCGCGGTCCGTGACCCACGGCGACACGCGCACGTCGATCCGCGCGCCGGACGGGAGCGGCTGCCGCGGGCGGACGACGAGCGTCCGCCGGTCCGACGAGAGCCGCGCATGCACGTCCGCGCGCGCGCCGTCGGCCGTCAGCGTCACCGCATCCGACGGCGCCTCCGCGAGCGGCTCCGAGAACCGCAGTTCCACTGCGCCTCCCGGCGACGCGTCGGTCGCGCCGTCGGCGGGTCGCGTCGCCACGAGCGCGGGGCCCTCGAGATCGCGGGCCGGTCCGTCGATCCGGATCGTCGCGTCGAGCCGCCTCGCGAGGCGCCGGCCCGCCGCGGAGACGAGCGCCCGCGGCGACGATCCGCCCTCGACGACGATTCGCATGTCGCGCACCGCCGCGCCGCGCACGCCGAGGTCCGGCGTCACCCGCAGGACCCGGCCTTCCGCCGACGCGTCGAACGCGATCGCGCGGCGCGTCGCGGCGTCCTCGAGGCGCACCGCGCCCGCGGCCGGTCCGTTCGCGGGGAGTGCGTCATCGAAGGTGATCTCGAGCGGCCCGTCCGGCGCCGCGACGCCGCCGTCGAACGACGTGGACACGATCGCGAGCGCCGCTGCGTCCTCGACTGCGGCCCCCGACCTCGCACCTCCCGACGGGACGCGATCGCAACCCGGCGCGAACCCGAGCAGCGCCGCCAGCGCGCCCGCGACGAGCGCGTGAGTTCGTGTGTGGGGGCGTGTGCGGGTGCCGGCAGGTGTCTCGCCTGCACCGGGCACGTCGTGCGACGCGCTGCGGCGCGCATCCGCACGGGCGGGCTGACCGTCGCGCACCTGGCGACGACGGCGGTCGGGGGCGGATCGCGGATGCGTCAAGCGTGGAGGACAACGTAAGGGGCGGGGCGCATCCCGTGTGCATCGAATTGCGGGGGACCTGCGCGAGCCGTCGTCCCGCCGCACGATCCGGCGACGGTCCGGCACGCACGCGAGACACGCGGAGCGGTCACCGGGGCGGATCGGCCTTCCGGGTCGTGGGGCGCAGCGTGCGTGGTGCGTACGACGGCGCGGCGCTCGCTCGTCGTCACCGCGTGGGTGAAGCGTCCCCGCGCGTGAGCGACCGTCGCTCCGCACAGACGAAGCGCGCGGATGCACCGCGCGAGAGTCCGCGACGGAGCGTCGTCGCGGGGGCGCTGAGCGATGCGATCCACGCGGCGCGGGGCGACACGGAGAGACGACGCCACGCGGCCACATCCGCCGCCGCGCAACAGCGCCGCGAGTGCGCGGGACGCTGTGGACTGCGCACTCCGCGCGGCCCGGCGGACAGTCGTCCCGGACGTCGCGCACGTCCCTCGTCCTGACGATCGTGCCGGCAACGCGGCGGCCCGTGCCGCCCTCGGCACGCGCCTGCCCGAGCGCGCCCTCAGGCTCACCGCGAGCCTGCCGATCGTGCACCGATCCAGCGCATCGCGCCACGTCGCGCGGGCCTCTCTCGGAATGAGACGGAATCTACTTGGCCCCCTCAATCTGAGACGCATTACGATACGCAGAGTCCAGAGGTGGTCGGTCCCGCCGCAGTCCGCTGTGGAGGACACAACGCCTCGAGACGCTCGCGGAAGCGCCGTGGTGCACGCCTCTCCGACTCAACCCAACACCGCCGAGGCAGCCGCCTCCAGGAGGATGTCATGATCCGCAAGGTCCGCCCGCTCGCCCTCGCCGCGTTCGCCACCGTCGCCCTCTCGGCCGCCGCCGACGCGGCCCCGCCCGCCGTCTTCTGGTTCGAGGCCGATCAGCTCGGCGACGAGATCGCCCTGTCCGCCCTCATCGCCCCGAAGGCCGCCGGCGAACTCTGCACCATCACGTTCACCCCCTACGGCGGCGACCCGCTCCCCGTGGTCACCTTCATCGCCGAGGCCGGCACGAACACCCGGATGACCGCCGACCCCGGCCTGCCGGGGGTCTTCACGCTGAGCTGCGCAGGCACCGTGAAGCACGACGACGTCGTCAACTAGGCACGACGCTCGCTCGCATCGGAGCGTTCAACCGCGTCTAGAAGCGACGCCGCGTTGTCCGTGCGGTACAGCCTGGGGAAGCTGAGCGTGAACACGGTACCCTCACCGACTACGGAGTTCGCGGTGATGAAGCCGTCGTGACGGTTCACAATCGACTTGCAGATCGCGAGCCCAAGGCCATTCCCCTGTCGCCCCTTTGTACTGAAGAATGGGTCGAAGGCGTGCTCAAGAGTCATAGCATCCATTCCGACTCCTGTGTCGCTGACAGCCACTCGTACCCGGTCGCCGGATGCCGCGACATCAACGGTCAATCGACCACCGCGGGGCATTGCGTCAATCGCGTTCGACACGAGGTTTTGCAGCACCTCACGAAGCTCCGAAGCGACACAAAGGATGCTCAGCCCGCGGCAGCCGGTCAGCTGGATTGTCACCTCTGCTCCGCAGGAGCGCGACTTGATGACACGTCCGCGAATCGCTAGAAGCACCTCCTCGGCAACTGCATACGGATCAACGCGTTCTCGTTCCGCCCCGCTACCCCCGCGGATAAGATCAAGCAGCGACCGAAGCATTCCCACTCCGTCAAGCGCCTGCCTTTGAATCACTTGCAACGCCCTAGCGGTCTCCGCCGGCGACGCTACCGCCATGCACGCCAACTCGGCCTCACCGGCGACGACTGTTAGAGCGTTCCGCAGTTCATGAACCACCTCTCCCACGTGCTGACCGAGTCGCACCAGCTCACCGGAACGATCCGCCTGAGCGGCGAGACGATCGCGGTCTCTCGCCAAGCTCCGGCACTCATCACGAAGCGCAGCGAGCTCCAGCTGCGCGGCAACCTCCTCCCCAGCAAGCGCCAACTCCTCCACTTCCTCATGTCCGAGACTACGCTTGCTGCTTCGAGTTTCCAGGTACAGATAGCCTAGTCGGCGGGTGCCGGTCCCAATCGGGACAACTGCAACCGAACGCGTATTGAACCTCTTCACGCTAGGGCGCTCCGCGAGCGTTGGATCGCCAACTGCGTCATCGATGACGAGAACTGAACCGTGCTCCTCTGCCCTTGTGAGCACGGAGTGGCAGATCTGCACGTCACTCTCATCGGAGCTGCCGCTGCGCCCAACCACCTTCGCTCGGGGTCGCCCATCGCCGCGATCGAAGATTATCACTCCACGCTCTGATCCGCTGCGGTCCATAGCAATCGTCACACAGCGACGCAGAGCCTCGTCCAAGCCCTCATTCACGCTTCCCGCGCGGAACTCACGCGCGATCTCGCTACCACCTCGTGGTGCCACGCGCTGCGCTGTCGGCCCGGCTTGAGGCGCCTCGATGCTCCATTGCCAGAGTCGGCGCACCCTCGTCTCATAGACCGCACGGCTCGGCGTGGGCAGCTCCTCTGTCAGCCTCCTTGCCATCTCCATCGCCTCGATGATCACCGAGCGCGAATAGGGGCGCTCCGCTGTTTGACACTCCAGAGCGTGTGTGCCTAGGTGCCACTCCCAGCCCCGCACGCCGGCGGCACGGCCCCCGGGGAAACCCGTTCGCAGGCTTAACGCCCACTGCGCAACGTCCGGGTCGATCTCTCGACCCCAAGCTGCAGCAACGACGACGATCGCGACAGACAGCTCGGTTGCAACTGGCTCGTCGCTGGATGTTCCATTTCTGGCAGCAGCCATGAGGTCAAGAGCGCTCCCTCCTAGCCACTCACTACACAGGACACCTCGAGCGGCTTGAAGTGCACATCCAGGCAGGTCGGCACGTCGACGCTGCGCAAAGCGCAGGCACCGCCACGCTCGTTCCGCATGCCGCCCCCCGCCCTCGATCCGTCCCAACACGCGAACCAGACGGCCCATGAAGCTTCGATCTCCCGATCCCGTCGACACCGACACTCCCCAGTTCCCCTCGCACTCCCTTCGAAGGAGCCTCTGTACAACCGACACCTCACTGTCTGGACCGATGTCACGTTCGCCGGCACTCTGCCACCGTTCCAAGTGGTCAGCTGCCGACCACTTGGCACGTGCAACAATCGCGGCACCACCCACGATTGTTTCTAGTGCGCCGCTGCCTGCTGCCTCGATCTCGCTGCACTTCGCGATGGCCGCCTCGAACTGGCCTTCGTCCACCATTGCGCGAAGCGCCCGAATCTGCGTTCGTCGCGCGTCACGCCACAGACTTAGCCGTCTCGCGGATTCTGCAAGGGCCGCCCACTCACAGCTCCGTGGATTACCTCGCCGGCCTACGCGCACGAGCAGCCCCCCAAACTCGCAGAGCCATTGCTCACGCGGCGTGCCCGCCGCGCGGCACGCCGAGAGCGCCACCCTGTGACATCTCGCAGCGGATGGCTCGCGGTCCAACGCTCGAAGGGCACTGAGCAATAGTAGACAGTGCGCGATCAGAGCGCGCGGATCCCCGCGAAGCCGCCGCAGCCGAACGCCCCGTAGCAGGCGAAGCGCCGCCGCGGGGCGTTGACAGTACAGATTCCATGTCGCCAGTGCCCGATCCCGTGCGATCGCGTGCTCGATGTGCAATGGTACTCGGTCAAGTAACTGCTTTAGGGCATTCGCGTCGTCAAATGTGGCCGCGTGCGCGAGTAGGGTTGACGCCCGCGTGGATTCGCACCGAATGCGATCCGCGGTGGCCACCGCGGCGTGCGTATTGCCGATCTCCTTCCAGCACTCCGCAAGACGTATCACGAGCGAGTCCTGCACGTCCACCTGCCCGCCTAGCATCGTCGTCGCTCTTACGCACTCCCGGTATGCCCGTGAGAGCTGACCCTCCACGATCGACGTCTCGCATCTCCGCACCATGCGAGGAAGATCGGCCTGGCTGAACCCAGCTGCGTCGCTCTCGCGCCCCGGATTAGGACGCTGTTCGCTGAGGGCGTTGTATCCCCGTGTGTGCAGGTCTCGAATGAGCAAGGGCAGGTCCAGAGCTGACCCCGCCAGTGCACGGCTCGACACCCCTGGGACCGCTCCTGGCCCCAGTACAGCGCGCACGACACCGTGCACAAACTCAGTCGTCGATTCGGAAGTCACACTAGCCGACAGCCGGACAATGACGCGCGGCTGCTCTGACGGTCCGAGCAGTCGTGAGGCTGCCTTTGCCCAGTCGTTGCCTCCCTCGTCCATGACGAGCGCTTCCATTGCTCGCGGATCGACGATCGCAAGCAAGCGTCCATGCCATTGATGAGCCACCATGGCCGTCAGAGCAATGCGACAGGCTCGTAGTTGCTCCGTCCCGCCGCACGACTTCCAATCCTCAGCGCCGTCGAAGCAGTCGCTCAGCACAACCGCTGGTCCCCTGCCACTCAGCATCCAGTGCACCGCGAGCGCCCGCGCCGCGTGAACCGTCACTGGGGATGGTACGGAGACGTCGGATGTGACCTCTGTGAGTCGGCTCGCCGATACCTGCTGAGCAATGCGGCTCGCGAGTTCGGCACCATACTGAGACGCGGCGGAGGTGCCTACGCGCACCGCGTCGGTGCACATGCGGCGGGTGTCGTCAATGACCGCGTTCACGACGCTGGTGCTATCGCCATGGAACAGAGCCGCGGCGCGCTCCCCCACGCCGCACGGAGGGAGCAGACACAAGGTGCGCTGAGCGCGTACGACCTCATCCCTCCCACCGTGGAAAGCCCGCGCGGAGGTGAACAGCTCCCAAATGGTCACAGCTGCCGCGTAGCGGTCATTCTCACAGACTGCCACGAAATCGCCGTCCCACGCTCGCGGTGGCGTCCAACCAAGGGTGCCTGGGGCCCCAGCTTCCCCCTCTCGCACAGCGAGCTCCCAGTCGATCAGTGCTGCAGTCCCATCGGGCTGAACCAGGACGTTCTTCGGGCTGATATCGCCATGAACCCACCCGGCGACTCCGATTCTCTCGACGAGTCGGGCCAGAGACTCCGCCCACGCGACTCGATCAACTGGAGATGCCTCCATGAGCGAGACCCCGTCCATGAACTGTCGCAGCATGTACACGCGACTGGAGTCCTCTGCAAGAAGCACGGGCCGAGGCACCGCAACATCCGGAGTCTCGAGCATTGCCTGGTACTCTCGGATCAGTCGACCGCGCTGGGCTGCATCCTCTCGTGGGCACCATCGCGCTAGGTTCTCCCTGCCGTCTGGACCCAGGACCACTCCGCACCCAGCCCGCTCGTTCCCTGACAGATGCGTCAGCACCCGGAACGGCCCGACCAGGTCGTGCTGCTCCGGGGTCCGCGGCGTAGGGTCGTGGCTCATCCCTTTCACTGTCGGTTAGCCGACCGCCCCGAGTTGAGCCCGCCGCACATCGTGCCACGGAGCGAGCAGACCAACTCCCTACGGGACCCTTCCACGCAACTGTCAACCAAGGGCCGCTCGCACATTGGGCTCGCCCAATCTCTGCCGGAGCGCGAGCCGGGTGACGTCCGTCGACATCACTCCACATTCCATGTCGAGACTTCGCTCACTGTACGCCAACTATGTACTCGGAATGTATCGACAGGACCTACCCGACCCCGCTTTCCCCAGGCGCCCGATCTGCACAAGGTGCTTTGCTACCCTCTGAACAGTGCGTCGTGGAATACCTAGGGCGTTGGTGAGCTCGCCCATCGATGCGCTGCCGCGTCCTTCAACATGCCGTGCCATGGCGAGTGCGACCTCTCCCCAAGTCGTCTTTGCGCTCGCACGCGTCCGCCCGCTGCTCCCTCCAAGTGACTCGGCCAACGCGGTTGCCGTCAGGTCCGACTCACCCTTTAGTTGCACCTGCTCCATCACGTGGCGCAGCTCACCGAATCCACCAGCCCAAGTGTGGGAGAGCATCGCCGTCATCACGCCGTTGCCCAGCTCTCGCTCTTGTCCCATCACACGTCTCCAGTACCAGCGCACTGCTGCTTCCCGCTCAGTTGCCTGTCGCAGCGGATTGCCAAGCAGTCGTGCCCCACCTCCCAGCGCGGAGATCAACGCGGCAATGGCACTCGATCCTGCACGGGAGATTGGATGACTCGCGGACACTGTACACGCCATGCGAACCGGCGCCGCGCCGGCGGCAATGGTGCGCAAGACTGCGACAACTGCTTCGTTGCTCCACAGGTCGACACCTGAGAGGATCACCGTAGCGCCGCGCTCTATCGTGCCAAGATCGATGCTCCCTTGCGAGATCACGAAACCTCCGTCGTCCTCGCATGCCTTTTCGAACGCCTCAACATCGCGGACGCCTCCCGCATCGAGAACCTGGCATCCCCCGCTTTTTAGTCCTGTTCGCACGTCGTGCCAGGGAATCACTCGTCGCCGCTCTGTGTGCTGCAGGAAACTGGTTCGCCGGGGAACGTCACTACTCTGCGCTGTAGCGAGCCGCGTCAGCGGCGTGCGAAACCCGCGGCGCTCCATCGTGTCGAGCGCCCGCTGACGAAGAGTTGTGCCTACTTCCCCTAGCTCGGGACCACTGAGCGCGTACGCAGCAAGCCGAGCCTCCGACGCCAACACCTCGGCGTCACGCACCTTGTGCTCACTTCTCGCTCGAATTGCCAACCACAGCAGCCTTCTCCACTCCAGTGCGAACGGTGCGCGCCTAGAGAGCACCTGCTCAATCAGTTCCGGATCGACTGAGATCTGCGCTACACACTGAGGAATGTCCTCCGTCACAAGCGTTAGTATCAGGTCCTCCGCTTCGTATGCTCCAGGCGCGCCCGTCCAGTACAGCTGATTCGCCTGAGATTGCATCATGCTGGAGTCTGCCGACCCAGTCCGCACCGAGTACGCGAGCACTCCACATGAGCTGTAGCTCGGCGCGTCGCCGACTCGAGATGAGGTGCGGATTGTAGCAAGCATCTCCGCTCCATAGGGCCGTC
This sequence comes from Planctomycetota bacterium, assembly GCA_022072415.1. Taxonomy (GTDB): domain Bacteria; phylum Planctomycetota; class JAJSAM01; order JAJSAM01; family JAJVHW01; genus JAJVHW01. The sequence continues at coordinate 12,573 of JAJVHW010000119.1, forward strand.
CCAACGCGTGCGCGAGGATAGACAGTGCTTCGTGCGTCGTCGTCGATAGGGTCGAACCCAGGGCCTCTCCCGCGATCATGCGCGCCCTGCATGCAGCGAGCAGGAGCCATGCTTGATCGAACGGCGTGTGCAGCCTGCGGGAGCCCGACTGCGCGGCGACCACTAGCGCGTGGTGAAATCCATAGAAGAGCGCGCAGCGCGCGAATCGAAAGAGTAGATCACGGCCCAACGGTTTTTCAAGCAGCCACAGCATTCGCCGAGTACGGTGTCGATCCTCTCGGGTTGTCCGTCCATGCACAATGCGCGACTGAATCATCCCTGCGACCGATAGCAAGTAGTGGAATGGCTCGTCTCGGTCCGCATTCCCGGTGTGCGCGAGCTCGTGACGCAAGCTACACCTTGAGTGACGACCCATCCAGTGTTCCAAGTAGACTTCTATGTCGAGCAATTGCGAATGAAGGCGCCGATCGGCACGGACAGTCGATGAGTGGCGGCGGCTGATTCTCCGGAACCCACGCAAGGCGCGCGCCTCGTTGTCCAGCTGCAATGCTGCCCGGTATGCACGATATCGAATCTGGAGCGCGCTACTTGCGACGCCCGCGGCGCGGCAGTACCAGAGCGACCTGACCTCCGAGCGATACGCACCCTCGTAGTCCATTTGGGCGAAGTACACCGCGCCGTACACCGACTCGCGCGCGAGCAGGCAGTTCGGGAGGAGTTCGATTGGACCACACTCCGCCTCCGCCAGGCGGATCTCGCGTTCGGACTCTTCGATGCGGCCGGCGAGGGCCATGGTGCGGGCGCGCCAGAGGCGGACTTCGGCGCGGACGGCGGGGGAGTGGAGGGCGTCGGAGAGGGGGAGGCGGGCGAGGGCGCCGGGGGCGAGGACGCCTTCGGAGAGGCGGAAGGTCATGAGGACGATGCGGTCGCGGATGTCGGCGGGGAGGTCGGGGTCGTTGAGCGCGGCTTCGGCGCGCGCGGTGGCGTCGGCGCGACGGTCGCGGCGGATGAGGGACTCGACGTACGCGACCTGCAGGTCGGCGTCGGCCATGGCGGGGTCGATGGTCGCGATGGTCTCGTCGAGGAGGGCGGCGGCCTCCTCGTAGCGGAGGGCGGCGACGTGCGCGAGCGCGGCGGCGCGGCAGAACGAAGCGGCGCGGGGATCGTTGCAGGCGCGGGCGTGGCGCGCGATCGCGGCGGGGTCCTGCGCGGAAGGGGCGGCGTCGAGGAGGCTCTCGAGCACCTCGCGCTCGAGGGCGCGGCGACGGTCGTCGTCGAGGGCGGCGAGCACGCGTTCGGCCCGGGCGGGGGTGGCGATGCGCCAGCCGTCGCCCGTGCGCGACGCGAGTCCGGCGCGCTCGCACTCGAGGGCCGCGGCCTGTAGCCGGTGGGCCGGAATGTCCGCGATCCGGACGATGTCCTGGCGGCGCGCGCCGGCGCCTCCGGTCACCGCCAGGAGCTCCGTCATCCGGGTCGCCTCCGGCGAGATGGTCGCCATCGCGCGGCGGACGCCGTCCTCGAGGAACTCGGGGCCTGCGCCGATCTCGGGCACCGTCAGGGTCCACCGTCGGCCCATGCGGCGGAGCACTCCGTCGCGGTCGAGCCGCCGCAGGAACGCGGCGATCTCCGACGGTCGCCCGGCCGAGACCGCCCAGAGGGGCCCGGACAGGACCGGGGCGCGGGGCGGGTCGGTCAGGACCTCCGCGAGCTTCCGCACCTCGCGCTCGGTCAGGCAGCGGAGGGTGTGGCGCTCCCGCGTGTCGCCCGGCTGCTGCGGCGCCGATGTCGCCGCGACGAGCACGAGCCGGGGACGAACCGGGCGCTCGTCGGTGGGGCCGGCCTCGGCGATCGCGCAGAACGCGCGCCACGCGCCGAGGACGTGGCTCGGCATCGCGTCCTCGTCGTCCACGAGCACGACCGTCACCTCCGGCCCCCGCGCCGCGCACGCGAGCCCCCAGGCGATCTCGGCGACGCGCTCGGAGCCGTTGGGAAGGTTCCTCGCGGCCCCGGGGGACTGCGCGTCGAGCAGCGCACGGACCTCCGGTGCGCCGCGGTGCGGCGAGTCCGACGGAAGGCGCGTGGCGAGCTGTCGCGCAAGGGAGGCCATGGGCTCCCACTGGGCCGACGTGTCGCGTCCCTCGATCTGCACGACGGAGTGGCCCGCCTCCCTGCACCGCCGGGCGATGTCGCGCAGCGCGCTCGTGCGGCCGGTGCCGCAGCCGCCCTCGAGGACGTACGACGGGACGCTGCGTTCGCCGCGGCGGACCTCGCCCGCGGCGTCGGCGATCCGCCGGAGCATCCTGCCGCGGCCGATCTGGGGGAGCTCCAGCCAGACGTTGTCGAGCGACAGGTCCCGGGCGCCGAGGTCGAGCAGCGCCTCTCCGGCGAACTCGTAGGCCTCCATGGGATCGCTCGACGCCATGCGGACGAGGACGCGCGCGAGCTCGGGGTCCTCGGCCGCGAACACGCGCGACGCGGTCTCGGCCGCCTCGGGCGACATCTCTCCGTCGCCGCCCGGATCGACCCGGCCCGCCCACGAGAGGATCGCCGCGCCGAGCGCGCGGACATCGCGCGCCACGATCTGGATGCCCCGCCGGCGGTACGGCTCCGACGACACGCGGCGCGCATTCCCCCAGTCGAGCAGCCAGAAGCCGCCGGACGGGTCGAGGAACACGGAGTCCGCCGCGATCCGGCCGTGCACGTGGTCGTGCGCGTGGACGTGGCTCAGCGTGGACAGCAGGGCGACGAGACCGGTGCGGATCAGCGACGCCGGAAGGGGCGCGGCGCTGTCGAGGGGGACCGCCGACGGAACGTCCTCGAACCGGATCGCCTCGGACCCCGCCGCCCCCGCGAAGACCTCGCGGATCGCCGGGACGCACGGCGACCGGAACTCCCGGAGCCGCTCCACCTCGACGGCGTAGATCGTGGCATCGCCCGGCACGTAGAGGAACGCCTCGCCGCCGTCCGGCGCGCGGGCCTCGATGTAGTCGCCCCGCGGCGTGCGGCGCACCACGCGCATCGTGTCGTAACGTTCGGTCCGGATGTCTGCGACGAGCATGGGCGGCCTCCCGGTCGGGGGAGACGATGCTAGGCGCAATCAAGGCGCGACTTCAACCAGACACAACATGCTTTGGAGACGAGTCTTATGCACGCCACGCGCGGCCCAGGACTCAATCGCGCCAGGCGTGGCGCGATTCCGGCGGAGCCGTTGGCGCGGCCCGGCGGGGACCGGTCTCCGACGACCTGTATCCCCGAACGCCGGCTACCGCCCGGCCGGGTCCGTCCGCGTCCAGTCGATGCGGATCGTCGTCCGCCGCTCGCCGTCGGAGACGGTCGCTCCCGTCATGCGCGGCGGGTCGGTCTCCACCCACGTGTAGCGGACGGCCCACGAGCCGTCGTCCTTCCCCGCGCTCTGCAGGACCCAGCGCCCTGCGAGCTCCGCCCACAGGTAGTTCCAGACCTCCGGCGGCTTCGACCGCTTGCCGCGCGTGACGACGAGCCCGCGGTCGTCGAATGCGTAGCTCACTCCCGGGCGGTCGCCGCTCGAATCGGTGGACACCACGGGGCCGCGTGCGCCGCCGGTCACCGCGAGCGGCGCGGGCGGCACGGGAAGGAGCACGGCGTGGATCCCTCCGCGCAGCGCGACGACGCCGGCGCGCCGCGCGAGGGACTCGAACTCGTCGTCCGCGCCGGGCCCCGGCTCGCGCGCCACGACGCGCACCTGCTCGTCGCCGCGGCGCGAAGCGTCGAACGCGACGGTGTACCGCCCGGAGACGAGGCCCCGCGACACCGTCACGCTCAGCTCCGCGGTGCGGATCGGGCCGTCCCGGGACGGGTCGAAGGCCCTCGCCATGAACCCGTCGAGGAGTTCGTGGGCGCGCGCGTCCTGCTGCCTGTGGAACTCCTGCTGCTGCTGGTCGGGCCGGAGCAGGGGACGGTGCTCCGGCCGGGCGCCGCCGGACCGGACGAGCCAGCCCGCGCCGAGGAGCAACGCTGCCGACGCCAGCGGCGCGACGAGTCCCATGTCCGCGTGGATCCCGGGGGTCATCCGGGCGAGTGTACCCGGACCGCGCCGGGGCGCCGCCCGGCAGGGAAACGGCCCCGCGTCCGCGGGCGACGGGTACCCTGACGGATCCCCCGCCGGAAAGGCCGCCCATGTCCGAATTCGCCCCCATCTCCGAGATCCTCGACGAGCTCCGCGCCGGGCGGTTCGTCGTGCTCGTGGACGATCCGACCCGCGAGAACGAGGGCGACCTCGTCTGCGCGGCGTCGCTCGTGACGCCCGAGCACGTGAACTTCATGCTGAAGCACGCGCGCGGCGAGGTGTGCACGACGTTCCCCGAGTCGTGGGCGGAGCGGCTGCGGCTGGACCTGCAGGTCAGCCGGAACACGTCGCCCTTCACCTGCGCGAAGTGCGTCACGGTGGATGCGGTCGATGGGACGACCACCGGCGTCTCGGCGCAGGACCAGGCCACGACCATCCGCCGCCTCGCCGACGAGCGCTCGCGCCCGGAGGACTTCTCGTCGCCGGGCCACACGCGGCCGATTCGCGCGCGCGACGGCGGCGTGCTCGTCCGCACCGGTCACACGGAGGGCTCGGTGGACCTCTGCCGTCTCGCGGGGCTCGCGCCTGCCGCGGTGATCTGCGAGATCCTCGACGAGGACGGTCGCTCGATGCGGATGCAGGGGCTCCGCGAGTACTGCCGCGCGCACGGGCTGCGGATGACGTCGATCGAGGAGCTCGTCCGCCACCGCCGCGCGACCGAGAGCCTCGTCTCCCGCGTGGCGTCCACCCGCATCCCGACCGCCCACGGCGCGTTCGACATCCATCTGTTCGGGAATCGCGTGGATCCGAACCAGCACGTCGCGCTCACGATGGGCATCGCGGCGCCCGACGACCTCGACCGCCCGTTCGCGGCGATCGACGAGCCGGTGCTCGTGCGCGTCCACAGCGAGTGCCTGACGGGCGACATCTTCGGCTCGCTCCGCTGCGACTGCGGCCCGCAGCTCGACGCGGCGATGCGCGCGGTCGGGGAGGCGGGTCGCGGCGCGATCCTCTACCTCCGGCAGGAGGGGCGCGGCATCGGCCTCGAGAAGAAGCTCCTCGCCTACCGGCTGCAGGAGCACGGGATGGACACGGTCGAGGCGAACCGCGCCCTCGGGTTCCGCGCCGACGAGCGCGACTACGGAATCGGCGCGCAGATCCTGCACCACGTGGGCGTGCGGTCGATCCGGCTCATGACGAACAACCCCAAGAAGCGCGCGGCGCTCGACGGGTTCGGGCTGCGCGTCGTCGAGCGGGTCCCGCTCGAGATCCAGCCGACGGCCCACAGCGCGGACTACCTCCGCACGAAGCGCGACAAGCTCGGCCACCTGCTGTCGAAGCTGTGAAGCCGGTCACTTCCCGAAGTCGCGCTCGGCCTTCACGATCTTCATCGCGTAGTTGGCCTGGATCGACCGGCCGTCGTGCTCGCCGCCCTGCACGACGCCCTTCACCTTGAACTTGAGGCCGCCGGTGTACCGGTCGAACTGGGGTCCGAGGACCTTGAACTTCCCGGAGACCTTGAAGTCCTCGATCGTCACGTCCCCGTCGTCCAGGTCGAACGTCGGACTGTCCTTCGCGGTGGGCTCCTGCGTCCGAAGGAACCGGTAGAGCATCGTGTAGAGCAGGGCCTGATAGGCAAGGGGGTAGGTGGCGAACCGGGCGCGGATCGTCATCACGCGCTCCGACGTCGAACCGTCGCCCTGGGGGATCGACGCCTCGTACAGGTCGTCGAACTGGGCGAGGACCCACGTCGCGAGGAAGTAGAACTCGAGGAGGCCGGACCCGAAGTAGATCGAGCTGCCCTCGCGGAATGCGGTCCGGATGGCGACGCGCTCCGCGAGCCCTCCGATCAGCCGCGCCTTGAACGACTCGTACGCGATCCGGGCAATCGCCACGTCCGCTCTCGAACCCTCGATCGCGCCCGCGTTCGACGCCGAGCCGGCGACGAAACTGGCAACGACGAGGGAAAGGACGGCGGCGCGGCGACGGGGGAGCAGGCGCATGGGATCTCCGGGAACGGGGAGCTGCGGCGCGGGAGGGTACAGGCTCGTCTCGGGGCGCGCAACGGGGCGAGCCGGACCGTGCCGCCGTCGGTACGCCCCTCCCCTCCGGATGAGGACGCTGAATTCTCGAACGGAGAAACCGGTTGAAGGTAATGTCCATGCTGGCAGAAATGCCGCAACGTGCGTGAACTCCGGACGGAGTCCCCGCCGGAACGACCACGATGCATCCCCACTCGCAATCCAACGTGTCCGACACCGCCCCGCAGGGGCGCGCGACGCGCGGGATTCCGCTCGGCGTCGTCCTGGTCGGGGTGCTCGTTGCGCAGGCCGCGGTGATCTTCCTGGCCATGCAGTTCGTCCACCTCTTCTGACCGTCCCCGTCGATCCGGGCTCGCCGCGGACCGAAATCGAGGATGACCGGGGTCGCGAGGCGCCTCCGCGCGTCCCACCCGGGACGGAAGACGGGAGACGCCGGGTCGTCCAAGGGGATGTCGTGCGAACCCCTGCGACGAACCCAGCGATCCCGAACATGACCCCGTGCGGCAGCGCGGCAGCGCCGCGCCGCCGCGTCCCGGCCCCTCTGGCGAGGGACCTCGCCGGAGGTGACGGTTGGACGAGTCCGAGCTGGTGCGGCGGGCGCGCGGAGGCGACGCCGCCGCGTTCGGGTCGCTGGTCGAGATGCACCAGGACCGGGTGCTCCGGCTCGTTCGCGGGCTCGTGCCGCCGCAGGACGCGGAGGACGTGGCGCAGGACGCCTTCGTCAAGGCGTTCCGGAAGCTCTCCGAGTTCGACGGGCGTTCGCGCTTCTACACGTGGATCTACAGGATCGCGGCGAACACGGCCATGGACTGGCGGAAGCGAGAGAGCTACCGCCGCCACGCCCCGCTGCCCGAGGGCGACGAGGGCCAGGACCTTCTCCCCGAGGACGCGCCCGGCCCCCGCACCCGCGCCGAGCGGAACGAACTCGCCCGCGCGATCGACGCGGCCGTCGCCGGACTCTCCGACGCGCACCGCGAGATCGTCCTCCTCCGAGAGGTGGACGGTCTCAGCTACGAGGAGATCGCCGCGGAGCTCGGGATCAGCAAGGGCACCGTGGAGTCGCGCCTCTTCCGCGCACGGGAGCGGCTCCGCGAGACGCTCGGGGGATGGATGGACGGAGGACGCGGCGACGCGTGAGCTCTCCGCCGGAGGAACCCATGTCTGACGACGGGAATCGCGACCGCGCCGCCGGGGACGCCGCCCCCGCCGCGCCGCACGGCTCGTGCGAACGCGCGCGTCTGCTGCTGTCGCTCGCGGCCGACGGCGCGGAGACGCCCTCGCAGCGCGCGGAACTCGCCGCCCACGCC
>JAJVHW010000103.1 GCA_022072415.1 Planctomycetota bacterium
GCGCGCGCTGGGCGCGACGCGCGCCGAGGCCGCGCGCGACGCACTGATCGCCGCGAAGGGCGACGCCGACCCGCGGGCCCGTTCGGCGGTGGCCGGCGCGCTCGGGAGCTTCCGGCACGACGAGCACGCGGCGACCGCGCTCGTGGAGATGCTCCACGAGAACGAACGCTCCCCCGCGACGCTCCAGGAGGCCGCGATCGCCCTCGGCCGCACGCGGCTCTCGGCGGCGCACGACAAGCTCGTCGCGACGCTGTCCCGGCCGTCGTGGAACGACATGGCCCGCCGCGGAGCCGCCGTCGGACTCGGCGAGACCGCGCGCGACGAAGCGATCGAGGTGCTGCTGCGCGAGACGTCGCCGGACCGTCCGGACCTCCTCCGCGCGGCGGCGGCGATCGGCCTCGGGAAGCTCGGATTCGACGAGGCGAAGCACCGCGAGGTCATCCGCGACAAGCTCCAGGACCTCGTCCGCGGCGGGCACCTCCGCGTGCAGATGGCCGCCATCTCCGCGCTCGCGATGCGCCGGGACCCGAAGTCCCTCGAGTGCCTGCACGAGCAGGGCGCCCGCGACCTCGACGGGCGCGTGAAGCGCGCCGCGAAGCTCGCCGCCGCGTCGATGTCGGCCGGTCTGGACCGCGGCGACGACGTGCGGAAGCTCCGCGACGAGATCGAGCGCATGCGCGACGAGCACCGGAAGGTCCTCGACCGGCTGGAGAAGCTCGAGCGGAAGAAGTAGCGGCTCCCGTCGTGTCCGCCCGCGGATGCGGCCCGGGCTTCTACTTGGGCGGCGCGGCCTTCGGCAGCGGAGGCACGAGCACCGTCTGCCCGGCCACGACGTCGATCTCCGTCACCGTCCCGTCCCTCCGGCGGAGCCGCTGGCGTCCCGGCGGCACGCCGTCCCACCGCGCGCGCAGCGTCAGGTCGGAGTTCCGGTGCGACGGAAGCGTGATCCCGTCCATCACGAGCTCGTCGTCCGCGTCCTCGGTGAGCACCGTCCCGCCGCCGAACGGCCGGAGCTCCACCTCGATGTCCTCCACGTGCCCGGGGCGGAGCTCGAGCTCCATCCACGTCCACTGGAGCCCCTCCTGCCGCGCGCAGACGTGCCACGTCCCCGGCGCGATCTCGCGCCAAGCGAACGGCATCTCCGAGATCACCATCTTGTCGCCGCGCCACGACGACGGGTCGCCGCGGTCCCACACGGCCCAGCGCTGCCCGGCCGACGAGCTCCGCACCACCGTGAACCGCGAGCTCCCCTTCGGGTCGGCGAACGTGAGCGTCACCTCTCCGTTCCCGGTCGGGCGGACGCCCGTCCGCCGCGCGAGCGGGATCTCGATCCGGGTCTCGTCGCCGAACGTGCCGCGGGCCTCTGTGAGCCAGAACATGCGCCGGATCGCGGGCGTGGGCTTCGGCTCCGACACGGCGTGCCACGGCGACCCGGGCTCGCCCGACCACTTCATCTCGCGTTCGATGAAGACGAGGCCGCGGTAGGGGACCGGATTCCCTCCCTCGGTGGTTCCGAGGTAGAGCGTCCGGTTCCAGGGGAGGTCCTCGTCCGGCCCGGTGAGGACGAACGTGTAGTCGCGGGCGGCCGCCTTCGGAACCGGCGCGGCGCCGCCGGACGGACCGTCGCAGGCCGCGGCAGCGCAGGCGACGAGCAGCGGCGCGATGCCGCGCATGCTCAGGACTTCGGCCTCTTCTCGAGGAACGCCGTCATGCGCGCGTGCTTCTCCTCGCTGTCGAAGAGCACCGCCTGCGCGACCTGCTCCACGAGGAACCCCGCGTCCTGCCCCGTCCGCGACGAGGCGTTGAGCGCGACCTTCGCGAGCCGCACCGCGGTGCGCCCCTGCTTCGCAATCGACGCCGCGAGCTCGCGCGCCTTCGCGAGCACGTCGGCGTCCTCCGTGACGTGGTTCACGAGCCCGATGCGGAGCGCCTCGTCGGCGTCCACCATGCGGCCGGTGAAGATGATCTCCTTCGCGCGTCCGAGCCCGACCAGCCGCGGCATCCTCTGCGTGCCTCCGGCCGCGGGGATGATCCCGAGCGCCACCTCCGGCTGCCCGAACTTCGACGAGCGCCCCGCGACGCGCATGTCGCACGCCATCGCGAGCTCGCACCCGCCGCCGAGGCAGAACCCCGTCACCGCCGCGATCGTCGGCGTCGGGAACTCCTCGAGCTTCTGGAAGAGCCGCGCGTTGATCGCCTGGAGCGCCTCGCGGCTCTTCCGCTCGCGGAGCTGGCCGATGTCGGCGCCGCCCGCGAACGCCTTCCCGCCGGCGCCGGAGAGCACGAGCACGTTCACGTCCTCCCGCGCCGCCAGCGCGTCGAGCGCCGCGTGGAGGTCGTCGATCATCGCCTTGTTGATGGCGTTCCGCTGCTCGGGGCGGTTGAGGACCACCGAGGCGATCCCGCTCTCGACGGTGACGATCAGGGTGTCGAAGTTCATGCCGTCCTCATTCTGCACGCAACCGGTCAGACCGTCACGACGACCTTCCCGAACTGCTCCCGCGCCTCCATGGCGCGGTGGGCCTCGCGGATCTCCGCGAGCGGGAGCACGCGGTCCACGACCGGGCGGAGCTTCCCCTGGCGGATCAGGTCGAGCACCGTCCAGAGCTCGGCGCGGCTCCCCATCGTGGACCCGAGGAACGAGAGCTGCTTGAAGAAGAGGACGCGCAGGTCGAACTTCGCGTCGAAGCCCGACGTCGCGCCGCACGTGACCAGCCGGCCGCCGCGCACGAGGGACTTCACGCTCGTCTCCCACGTGGCCGCGCCCGTGTGCTCGAACACCACGTCCACGCCCCGCTTCGCGGTGATCCGGCGGACGGCCTGGAAGACGTCCTCCTTCGCGTGGTTCACGCACTCGTCCGCCCCGAGCTCCTTCGCCCGCGCGAGCTTCGCGTCGGTGCTCGCGGTGGCGAGGACGCGGGCGCCGAGGAGCTTCGCCATCTGCACGGCCGCCGAGCCGACGCCGCTCCCCGCGGCGTGGACGAGCACCCACTCGCCGGGGCGGAGCGCCGCCCGCGCGACGAGCATGTGCCACGACGTGAGGAACGCGAGCGGCCACGACGCCGCGTCGGTGAAGCTCATCTCCGGGGGCTTCGGCAGCAGGTTGGCCGCGTCCACGGCCGCGAATTCCGCGCACCCGCCGTCGCGCGTCTCGCCGTAGATCCCGTAGTGGCGGCAGAGGTTGTCCGCGCCCGAGAGGCACGACGCGCACGTCCCGCACGAGAAGCCGGGGGCGACGCAGACCTCGTCGCCGGGCTTCGCGTTCCGCACCGCGGACCCGACGGACTCGACCACGCCGGAGAAGTCGCAGCCGAGGATCATCGGCAGCGGGAACGGATGCCCCGGGACGCCGCGGCGCACCCAGAGGTCCAGGTGGTTCAGCCCCGCGGCCTTCACGCGGACGAGAGCCTGGTCGGCGCGCGGCTCGGGCACCGGCACGTCGGCGAGTTCGACCTTGTCGATCCCGCCGTGCTCGCGGACCACCGCGGCGCGCATCGTGCGTCCCGTCATCGCATGTCCCCCCGTTCGTCGACGGTGTCCTGCTCGAACCGCGGCGGCCTCTTCTCGAGGAACGCGCGCATGCCCTCGCCGTAGTCGGCGAGCGCCGGAAGCTGCTCGAGGTACGTGCGCTCCGCGTCGTCGAGCGCCTTCTCGAACCCCGGCGACCAGAGGCGGCGCGTCGTCTGCACGGTGAGCCGGAGCGCGGGCGCGCTCTTCGCGGCGAGCCCGGCCGCGAGCGACTCCACGTGCTCGTCGATCTCGTCGCGCGGCACGTAGCGGCTGACGAGGCCGGCGCGGAGCGCCACGATCGCGGGCACCGCGTCGCCGGTGACGATGAGCTCCATCGCCGCGCGCCCGAAGCGGTACGGGAACGCCGACACGGCGACGGGCGGGAAGCACGCGAGCGCGATCTCCGGCAGCGCGAACTCGGCCGTGTCCGACGCGATCACGAGATCGCAGAACAGCGCGAGCTCGCACCCGCCGCCGAGGCAGCGTCCGCGCACCTTCGCGATCGACACGAAGGGCGCGCGGTAGAGCCTCCGGAAGAGGCGGTGGAACGCCTGCATCGTCTCCGCGACGACGTCGGCCGAGTGGTCCTGCACCGCGACGCCGGCCGAGAACGTCCTCGGGTCGGAGGACTGCAGGACGAGCACCGACGCGCCGTCGGCCTCGGCCAGCGCGAGCGCCTGTTCGAGCTCCGCGATCGTCGCGCGGTCGAGCACGTTGACCGGCGGGCGGCGGAGGGTGACGTGCGCGACGCGGTGGTCGCATCGGTAGTCGACGTGGCGCATCAGGCGCCCTTCCACGACGGAGGCCGCTTCTCGTTGAACGCGGCGAAGCCCTCGCGCGCGTCCTCGCTCTGGAAGAGCCGCTGCTGGAGTTCGCGCTCGAGGGCGAGACCCTGCTCGAGGCCGACCTCCGCTCCCGTCTGGACGGCGCGCTTGATGTGGCCGACGGCCATCGACGCGCGGTGCGGCGGGCAGAACGACTTCGCGAACTCCGCCGCCGCGGCGCGGAACGACGCCTCGTCGGCCGCGTCGATCGCGCGCGTGACGAGCCCGGCTCCGAGGGCGCGGTCGAGCGGCAGGTTCTCGCCCGACGTCATCAGCTCGAGCGCCTTCGCCTTCCCGACGAGCCGCGTCATCCGCTGCGTGCCGCCCGTGCCGGGGAGGACGCCCAGCGCGACTTCCGGGAGCCCCACGAGGATCTGCTTCGCGGCCGCCGCCGTCCGGCGCCACGCCACGCGCAGGTCGGCCGCCATCGCGATCTCGAATCCGCCGCCCACGCAGTGACCGTTCAGCGCGGCGACCACGAGCTTCGGCGTCTGCTCGAGGCGGAGCAGCGTCTCGTTCGCGTGCAGGCAGAACCAGTACTTCCAGCGCGGAGTGACCTTCGAGAGCATCTCGATGTCGGCGCCCGCGCAGAAGAACCGGTCGCCGGCGCCGGTCAGGAGGATCGCGTGGACGCCGTCGTCCATCCGCGCGTCGAGGATCGCGGCGTCGAGTTCGCGGAACATGTCGTAGCTGTACGCGTTGGCGGGTGCGTTCGACAGCGTGAGGACGGCGAGCGGGCCGTCTCGGGTGACTTCGACCAGCGGCAAGGGCGCACCTCCGTGGAACCCGGGCGCCCGCGCCTCGCTCGCTTGCGCGGCGGGGGAGGAGCGGGGAGCATCCGGACATCCGGCGGGGGCCCCCGCCGGGCCGAGGAGGTTAGCGGATGGCCGATGCCGCCGCCGGGCGAAACGGACCGTGCACGGCGCTCGTCACGGGCGCGAGCCGCGGCATCGGCCGGGCGGTGGCGCTCCGCCTCGCCGGCGACGGCTTCCGCATCGCCGCCGCCGCGCGCGACGTGGACCGCCTCGAGGCCGTCGTCGCCGAGATCCGCGCGGCCGGCGGTTCCGCGGAGGCGGTGCGCATGGACGTGGCCGACGAGGCGTCCGTCCGCGCCGGCGTCGCGCGGGCGGCGTCGCTGCTCGGCGCTCCGCGGGTGGTCGTCAACAACGCGGGCGTCGCCACCGCGGTCCCCTTCGCCGACCTCACCGCGGAGCAGTGGGCGCAGACCTTCGCGGTGAACGTGACCGGGCCCTTCCTCGTGACGCGCGAGTGCCTCCCCGCGATGGTCGCCGCCGGCTGGGGCCGCGTGGTCAGCGTGGGCAGCACCGCGTCGCTCCAGGGCTATCCGCGCACCGCGCACTACGTCGCCTCGAAGCACGCGCTCCTCGGCATGACCCGCGCCCTCGCGCTCGAGGTCGCCACGCGCGGCGTCACCGTGAACTGCGTCTGCCCCGGCTACGTGGACACCGAACTCACCGCCACGAGCATCGAGCGCATGGCCGCCACCACCGGCAAGACCCGCGAGGAGGTCCGCCGCATGATCGAGTCCGCGAGCCCCCAGCGCCGCCTGATCGCCCCCGACGAGGTCGCAGCCGCCGTCGCCTGGCTCTGCACCGACGCGGCCCGCGGCGTGAACGGCCAGGCCGTCGCCGTCAACGGGGGGTGATGCAAGCAGGCCGTGACGCGACGGGTGCGCGGCGTGGCGCGGCGCGCATGGGACGCCCCTGTCGCGGCGACAGGAAGCGGAGCGGCTCGACGCGGACCCCTGCCCGTTCGAGCCGCTTCAGCGTCGCAAGCACGCGCATCACACGGTCCCGTGACGACCGCGGCGCCGCGGCGAGGACGCCGAGCAAGTGGATACTCTGCATGGGGCCCTCAAGATTGGCGCAAGGATCAATCGCCGCCCGCGGGCGGTTGACTCGACCTAAGTCATGATACCCTCCTTGCTCATGCAGACTCGGCCTCATCGACCTTTCCGGCTACTCGTGGCCTTGCTGGTGGCGGCACTTGCACCCACAGGCGCACCAACCGCTCTTGATGCGTGGGCCTCCGGGTCCGTCTGCGACGCCCGGGGTGTTGCAGTGCAGAAGGACGGGAAGGTCATCGTCGTGGCTCATGCCCGTCCGGGATATGGGACCAGCATCGAGGTGCACCGGTTCAGTACCCGAGGGCAACCCGACCAGTCCTTCGGAAGCGGCTCGCGCTCTGTCCTGAACATCGGGGAGCAGATCGTGGACGCGAGGATCGCGCTGGACGGGCGACAGCGACCAGTAGTGTTCGTTCGACATGAATCGGGTCGCCACTTCTCGATAGTGAGACTGACACGCAGCGGACTGCTGGATGACGATTTCGGAGACCATGGAAGAGTCGACGCGGCGATGCCCCTGAGCGTTGCGGACTTCGCGGTGGACTCCCAGCGGAGAATTCTCGTCACAGGGGGCTCGATCGCATCCGGAGACGTTGACGTGCTCGTACGCCGTTTTCGGGAAAGCGGGGAGTTCGATGAGGATTTTGGTGATGTCGCCATCGACCTTGGGGGCGTAGAGTCCGGGCTCGCGATCGAGATCGACAGATCCGATCGCGTGCTCGTTGCATCGTCAATCGGTGCAAGCAACGACCTTGCGGTGGTGCGACTGACAGACACGGGAAATCTGGATCTTTCGTGGGGTGTGGGCGGACTTGCCGTTCTTAGTACGCCGGGCGACGGACCGATCTTCGACATGGCCCTGTCGGCGCGTGGCGAACCGACCGTGACGACGTACAGCAGAGATCACGGCCAGTCGTGGGTTGCGGCGGGTCTGAGCCGAGTCGGACAACCGAGATTCGATTTCGGAGACAGCGGGATCGTTGTCGTCGATGGATCGCGGTCCGGCGATGCGTCCTCCGTAGTCATCGACAAGAAGTCGCGTGTGATTGTCGTCGGTTACATCGGAGGGGCTGCGGCCGCGGTGCGATTGTTGGCGAACGGAGCAATGGACTCTAGATTCGGGATCGGTGGTTTCGTTTGGTTTCCAGATCGACCTCCGGCGTCGGACTACCTTGAGACGTGGTATTCGGCTTCGCTCGCGCGGACCGGTCGGATCGTGCTCGCTGGAACAACAGAGCGCCCGGGAAGTCGAATCGGGATGGTGGCGGTGCTGTTGCCGAACGGGCGACCGAATCCGCGCTTCGGGGACGGCGGACTGGTCAGGATGGGGGAGTGAGGTTCCTCGTCAGGTGGGAGAGACGTGCGTGACGTGGAATGGCGAATCTCGGACGGTTCGCCGGTGCCCGGTCGAATGGTAAGTGAGTACGCTCACGACGAGTTCTTGAGCGTCTCCTGAGTGGTCATCATGAATGATCAGGGCCGATGGGTATTTCCGAGTTGCGCCCCGCCGCCGCGCGGGACACTCCGCGCATGTCCGCCCCCTTCCGTCCCGAGGTCCCTGCGGCGCCGGAGACGACGGCGCTGCCCGAACTGCTCGTCGCGCACGCCGACGGCGTCGCGACGGTGACGTTCAACCGTCCCGGCAAGATGAACGCGCTCACGTACGACATGTACCGCGAGTTCGAGCGGCTCACGCGGGCGTGGGCGAGGGACGAGCGGGTGCGGGTCGTCCACCTCCGCGGCGCGGGGGCGGCGTTCTGCGCGGGCGGCGACGTGCACGGGATCATCGGCGACCTCCTCCCCCGCGACGCGAAGGACCACCTCGAGTTCGCGCGCATCACGTGCGACGTGGTGCGGAACCTCCGCGAGATGCCGCAGCCGGTGCTGGCGGAGCTTCCGGGGATGACGGCCGGCGCGGGCGCGGTGATCGCGGCGGCGTCGGACCTCCGCATCGCCGGAACGTCCGCGCGGGTGGCGTTCCTCTTCACGAAGGTCGGGCTCACCGGCGCCGACATGGGCGCGGCGTACCTCCTTCCGCGTATCGTCGGCGCAGGGAAGGCGACGGAACTCCTGCTCCTCGGCGACACGATCGACGCCGCGGAGTGCCACCGCATCGGCTTCGTCTCCAAGGTTGTCCCCGACGCCGAGCTCGCCGACACGGCCGCGCAAGTCGCCCGCCGCATCGCCGACGGCCCCGCGACCGCCGTGCAGATGACGAAGCGCATGGTGCAGCGCGAGCTCGACATGGACCTCGCCGCCGCCCTCGAGGCCGAGATGATGGGCCAGGCCCTCCTCCTGATGGGCGGCGACCACCGCGAGTTCTACGAGGCATGGAAGGCGAAGCGCCCGCCGCGGTGGACGGGGCGGTGACGCCGTGAACGGGTTCGATCTCTCTCCCGCGGAAGTCGAGGCGCGCGATCTCGCGCGGCGGCTGGCGGAGGACGTGCTGCGGCCGGTCGCGCGGGCGGCGGACGAGGAACGGCGCTTCCCCGCCGACGCCGTGCGCGAACTCGCGCGACACGGACTGCTCGGGATGGGGCTTCCGACGGAGCATGGCGGGCTCGGCTGGGACGCGATGCAGACGACGCTCGCGTTCGAGGAACTCGGCCGCGCGGACCAGAGCGTGCGCGGGTTCCTGACCGTCCACTGCAGTCTCGTGTCGCAGTGTCTCGCGGGCGCTGCGAGCGGCGAGCAGAAGCGCGAGTGGCTGCCGCGGCTCGCGTCGGGCGAGGTGTTCGGCGCGTATGCGCTGACCGAGCGCGAGGCGGGGAGCGACGCCGGGGCCATCTCCACGCGGGCCGTGCGCGAGGCGGGCGGATGGCGCATCCACGGCGAGAAGGTGTGGATCACGAACGGGCTCTCCGCGGGGCTCTTCCTCGTGATGGCGACGGTGGACCCGGCGCTCCGGCACAAGGGCGTGACGGCGTTCCTCGTCCGCGGCGACGCGCCGGGGCTCCGCCGCGAGCGCATCCCGCACGTGGAACTCGGCCACCGCGCGTCGGAGCACGCGGTGCTCACGTTCGACGGAGTGCAGGTGCGCGAGTCCGACGTGGTCGGCGAGGTCGGCAAGGGCTTCGCGGTCGCGATGGGCGGTCTCGACCACGGGCGCCTCGGCGTCGCCGCGGGCGCGGTGGGGACGCTCCAGGCGTGCCTCGACGCGGTGACGTCGTTCGCGCGGACGCGGCGGCAGTTCGGAAAGCGCATCGCCGACTTCCAGATGGTTCAGGAGCGCGTGGCGGACCTCTCGTGCGACACCGATGCGGCGCGGCTGCTCACGTGGCGCGCGGCGCGGATGGCCGTGCGCGGCGAGCCCCGGACGCGCGAGGTCTCGCAGGCGAAGCTCTTCGCCACCGAGGCGGCGTGCCGCTGGGCGTCGGAGTCGGTGCTGCTCCTCGGATCCCGCGGATGCTCGAACGAGACGGACGTCGAGCGCCACCTCCGCGACGCGCAGGCCCTCCGCGTGTACGAGGGCACCAGCCTGATCCAGCGGATCGTGATCGCCCGGGAGATCCTCGGGCGCGAGGAGAAGCACGGATGAGCGGATCCGGAGACGGGAAGCCCCTCCTCGAGCCGGGCGAGGGCCCGTTCGAGATGCACGTGTTCGTGTGCACGACCGGCGGCACCTGCCCCGCGCAGGGGTCCGAGAACGTCCACGCCGCGCTGAAGGACTACGCGAAGGCGAAGCTGGGTCCGGTCGCCGTGCGCGTGAACCGGTCCGGCTGCCTCGGGCAGTGCGGACACGGGCCGGTCGTGGCCGTCTACCCGGACAACGTGTGGTACGCGGGCGTGCAGCCCGCGGATGCGGCCGCGATCGTGGACGAGCACCTCGTCGGCGGGTGGCCCGTGGACCGGCTGCTCTTCCGCGGCCACCACGCGGGCGCGAACGTGTGCGTTGCGAAGGACTCCCCGCCGAAGCCCGCGGGAGGGTAGAACCTCGCGCCATGCATACCATGACCCCCGCGCAACTGCTCGAGTCCCTCCGCTGGCGCTACGCGACGAAGAAGTTCGACGCGACGCGGAAGATCCCCGCCGACACGTGGAAGGCGCTCGAGGAGTCGCTCGTCCTCACGCCGTCGTCCTACGGACTCCAGCCGTGGCGGTTCGTCATCGTGACCGATCCCGCCGTCCGCGAGCGGCTCCGGGCCGTGTCGTGGAACCAGGCGCAGGTGACGGACTGCTCGCACCACGTCGTGTTCGCCGCGCGCGCCGACATGACCGAGGCCGACGTGGACCGCCTCGTCACCCGCACCGTCGAGGTGCGCCGCGTCCCGGCCGAGGCGATCGCCGGGTACCGGAAGATGATGATCGGCGACGTGGTGAAGGGCCCGCGCCACGAGTGGATCCACGAGTGGGCCGCGCGCCAGTGCTACATCGCGCTCGGGCAGTTCATGGAGACGTGCGCGGTGCTCGGGATCGACGCGTGCCCCATGGAGGGCCTCGATCCGGCGAAGTACGACGAGATCCTCGGACTCCCCGCGCAGGGCTTCCGCACGGTCGTCGCGTGCCCGGCCGGCTACCGCGCGGCGGACGACGGCTATGCGTCGCTCGCGAAGGTGCGCTTCGCGGCGTCGGACGTCATCCGTCACGTCTGAGTTTCGCGTCTTCCTCGGCGTCCGATGTCCTACGTCCGACGTCCTACGACGGACCGCCCTCGAGCCGCGCGACCCGCGCGCGGAGGGCGTCGAGCTCGCCCTGCATGCGGTCGATCTGCGCGCGCAAGAGCGCCGCCTCGGCCGACGCGCCCATGATCCTCGTCGTCGCCTCCGAGGGGCTCCGCGCCTCGCCGGCGACGGCCTCCGCGATGTCGCGGATCCGGCGCTCGCCGCTCTGCGTGAGGGCGGCGGTCGTGTCCTCCGACGGCACGGGCAGCGGCTCGTCCGCGCCGCCGAGGAGGTGCCGCCAGCGCGCGATCCGCTCGCCGGACCGGCGGGGGAGGTGCTCGACCAGCCGGCCCGCCGCCGGCTCGGCGAACCGCGCGAGGCGCGCCGCGACCTCTTCGGGCGAGCCGACGGGCGCCATGCGCGCCGCGCGCTTCGAGAGCTCCTGCTCCGTCTGCGGGCCGCGCAGGAGGAGTTCGGCGAGCACCGCCATGTCGGCGTCGGCGAGGTGCAGCGACTCCGTGAGGCGCTCCTTCCACCGGTCGGTCCGCCCGCCGTCGCGCTCCATGCGCGTGACGAGCCCCTCGATCATGAGCTGGCGGAGGCAGCCGTCCACCTCGAAGTCCTCGAACTTCACCACAGGGTCGCGGTTGTTCGACTGGTTGCACGCGAGCACGAGGGCGTTCAGCGTGAGCGGGTACTGGTCGGGCGTCGTCAGGCGCTTCTCGACGAGCGATCCGAGGACGCGGCGGGAGGTCCGGTCGAGCTTCATCCGCGCATGCTATGTCCACGGTCCGCTTCCGCGATAGCCTCCGGGGATGGAATCGACCGAACGCGACGTGCTCGAGGTGGACGTCCTCTTCGTGGGCGGGGGGCCGGGCTCGCTCGCCGGGGCGCTCCGGCTGACGCAGCTCCTCGAGGAGCGCAGGCGCGCCGGGAAGCCGGTCGGCGACGTGTCGATCGCGGTGATCGAGAAGGCGGCGGAGCCGGGGTTCCACTCGTGCTCGGGCGCCGTGCTCGATCCGAAGGCGCTCGCGGAGCTCCTCCCCGACTACCGCGCCCTCGGCTGCCCGATCGAGTCCGACGTCGTCGCCGACGAGGTCTGGAGCCTCGACGAGCACGGCCGGACGCGGCTCCCCTTCGTGCCGCCGCCGCTCCGGAACCACGGCTGCCACGTGGTGTCGCTCGGCCGCGTCGTGCGCTGGATGTGGGGCCTCTGCGAGAAGAAGCCGGAGATCAACCTGTTCCCCGGCACCGCGGGCGCCGCGATCCTCTGGGACGGCGACCGCGTGGCGGGCGTCCGCACCGGCGACAAGGGGATCGACCGCCACGGGAACCGCCGCGGCAACTTCGAGCCCGGGATCGACATCCGCGCGAAGGTCACGGTGTTCGGCGAGGGCGTGCGCGGGTCCCTCGCGAAGGAGCTCATCGCGAAGGCGAAGCTCCAGGGCTCCCACGCGCAGGCCTACTCGATCGGGATCAAGGAGATCTGGCAGCTTCCGCCCGGCGCCGTGGAGCCGGGGCGCGTCATCCACACGATGGGCTGGCCGCTCGACGGGAAGACCTACGGCGGCGGGTTCGTCTACACGATGGCCGGCGGGCTCGTGGACATCGGCCTCGTGGTCGGACTCGACTACGAGGATCCGAACCTCGAGCCGCACGCGCTCTTCCAGCGGATGAAGACGCACCCGGCCGTGCGCGAGCTCCTCGCGGGCGGGAAGATGGTCGAGTACGGCGCGAAGGCCGTGCCCGTCGGCGGATGGAACACCGTGCCGCGGCCGTACGGCGACGGGTTCATGATCGTCGGCGACTCCGCGTCGTTCCTGAACCCGATGCGCCTGAAGGGCATCCACACGGCGATGAAGACCGGGATGTGCGCGGCCGAGACGGCGTTCGAGCACCTCTGGGGCGAGGCGCACGGGCATGACCACGGGCATGGTCACGACGCTCACGGGCATGGCCACGATGCGCACGGCGCGCACGACGCCCACGACGCGCACGGCCACGAGGAGCCCGACCCGCTGGAGCTCCCGCTCTCCTCGTACTGGACGCGCATCCAGGCGTCGTTCGTGCGCGAGGAACTCCACTTCTCGCGGAACTTCCACGCGGGGTTCCGGAAGGGCGGGTTCCTCGGCATGCTGAACGCCGCGGCGATCTTCGCCACGAACGGCATGGGATTCATGGGCGCGGGGCCCGGCCGCGCGCCGCACGAGTCGATGCGGAAGCTCGATCCTGCCGCCGCCGCGAAGGGTCCGCCGCCGCGGGACGCGTACGACGGCGCGCTCACGTTCGACAAGCTGACCGACGTCTACCACTCGGGCACCAAGCACGGGGAGGACCAGCCGAGCCATCTCCACGTGGCCGACACGAACCTCTGCGTGACCCGCTGCGCCGCCGAGTTCGGGAACCCCTGCACGCGGTTCTGCCCGGCGCAGGTCTACAACATCGTGGAGGACTCAGCGTCGCCGCACGGGAAGCGCCTGCAGGTGGACTTCTCGAACTGCGTGCACTGCAAGACCTGCGACATCGCGGATCCGTACCAGGTCATCACCTGGGTCCCGCCCGAGGGCGGCGACGGGCCGCGCTACGAGCGGCTGTGACGCCGGGTTCAAGACGGGACGCGGGCGATCCCGATGAGGCGACGGGGTGCGCCGCCGCGCCGCCCCGTCCCCATGTCCTCCGACCGGCCCTCCCCCTACGACTCGCGCACCGACGTGTACGAGATCCCGCGCCCCGCTCCGGCGGTGCCGCGGTTCGACCGTCGGCGGATGGACGACCCGCCGATGGCGCGGAGCCGCGCGGGGGACTCGTGGCCGGAGGGGTGCGCGCCGCGGATCCTCGTCGTGGACGACAACGCCGAGGTGCTCGGCATGATCGTCGCGATGCTCGAGGAGGCGGGCGCCCGGACCGCGTCGGCCATGCAGTTCGACGAGGCGATGCACGAGCTCGCGTCGGGGCCGTTCGACGCCATGGTCACCGACCTCGTGATGCCGGAGCGGAGCGGGCTCGACCTGGTGCGCGCGGCGCGGCTGGTCACGGACCTTCGCGAGCTCCCGGCCGTGGTCATGTGCACGCTCCCGCGCGGCGCGCTCCGCGACCGCACGTCGGCGCAGATCGCGCGGCTTCCTGCCGTCGAGATGCTCGACAAGCCGTTCACGTCGGCGCAGCTCGGAGCCGCCCTCGGCCGCCTGCTCACGAGCCGCTGACGTGAGGATCGCCGGTCCGGTCGCGGAGGGCACGCTCGTCCGGCGCTACAAGCGCTTCCTCGCGGACGTGGAGGTCGGCGGCGCGCTCCTCACCGTCCATGTCCCGAACTCCGGCTCCATGGCGGGGCTCTCGGAACCCGGGATGCCGGTGCTCGTCTCCGACTCGGGGGACCCGTCGCGGAAGCTCCGCTGGACGCTGGAGCGCGTCCGCGCGGGGCGGGCGTGGGTCGGCGTGAACACGATGCTCCCGAACCGGATCGTACGCGAGGGGATCGTGGAGGGGCTCGCTCCGGAGCTCGGCGGCTACGCGACCGCGAGGCCCGAGGTGGTCTGCGGGCCGGGTTCGCGCATCGACCTCCTGCTCGAAGGCGGCGCGGGACCCCGTGCGTGGGTGGAGGTGAAGAACACGACGCTCCTCGACGGCTCGGCGACGTCGGGCGTCGTCCGCTTCCCCGACGCCGTGACCGAGCGCGGGAGGAAGCACCTCGGCGAGCTCGTCCGCCTACGCCGCGCCGGCGACCGCGCCGTGATCTTTTTCCTCGTGAACCGCCCGGACGGCGCCGCGATGGGGCCCGCCGACGCGATCGACCCCGCGTACGGCGACGCCCTCCGCGCCGCCGCCGCCGCCGGCGTCGAGCTGGTCGCGCGGCGGGCCGTGATGCGCGGTCCGTCGGTCAGGCTCGGAGCTCCGGTCCCGATCCTGCTCTGACCCGGCTTCATCTCGGGCGTCTCTCGTTCCGATACGGTCAAGACGAGAGGACGAAGCCTCTCCCGATCGAGGAGACGCGCGGGACACCGCGCGCGAGGTGATCCGTGAGCGAGACCGCGAGCGAGCGCAAGGACATGGGCGGCGAGACCCGCGAGTGGGAGAGCGTGGTCCGGCGGATCTCCGACCGGATCCGCGGCTCCATGGCCCAGCAGGGCGGTCCCACCACCCAGCAGTCGATGGACCTCGCCGGGGAGCTCGTGCGCCTCGAGCGCCGCGCCCTCGAGGCCGAGGCGCTCGTCGCATCGGAGCGCGAGACGTACTCGAAGCGCGTCGCCGAGATGGAGGAGAAGCTCCGGAAACTCGAGCCCTGGCTCCGCCGCCTCCGCACCGAGTTCCAGGAGGCGAGCGCGGAGCGCGACCGCCTGAAGCTGCAGCTCACGTCGGCCGCGACCGCGTCCGGCGGGGAGGCCGCCGCCCAGGCCCTGAAGGACGCAGAGACCGCCGCCGCGACGCTCCGCGCGGAGCGCGAGTCCGCGCTCCGGGACGCCGAGGCCGCGAAGGCGGCCCGCGACTCCGCGACGGCCGAGAACGCGGCGCTCCGTCAGCGACTCGAGAACGACGTCCGCACGCTCCAGGACTCGTGGAAGCAGCGCATCGAGGCGGCCGAGCAGTCCCGCGACAAGGCGCTCGACGAGCTGAAGCAGCTCCGGAACGCGATGTCGCAGTCGCGGCGCACCGAAGACGACGTCAAGCGGCTCCTGAAGCAGGTGGAGCAGCTCGAGACGACGACCGCCGCGCACAAGGCCGTCGCCCGCGCGGCGCAGGAAGAGGCCGAGACGCTGAAGCAGAAGATCTCGGAGCTCGAGAAGACCACGGCCGAGTCGAGCGACCGCACGCGCCGGGAGACCGAGAGCGCGAAGGGCGCGATCGCGAAGCTGGAAGCCGCTCTCTCCGAGGCGGAGAAGGCGCGGTCCGCGCTCGGCAGCGCGCAGATCCGCGTGGCCGACCTCGAGGGCAGCGTCCGGACCCTCCGCGAGGAGAACGAGCGCGCGCGCGCCGATCTCGCCGACAAGGACCGGGCCCTCGGCGGCGCACGCGGCGAGGTGGAGACGCTCCGCGGCACGCTCGAGAAGGTCCGCGCCGAGGTGTCCGAGTCGCGCCGCGCCGCCGAGCAGGCGCGCGGAGAGCTCGGCACGCTGCGCCAGCAGGCCGAATCGTCGAAGAAGGAGCACGAGAGGCTCGCCGCGTCGCTCCGCGCCGACCTCCGCCGCGCGGAGGAGGGCGCGAACGCGGCACGCGCGGAGCTCGCCGAGCAGCGGGGCCTCGCCGAGGAGGCGATGAAGTCCGAGGAGCAGGCCCTCGCGTCGATGCGCGACGCGGCCGAGAAGCTCGCCTCCGCCCAGTCCGCCGCCGACGACGAGCGCCGCCGCGCGGCCGACGCCGAGCAGCGCGCCGCGCAGGCGCAGAACGACGCCAGCGACGCCCGCCGCGGGCTCGACGAGGCCCGCGCCCTCGCGTCGGCACTCGAGAACGAGAAGGCGTCCCTCGCCCGCACGCTCTCCGAGGAGCGCGACGGCGCCGCGAGGCGCATCCAGGCCGTCGAGGCGAGCTGGCAGTCGCAGGTCCGCGCGGCCGAGGGCCGCGGCGAGGCCGAGCTCCAGCGCGAGCGCCAGCGGGCGTCGGAGACCGAGGAGCGCCTCGTCCACGAGATCGGCCTTCTCCAGCAGGAGGTGGCCGCGCGCTCCGCCGAGATCGCGGCGCAGGCCGAGCACTCGGTGCGCATGCGCTCGTGGGTCGCCGAGTTCGTGCGGTCGAAGTCGCAGGAACTCCTCGACGGGCTGGCCTCGTTCGAGGGCGGCGCCGGAATGGACATCGCCGCGGACGGATCGGACTCCGAACCGCGCGGCGACGACTCCTCGTGCGCGACGGACGACGTCAGTCCGGCGGCGGTCGCCGCGCCGTCGGGCGAGACGCTCGATCCCACCGTGGGACTGGACGCGCCGGGAACAGCGGCCGACCCCGAGGCCCACGAGGGCGCCGACGCCGGCGCGGAATGGGACCGGCTCCTCTCCGACGTCGAGGCGCTCCGCTCCGAGGTCGAAGTGCTGCGCGCCCCCGCGGCCGAGCCCGTCGCCGAGACGGACGCGCCGCCCGCCGACGACGACCTCGGACAGGGAGACGTCCCGACGTCCACCCGCACCGTCGAGATCGAGGTCGTCTCGCAGGGCGCCCTGGACGACCCGAGCCCTCGCTCGAGCCGCCGCCGCCGCCGCCGCTGATCCGGCGGGGCTACTCGCTCTTCAGCGCCTTCCAGATCTCGTCGTAGACCGCGAGCACGTCGTCGGGCAGGTTCTCGACGTGATGGAGCGGCGGGCCCTTGCCGTCCGCCCTGCGTCCGTCGGAGTACGTCGTGCCGGCGAGGATCCCCGGCTCCACGAGCGGCCTCGCCGCCGCGTTGCAGCTCGCGTAGAGCCGCTCGTTCACGAGCGCCGCGGCCACCTCGGGCCGGAGCACGTAGTCGATGAAGCGCTCCGCCGCCGCGCGGTTCGGCGCGCCCTTCGGGATCGCCCACGTGTCCGCGTAGCGGAAGGCGCCTTCCTTCGGAACGACGAACGCCACGTCGGCGCTCTCCGCCGCCGCGTTGGCGAACGTGCCGGTCCATCCCTGCGCGATCCGCGTCTGCCCGCGCGCGAGCGCCGCGCCGAAGTCCTCGCTGTCGAACGCCGCGACCAGCGGCTTCAGCGCGAGGAGGCGCTCGCGCGCCTTCGCGAGTTCGCCCCGGTCCCTCGAGTTCGGCGAGAAGCCGAAGGAGAGCAGCGCGCCGCCGATCACCTCGCGCGAGTCGTCGAGGAGGCCGATCGCCCCGCGGTCGGCCCCGCACCTCGCGGGGTCGAACACGTCGGCCCACGACTCCGGCGCCGCGGCGCGCTTCGAACGCAGCCACCCGATCCCCGTGACGCCCCACTGGAAGGGGACGCTGTGCTTCATCCCCGGGTCCCACGCGCCGTCGCGGAACTCCGCGGCCACGTGCGTCAGGTTCGGCAGCTTCGCGTGGTCGAGGGGCAGGAGGAGCCCCTGCGCGGCGAGCTTCGCGACCATGTAGTCGCTCGGGCACACGAGGTCGTACCCCGCGTTCGAGATCTGGAGCTTTGCGAGGAGCTCCTCGTTGCTGGCGAAGTTCGCCTCGACGATCTCGATCCCCGTCTCCTTCGTGAAGTCCGCCTTGAGCCCGTCGCTCAGGTAGTCGGCCCAGACGAAGACGTGGAGCTTCCCGCCGCCTCCGCCTCCGCCGCACGCGGCGAGAGCGGCGAGCGCGGCCGAGGACACGAGGGCGCGAAGGGCGCGGGGGTTCATGAACGTCTCCTCTGGAGGAACATGGCGGCTGCGGCGAGCGCGCCCGAGGCGAGCACCATCGCGGCGGAGACGGCGTTCACCTCGGGGGTGACGCCCTTCCGCGCCGCGGACGCGAACCACATGGGAAGGGTGTCCGATCCCGCGCCGGCCGTGAAGAACGAGAGCACGTACTCGTCGAGCGAGAGCGTGAACGCGAGCAGCGCGCCGCCGGCGACCGCGGGAAGGAGGAGCGGGAGCTGGACGCGGAGGAACACGCGGAGCGGCGTCGCGCCGAGGTCCAGCGCGGCCTCCTCGAGGCTCCGGGGGATCGTCGCGAGCCGCGCGCGGACGAGGAGGCACACGTAGGACGACGCGAACGTGGCGTGTGCGCAGACGATCGTCCACCGCCCGAGGGCCGGCGCGCTCCCGGTCACGCGGCCGACGGCGTCGAACGCGAGCACGAACGCGAGGAGCAGCGCGACGCCCTGCACCACGTCGGGGAGGAGGATCGGCGCGAGCACGGCGGAGTCGGCGAGCGCAGTGCCGCGCCGCCGCGCGCGGCGGTGGAGCCCGAGCGCGAGCGTCGTCCCGAGGAATGCGGCGAGGACGGCGGTCGATCCCGCGACGACCAGGCTGTTCGCCGCCGCGCGCCGGATCTCCGGGTCCCGCGACATCTCGGCCCACCACCTCACGCTGAACCCGCCCCACGTCCCCGCGGAGCGCGAGGCGCTGAAGCTGTAGGCCACGACGACCGCCATGGGGACGAGCAGGAACGCGAGCGCGGTCCATGCCGCCGCCGCGCCGAGCGGGCCCGCCGCGCGGTCGGCCGGCGTGCGTCCGTCGCGGACCGCGGCGGCGCTCATGCGGCGGCGGCGTCCCGCGCGCCGGAACGGAACCACGCCCATGCCGCTGCGCCCGTCACGGCGAGGAGCGCCACCGCGAGCGCGCAGCCGAGCGGCGCGTCCTGCGGGGACTGGAGGAACGCGTCGCGCGCCGCGTTGCCGACGTAGGTCGTGCGCGCGCCGCCGAGGATGTCCGGCACCACGAACGTGGAGAGCGACGGCACGAACACGAGCACGCACCCGGCCACGATCCCCGGCCGCACCGCGGGCAGCATCACGCGGCGGAGCGCGGCGACGCGCGTCGCGCCGAGGTCCTCCGCGGCCTCGAGGAGGCGCCCGTCGAACCGTTCCATCGACTGGTAGAGCCCGTGGACCATCAGCGGGAGGTACGCGTAGACGAGTCCGACGAGCACCGCGCCGGGCGTGTAGAGGAGACCGAGCGTGCCGTCCTCGGGGAGCGCCCCCAGCGCGCCCGCCGCGCGGTCGAGGGGCCCGCCGCGGCCGAGGATCACCTTCCACGCGCAGAGGAGCGCGAGAGTGTTCGCCCAGAGGGGGAGCATCACGAGCAGATGGAGCCGCGAACGCCAGGGCTCGGGGCGCCGCGCCGTGAACCACGCGAGCGGGAGCCCGAGCAGCAGGCACGCCGCCGTCGCCGCGCCGGCCATCCCGAACGACCGGGCGAGGATCTGCGCGTGTCGCGCGTCGGCGAGCCGCGCCCACGCGGAGCCGTCGAGCGTCCACGTGACCGGCGCGCCGCGGGCCGCGAGCGACATGGCGACGACGAGAGCCACCGGCGCAGCGGTGAAGAGGAGCAGCCACCCGAACCCCGGCGCGAGGAGCATGCGCTCGCCGCGTGCGGGGGTCATCGCGCGGTCTCCGCATCGTCGGCGTCCACGATCCGGACCGCCGCGGGCGCGGCCGACGGCGCGACGCGGCGGCCCGGCGCGAACTCCGCGGCGCG
>JAJVHW010000157.1 GCA_022072415.1 Planctomycetota bacterium
GGAACTCGCGTGGATCCGCGACGCGCCGGGGACGGCGTCCGGCGAGGCGACGATCCGCTCCTGCTTCGGGCGGGGAGTTCGGGCGGGGGAGCCGCCGGTGCCGTCGTCGCTGCGCAGGTCCGCGGCGGTCGCGCCGGAGCGGACAGCGTGCTGGGCCGCGTCAGCGTCAGCGTCGGTGTCCGCGTCGAACTCCTCGGACTCGGGCGCGCTGCCCGCCGCGAGAAGCTGCGCCGACCACGCCGGGGCGTAGACGGCGGAGACGACGGTCGTCATCCCGGCGAGGCGCGCGCCGCTGCTTCTCGCACCGTCCTGTCGAGCTCCGCCGCTGCCCGCGACGACCGCGACGGACTCCGGAGTCTGCGGGATCGACGCCACGGCCGTCCTGGGGACCGTCGCCGCGGGCAGCGCGAAGATCCCCGGGCCCCTCATGCGAGCACGCTTCCGAGCGCGCCGGAGCCGAGCTTCGATCCGGCGGACTGCGCGACCACGCCCGGCGAGGAGCCGATGCCCGCTTCGGGAGCGCTACCAGGCGGCGGGGCGATCAGGCTGCCGAGGGCGGTGCCGGGGGTGTGGGAGACGTGGACGCGTGGAGGTGAACGCAGATCTGATGGAACGCTGCTGCGAGAGCGGCGAGGAGGCGCTTTCGAGTTTTCGAGAGCCGTCCCCGTGGGTACGCCGCGCACCTACGCGCAGGTCTACGCCGCCGAGCCAGCCGATCCGGCGCCCTTCTAGCACAACCCCTTGGGGCTACGGTCAACAGCCGGATATGCATGCGCGGGAGTCGTGGAGGTGTAGAAGGGAAGGCAGTTCCAGACGGCATGCCGCTCCGAGCGCGGACGACGCGAGGCGAGCCGGAGTTTTCGAGTCCTCAAGAGCCGTCCCCATTGGCACATTGGCAAACTTGGCGCCATTGATCTGTCCCATTGGCACAGGTACTTCGTCTCAGCGAGTGAACTCCGTTCCGAGTATCTTGCCTGTCGTGGGATCAATGCGCACCTCGATGCCGGAACGGTTGACAAGAGTAACCTCCTTGCCGTGTTTGTGGACACCGACGTACGGGGAGCGACCGTGGGGAAACTCGCGGGGCTCCACACGCCACACGACTCGGCCACGGACATCGACGCCATACACGTTTTCCGGAAGGTGCTCTACTCCAGTTGGATCTAGAACCACAACCAAGATGCCTTCGGCATCTGCGACATCAATCGGTCCCGGAGTGAATGGAACGTCAATCGTACCTTGGATTCGGATCGAGCTTGGAAGAAGTTCGAATCTCATCAGTTTCCTCCGCTGGTCAGCGATCGTGTCGGGCCCACAGTGCTCGGCGTGCCGGACACAAACTCCCGCTGAAGTCCACCGCCGGTCGTGCCAAAGGCGTCGATTCCAGCGGCGGTCCCCTCTCGAATCGTTGCCCCCGGGTTCAAGGTGACGTCAGCAACTCTGTCCGGCACGTACTTCAAGGACCACTTTGCCTGAATCTCCTCAGGTGTCAAGCCTGCGATGTCCTTCGCTCGCATGTACCAGCCTGACTGCGGACTGCCCTTCCCGTCCTTCCACACATGAACCCAACCATCCTCTGCTGTGGTAAGGACCCCCTCCTTCGCCGCGCCGACGTACGGCTTGTGCAACCCCTTCGCAACGTGGCGGCGGTTGGCCTCTGCCTCCGTGATGGAGCGCCATACCGGGCACGGCTCGCATCCCGCCGTTGTCGTGCTGCCCGCCGGTCGCTCTGTGGTGCTCGGCTGCCCCTTGCCACCCAGGTCGACACCCTTGGACTTGACCGGAGTGCCGAGTCTGGTCGTCGTCGTTTCGGTGGTAGCCTCTGGCTGGACAAGCTCTTTTGGCCCCTTCTGCCCGCCGCCCTTCCGCTTGGATCCCACGCCGATCGTCGCGAACAGGAACAGCAGGAAGTCCTTCAGGAACTGGATCTGCGCCGGCCTCAGGTTGTGTTCCTTGCCGAACTTGTCGATCGCGTCGCTCCAGGCCTTGGCGACGAGTCCGACCACGTCCTCGCTGAGATGCGGGTTCGACAGGATCGGACCGAAAACAGCCCAGAACGGCAGGAAGACCGCGCCGAGGAACGTCCGCATGAAGCCGCCGGTCGCGAGCAGCACAGTGTCCGGATCGCTGCTGTTCGCGGCGAGCCGCGAGTACTCCTCCCAGTGGGACCAGAACATGAAGCCGCGGACGTAGTTGAGGACCCAGCCGGTCCAGTACTCCTGGGGCGAACGCTCAGCCTGTCTGCGCTCCTCCTCCCACGCGGCCCAGCCCTCGAGCTTGGCCTGATGCGAGACGAACCTGGTGATCCGACGGTACTCCTCGAGATCGTTTCCGAAGGTCGGCTCCCACTCGATCCCCATGCGCCTCGCGACGTCCCGGAACGCCGGGTCGAGCCAGGGGTCGTTCGGAGCGCCGGGGACGAGGTCCTCAAGCTCCGTAGCGGTCTCGATCCCGAACCTCTCCAGCGCGTCGCGGACGGTCGGGTCCTGCGGGTTCAGGACGCGCGGCTTCGACGGGTCCGACAGCGCACCAGCGATGCTGTGGGCCGTGTGCAGGAGATCGTGCAGCTTGCTCTGCCGCTCCGCGTGCTCCCACATGTCGTCGCTGAGCCGATCCTTCGCTCGCTGATACTCCGGTCGTCCGCGGTTGGCGGGGTCGTAGTCGTCGTCGACGGAGAAGTCGCGCTCCCACCGTTCCTTCATCTCCTTCGCCTGCGCGTCCAGCTCCGCGAGCGCCTTCTTCAACTCGGACTTGATCAAGTCGAGCTTCGCGGTCTGCGCTTCCGGACTCAGCCCGTGGAGTTCCTCGATCATCACGAGCCAAGCCTTGGTTCTGTTGCGCGCACTTCGCCATGCCGCGTCGCGCGGATTCGCCACCGTCATCGGTGGCGTCTTGGCATCCATCGCGTTCTTGTCCGTCCGCGCGTCCTTCGGGAAGACCGCCTTCATGCTCCCGCTCGGGTGCGAGGACGGACTGAGCGGCGCGGCGGTGGAGGGTGTTGTCGCGGGGCCGGTCGTCGCGGCGTCGCGGGGGACGTCGTCGGGCGGGTGCGGCGCGGATGCGGTCGTCGGGAGCGCGCTCCCCTCGGGGATCGTCGCCTTCGGGCCCTTGGCCTTGCCCTCGGGGAGGGTCAGCGTGCACTTGCAGCGGGTGCCGGGCGGGCAGGGGAGCTGCGGATGGGGGCAGCGGCAGAAGGAGAGGATGCACGGCATCTGGAAGGACACCGGATCGGGCACGAGCGGACCCTTCGGCGGTGCCGCGTCCGGCGGCATCTGCGCAGTCGTCACTCCCGCCTTCGCGTCGGCGGCGCGCGTGGCGTCCTGCGTCGCCTTGTCCGCGGCGGCGGTCTTCTCGTTGCACTTCTTCGTGGCCTTGTCGAGGGCGTTCGACGCCGCCCTGATCTTCGCGGAGTTCCCCGACTCCAGGGCGCGCCGGAGGTTCCGCGCGGCGCGGCGGACGTCGCGAGCGGCCTTCCGGGCCTCCTTGGCAGCGCGCTTCGCGGCGGCGTTCTTCTTCGGGTCGCCGATCCCGCGGAGCATGCGGGCGGTCTTCTCGGCGAGAATCGCCGCGCGGTCGGCCTTCTCGGCGGTGGCGCGGGCGGTGGCGATCTGTTCGGCGACGGCGGCGGGCAGCGTATGCCCGAGGAGCGGATGGTCGAGTGCGTGCATCACTCGCGCGTGCGCACTTGCCTCCGCCTCGGCTGCGGCGGCTGACTCGGCCGCGTTGCGCCGCGACGCCTCGGCGAGCTTCGCCGCGTAGTCGAGCCGCCACTTCTTGAACTCCGCCGGAGTCCGCGACTTCCGGGCGATCTTCATGTCGTAGTCGAGGCGGTCGAGCTCGCGCTTGGCGTCGGACTCGATCAGCGAGTCCTCGCGGCGGCCGAAGTGACCCCTCCGGCCGGCGTCGCGCCGATCGCGGCGACGCTCGCGGAGGGCGTCCTCGGCGGCCTCGCGCTCTTCGCGGTGCTTGCGGCGTTGGCGTTCGCCGGCGGTGGCGCCCTCGTCCGCTGCCGTCGCCCGTTCGGAGAGCGTCGTGTAGACCGTGTGCAGATCCTTGTACTCCTTGTTGGCCGCCGCCTCCTTGTCGCGCGCGTCCTGCGCTTCCTCATGCGCCTTGCGAATCGCGGCATCGAGATCACTCAACTGCTGGTCGGTGTAGCCCGCCGCTTTCAGGCGGGCTCGCTTCTCCTTCAGTTCGGTCGCGCGTGCCTCCGCCTCCTTGCGTCGCCTCACAGCGCTCGCGGAGCGATCCGCCGGCTCGGAGAGGGCGCCCTTGGCGGCGTCCGCCTTGCTCCACCGATCCCTCTGCACGCTGCTTCCGTACGGCCCGACGGTCCCGCCGGCTCCGCCGCCTTCTCCCCCGCCCCCGCCGCCCGGCGTCTGTCCGCCGAAGCCGGAGAGTCCGCGCGTCGATCCGGAGGTCCCGCCGGGCCCCAAGCCGCCGGGGCCAGCGGCGGTGCCGAGCGGGCCTGACATGGACTCGCCCCATCCGTTCTTCGGCGACGCCTTGGGCGGGCGCCACTTCGGCGGCGAGGGCTTCTCGGGGCGCGTGAACGCGCCTGCGCCGGACGCGATCGAGGAGAGGGACGGTGCCGCGGGCGGGGAGAGCGACGGTGCGCCCTGGCGGGCGAGCGCGCCGAGCTGCTGCGAGGGGTCGCCGGGCGCCGCGGGCGGGCGGATCGCGTCGGCGTCGATCGGAGCGGTCGGCTCCTCGGGGATCGCGGGGGAGCGGCCGGGGGGCTGGGAGTTCGGGGGGCGGGCGGCGGGGAGTTCGTCGGTCGTCGCGGCGGTGACGGCGGACTGCGCGGCGGCGCGCTCGTCGGGGGAACTCGCGTGGATCCGCGACGCGCCGGGGACGGCGTCCGGCGAGGCGACGATCCGCTCCTGCTTCGGGCGGGGAGTTCGGGCGGGGGAGCCGCCGGTGCCGTCGTCGCTGCGCAGGTCCGCGGCGCCCGCGCCGGAGCGGACGGCGTGCCGGGCGGAATCGGCGTCGCCGTCCGTGTCCGCGTCGAACTCCTCCGACTCCTCCGGGCCGCCGGCCGTGACAAGCTGCGCCGACCACGCCGGCGCGTACGCGGCGGAGACGACGGTCGTCACCCCGGCCAGTCGCGCGCCGCCGCCGAGCCGACTGCCGCCGGACCGGCCTCCCGAGACGATCTCGGCCGCCGTCGGCGCCGGCGGGATCGACTCGACCGCCGTCCTGGGGACCGTCGCCGTCGGCAGCGCGAAGATCCCCGGGCCCCTCACGCGAGCATGCTTCCGAGCGCGCCGGAACCGAGCTTCGAGCCGGTGGACGGCGCGTCCACGCCCGGGGAGGAGCCGATGCCCGCGCCGGGAGCGCAACCGGGCGGCGGGGCGATCAGGCTGCAGAGGGCGGTGCCGGAGGCGTAGGAGTCGTGGACGCGTGGAGGTGAACGTAGCTCTGATGGCACGCTGCTGCGAGAGCGGCGAGGAGGCGCTTTCGAGTTTTCGAGAGCCGTCCCCATTGGCACGCGCCGACCGACATTCACAGCAATGGGCCAGTACGTCGCAAGCCGGGGAACAAGCGTTTCACCCGCTGCTTGCGGAGTTGATCCACGCGCACATGGGAGTCGGCTCGGCGACTTGGACCAAACTGCCGTGCAATCACCCTCCAGTTGTCCCTGACGATCGCAATCTGATCTTGAAGCGGGAGAACATCTGGGCCGCGACCTCCAACAAGGTCACGCACGATCGCAGCGTCATACCACTCACCGGGTTGGCCCTCGGGGTCTGAGACCTCAACGAACCAGACGCTCTTCTCGCAGACGACGCGCACCGAGAGCCTCCCGTTCGTGTACTCCACAACCCTATTGTCGAAGCTCCCAGACTCCTCCCTTCGCGTGCGGACGAGCCCGTGCCGAATCAGGAACGACTCGAACTGCGCCACATCGCCTGGCCACTTCGACATGACCGATCTCCCTCCCGGAACGAGGCCGCCCCCGTCGCCAGAGACCTGGTACCCGTGCTCGACCAAGTAGTCTATCTCCCTGGCCCCTCACGCGAGCACGCTTCCGAGCGCGCCGGAACCGAGCCTCGAGCCTGCGGACGGCGCGTCCACGCCCGAGGAGGAAGCGATGCCCGCGCCAGGAGCGCTACCAGGCGGCGGGGCGATCAGGCTGCCGAGGTCGGTGCCGGGGGTGTGGGAGTCGTGGACGCGTGGAGGTGAACGTAGCTCTGATGGCACGCTGCTGCGAGAGCGGCGAGCAGGAGTTCTCGAGTTTTCGAGAGCCGTCCCCGTGGGTACGCCGCGCACCTACGCGCAGGTCTACGCCGCCGAGCCAGCCGATCCGGCGCCCTTCTAGCACAACCCCTTGGGGCTACGGTCAACAGCCGGATATGCATGCGCGGAAGTCGTGGAGGTGTGGAAGGGAAGGCAGTTCCAGACGGCATGCCGCTCCGAGCGCGGACGACGCGAGGCGAGCCGGAGTTTTCGAGTTCTCGAGAGCCGTCCCCATTGGCACATTGGCAAACTCAGCGCCATTGATCTGTCCCATTGGCACAGGTACTTCGTCTCAGCGAGTGAACTCCGTTCCGAGTATCTTGCCGGTCGTCGGATCAATGCGCACCTCGACGCCGGAACGGTTGACAAGCGTAACTTCCTTGCCCCGCTTGTTGACACCGAGGTACGGGGAGCGACCGTGTGGAAACTCGAATGGCTCCACACGCCCTACGACGCGGCCACGGGCATCGACGCCATACACGTTTTCCGGAAGGTGCTCTACTCCAGCTGGATCTAGAACCACAACCAACATGCTTCCGGTATCTGCGACCTCAATCGGTCTCGGAGAGAATGGAACGTCGATCGTCCCGTGGATTCGGATCGAGCTTGGAAGAAGTTCGAATCTCATCAGTTTCCTCCGCTGGTCAGAGATCGTGTCGGGCCCACAGTGCTCGGCGTGCCGGACACTGCTGCGAGAGCGGCGAGCAGGAGTTTTCGAGTTTTCGAGAGCAGTCCCCATTGGCACGCGTTGATGGCCCGTGCGGACGCTTACTCTGCACCTACGGCTCGCGTGTCGATAGCAGCTCCGCCTGACGATCACCCTCGGCTGTGTTTCGAAGCCAGCAAACATCGCTAGTTCCTGGCCGAGGCCCTTCGGCTGGCCATGCACGAGCCACCGCAGCGAGCGAGTCCTCTGGGGACATGTCCCACCTGCGAAACCCACGTTGTGCAGCATCGAGCTGACCGATCTCCATCAAGCGGCGACGAACGACCTCGGTAATCATTTGCAGTGACAACGATCGGTTCTGTTCGGTTGACGTCGCGCGCCCGTTCTCGGCTGCGATGCCCGCCACTTCACTTGAACTCACCCAGTCGACTGAGCCGCTGACGAGCAATTCACGCACACAGCGCTCAAGAACGGTCATGGATATGCACCTTTGCTGGTCTCGAGCCGCCAGGATACCACACCTCAATGGCTGATCCACCAGCTTCGATGATGGCCGGATGCTGATTCGCGTCCCATCCCGCAACTCCATCATGCGAACTCCCTCGTCGACTCCTGACGTGGGCACAGGCTTCCCTGACGCAGTCAGTTCGTCGTAGAGGCTCTGCAACTCAGCCTCAGACCCAACGGTCTCGGAGCGCTTCGTCTCGCCCTTCGCAAGGCCAGCAAGCCGCGCCTTGACTTCGTCGACGTCGACAACTAGCGCGGATCGCCGAGCGGGGTGGCAAGGGTGACGGGGATCGGAGTCTCCTCTGTCGTCGCGGCGCGCATGCGGGGGCAGAGACTCGTCGCCGGCCACGGCGTCGATGTCGAGTCGCTGATCCGGGCGTCGGTCGGCGATACCATCGCTCTGCCGCCGACGGACGGATGGCTGCGAGCGGGAAGCTGGACCGCGCAGAAGCGACGAAGCGAGGGCGGTCCAGGTTTGGCACGCTGCCGGCGCGCTGCCGGGCGGTGGGGCGATCAGGCTGCCGAGGGCGGTGCCGGGGGTGCGGGAACCGTGGACGCCTGGAGGTGATCGCAGCTCTTTTGGCACGCTGCTGCGAGAGCGGCGAGCAGGAGTTTTCGAGTTTTCGAGAGCCGTCCCCATAGGCGCGGACGCGCCGTCAGGCGGGTCGGATGAGGAGGACGAAGTAGTCCCAGACGTTGTTCTCGTCGCCGTCCGTCAGGCGGCTGCGCGCACGTGCCCACGGCCATGTGACGGACTGAGAACCGCCCGGCTGAAGCGCGGGGAGTTTCTGCGATCCCTGGAGCATGACACCCCAAGCCGCTCCGTGATTTCTGCGACAGACTTCGCCGACATAGCTGCCGAACATCTTGCCTGCCTGGTCGATCCGATCCTCCGGGGGATTCGCGTCCCGTAGCGACGCTGCCATGTACGCGAGGATTCGCTCCACCTCCCGGACGCTCTCGTCGCTCCAGTCCAGTTCGATCCCGAACCCGTCCCGTGCGAGATCCCTGGCGTCCTCCGCGTAGGCTGAGGCGATGCGCTCGACCTTCCGGGACGGGGTGAAGCCGGTGTCGCTGGTCGGGCTCTTTCGGTGACGCCGTCTCCGCGCAGGCGAGGCGGGTTCGGCAGCCGGTGGCCCGGACGCAACGTCTGCCTGCACCAGGTCGAACAGAAGGTTCGCCGCGTCCGTGATCGTCGAGCCGATGGGTAGGGCGATGTCAGGCGCACCGTCCGGGAGCATCCCGCCTCCGCGCCGGAGCATCCACCGTGAGATGCAGATCGTGCCGCGATCGTCGACGACCGACCAGGCACGGAGGCCGCGGTAGAAGGCCCGCCACGATCGTACGCCTGCCGCAATCAACAGGGGAGATCGGCCTGGCTGGTCCTGAGTCACGGTCTCCTCGAGTTCGGGGTTTCCTGGAGAATGTGCTCTCTGGACGGCCGAGACGAACCCGGCACGATCGTCCGCAGCGACAATCTCAACAGGCGCCAAGCTCCGACGACCGTTGTGTGCAAGGTAGGTGGTCGGAATGAAGAACCGGCCCTCACGGAGGTTCACTTGGATACTCAGCACGGGCTCGGACGTCATGTCAACCCTCCGTTGCTTCAACTCTCTCGGACACGCCCCCTACCCGAACACCAGCCACACCCAGCCGGACACGGCGAGGGCGCCGGCCACGTCGAGGAGGAAGCCGGCGCGGACCATCTCGGGGATGGTGATGCGGCCGGTGGCGTAGACGAGCGCGTTGGGGGGCGTCGAGACGGGGAGCATGAAGCCGAAGGAGCAGCCGACGGTTGCGGCGAGCGCGGGGGCGACGGGATCGGTCCCGGCGGCGCGGGCGAGGGAGATCACGACGGGGACGACGAGCGATGCGCTTGCGGTGTTGCTCGTGAACTCGCTCACGACGATCGCCATCAGCGTCGCGGCGAGGATGATGCCGTAGGTGCCTCCGGTCGGCATCAGGTCGAAGAGCCCCTGGCCGAGCGTGCGGGCGAGGCCCGAAGACTCGAGCATCGACCCGAGCGAGATGCCGCCGCCGAAGAGGAGGATCGTGCTCCAGTCGATCCGGCGGAACACCGTCGCGTCGGCGACGCGCGCGCCGCCCGGCTCGCCGGTCGGGATCAGGAAGAGCAGCGCCGCGCCGAGGAGCGGCACCGACGCCTCGGGGAGCCGCTTCGACCAGGTCTCGACCCAGGCCGCCGACGCGAGACCCGTTCCCTTCAGCACGCCGGGCGTGACCCAGAGAAGGACGACGGCGAGGAAGAGCGGAAGGAGCGTCTTCTCCGCGCGCGTCCACGGGCGGGGCTCGTTGCGGAACGAGATGGTCGCCGCGTGGGAGAGCCGTCCGCCGCGCAGGTGGAGCCAGCCCGCGGTGAGCGCGGTCATGAGCAACGCGAGGGGCGCGAAGGCGAGCGTCCACTCGAGGAAGGGGATCTGCGCACCGGTCGCCTTCTCGAGCGCGGCGCGGCCGATCAGGTTCGGCGCGGTGCCGACCGGGGTGGCCGTCCCGCCGATCGAGGGCGCGTACGACGTGACGAGCAGCACCGACGTCAGGAACGCGCGCGACCGGAACTTCTCGGAGTGGAGCGCCAGCGGGAGGAGCAGCGCGGTCGTGGCCGTGTTGTTGAGGAACGCCGAGATGGAGCACCCGATCAGCGCGACGGCCCAGAGCGCGGCGCGCGGCGACCCGCGGACGAGCCGCGACCCGAGCACCGCGCCCGCGAGCCGGCGGTCCATCCCGTGCCGCGCCGCTGCGTCGGTCAGCAGGAACGTGCCGAGGAACAGGAAGACGATCGGGTCGCCGAATCCGGCGAACGCCTCCTTCACCGTCGCCGTTCCGAGCGCCGTGCCGAGCACGGGCACCAGGAGCGCCGACGCGCCGAGGGGGATCGACTCGGTGACCCAGAGTCCCGCCGTGAGGACGAGGATCGCGAAGGTCGCGTGCGCCTTCGGCTCCAGCGGGAACGGAATCACGTACGCCGCGGCTGCGAGCGCGAGGCATGCGAGCATGTGCTTCGTCCGAGGGCGCGGGGACGGGTCTTCGGTCTCCACGCGCGCCCTACTTCCCCGTCACCGCGCCGGCCGGCGCCGTCGCGCGCTTCAGGAAGAGCAGCGCGAAGCAGATCTCGGTCGTCATCTCGTCGCCCTGCTCGTTCCACGCGCCGTCGGACTTCTGCCGCGCGATCAGCTCCATCGCTCCGCCGTAGTACCAGTCCTTCCCGCCGACGAGCCTGACCCCGGTGAGCAGCCCCGCGCGCTCCAGGCTGTAGAGCCAGTAGTAGGCCCAGTCGTCGCCGGGCTTCCGGGGATGGCGGATGTAGGACATGTTGCGGTCGAGCCACGCCCAGCCGCCGTGGATCATTTCGTCGATCTCGGCGTCCTCGCGGCCTCCGATCCGCTTCGAACCGGCGCGGCGGACCTCCTCGCGGGCGATGGCGAGCGTGGCGATGCCGGCGCAGGTCATCGACCCCCACGTGCGGGTCTCCGCCGCGCGGTACTTGAACCCCGCGGCCGACTTCACCGGGACCGCGGCCGACCCCGTCGCCGAGGCGGCGTCGCTCCCGCGCTCTCCGCGAAGCTCCACGTCCGCCTTCGGTGCGCCGCGCTCGCGGCAGAGCGTGAAGTGCCGGATGAACCCGAGCCACGACTGCTCGCGCACCGGGATTCCGAGCCGCGCCGCCGCGCGGAGTCCGAGCGCCGCGTACTGCGTGTTCGACGTGTCGTTCTGGTGGAGCTCGCGGCCGCCGTTGGGGTATCCCCACGAGCCCGGCGAATCCGCAAGGTCCTCGAGCTTCCGCGCCCAGGCGACGCAGAGCTTCCGCCGCGCGGCCGGCATGTCGGCGCCCGCCTTCGCCTCCGACGCGGCGTCGCCGGGCGTCACGTACGCCCGCTCCATCGCCATGAGCAGCAGCGAGAGCGCGTAGGTGCGGGACGGCTTCTCTCCCTGCGCCTCCATCCACGCGAGCGCCTTCTCGACGTACGGCTCGTCGCGGGAGATCCCGCACGAGAGCAGGGTGTACGTCGCGAGCGCGGTCGTGCCGTCGATCCAGTCGCCGTGGGGCTCGAACGTGCCGTCGTCCTTCTGCCGCGCGCGGAGCGCCTCGACGCCGCGGTCGATCGCGGCGTTCACCTCGTCGCGGAAGGTCTTGTGGCGCGCGGACTGCCGGTCGGCGCGCGTGAAGCGCCAGGCGCGGTTCTCGGACTTCTGGTTCCCTTCGGGCTTCGACCTGTCGGGCTCGCGGCGGCGGATCACGTACTCGATCGTGACGTCCGACGAGACGGGCGCCCCTTCCGCGTCCCACACGGTCGTCGTGCGCGCGGAGCCGTCGTGGAGCGTCCACGGCTCGTCGCTCTTCCCCTTCGCCGACGAGAAGACCCACGTGACTTTCTGCACCGTCCGCCCCTCGGCGTCGGTCGAGAGGCGCACGTCCTGCACGAACCGCACCGGCGCGATGTCACGCACCTCGGCGTCGAACGTGCCGGAGACGTCGGCCCCGCGGAACGCGAAGAGCTCCGGGAAGTCCTGCCGCTCGAGGTTCATCGGGAGGAAGCGGCCGTCGTCGCGGAGGTCGCACCCGTGGACGGTCGCGATGTCGGCCTTGCCGAGCGCTTCCTTCCCGTCCTTCTCGGTGACCGTCCTGCGCTCGAAGCGCAGGAAGTCCGACCTGCCGATCCGCCAGAGCGCGGCGGGGCGGTCCTCCGAGCGCGCCGGGGGCGCGGCGGGGGAGAGGGCGACGAGAGCCGCCGCGGCGGCGGCGAGGAGGGAGCGCACCCGCGGAGTCTATGCGGGGCGCAGCGAGACCGCATCAGGCGCGTGCATCACGCCGCAGATCCTCTGGAAGGCCGAACGTGGCCGGCTGCTCCGTTCGCCTTTCGGCGAACTGTGTTGGGCATGGGGCGGAGCCGCCGCTGGTCCGGGTGGGTGCCCGGCCGGTCGCATGCGTGCGGTTCGTACATCTTGGGCAGAATGTACGCAAGGCTGTCTGCACGCAAGTCTGTTGGGCAGTCGTGCAGTTGGGCAATTGGGCATGTGGGCATTGAAGGAAGGAAGGAAGGAAGGAAGGAAGGAAGACGTGTGTTGCGGCACGCGCGACACCGTGCGTCCGGCCTCCCGGAGGAAGTCTGCGTCCCCGACGTGCGCTCGCGCGCGGTCGGGGGGTGCAGTCTCGATGTCAAGTCGTTCGCGTCGAGTTGTTCGCGTCGAGTTGCTCGCGTTGGGTCGCTCGCGTCGAGTTGTCGGGCCCTGTCTCGCGGACGGGCGCGCGTCACGGTGCTTCAGACGCAAGCCGGGTGCCGTTCCGCACGGAAATCCGTCCTGCGCTCCGGAAAACCGCCGGAGCCCCGCGGAAGTTCCCCGATTCCGCCCCGACGCGCCGGACGGCCCCGACCGCGAAAGACGTGCTGCCACGCCCGTCGCGGAACCGGGCCGCGCGTGAACGCGCGGGAGGACCGAGAACCCTCCGATTCGTACATCGGCACGCGGTCCGGGCGGGATGAGCGCAATCCGGAAAGAGCAGTCCCGGTGTCCTCCCGATGGGGCTACGATGCGCGCCCCGTGGACAACCCGGAACTGAGAGCCCTCGGCGAACTCGTGATCTGCGGCGCGCTGCCGCAGGCCGCGACCGAGCAGGTCGTCGTCCGGTGGCAGCAGTTCGCGAAGGCCGGGAAGCCGGTCTCGCTCCTCGCGCTCGCCGTGCAGGCGGGGCTCCTCACGCGCACGCAGGCCTACGTCCTCGCCCGGACGGACCTCTCGGCGAAGCAGCCGTTCAAGGACTACCGCATCCTCCGGAAGATCGGCGAGGGCGGGATGGCGATCGTCTACGAGGCGACCTACCTCCCCGTGAAGGTCCGCGTGGCGCTCAAGGTGCTCGACACGGCGTTCAGCCTGCGCGAGGCGTACCGGCTCCGGTTCAAGCGCGAGGCGTCGATCCTCCAGCACCTCGACCACGAGTCGATCGTGGAGTGGCGCGACCACGGAAGCGCCGACGGGATCGAGTTCTTCGCGATGGGGTACGTCGAGGGCGTGTCCCTCCAGCACCTGATCGACCGCGGCGTCCGGCTCTCCGAGGCATTCTGCGTCCACATGGCGGCGCAGGTGGCGTCGGCGATCGGGCACATGGGGGAGCAGGGCGTCGTCCACAGGGACATCAAGCCGGGGAACCTCGTCGTGGACTCCGACGGGCGCGTGCGGATCATCGACTTCGGCCTGGCCAAGCTCACGGCCGGGATGCGCGCGGACACCGGCGACGACATGACGGTCGGCACGCTCGAGTACATGTCCCCCGAGCAGGCGCGAGGCCGCTCCGACGTGGACACGCGGGCCGACATCTACTCCCTGGGCTGCTCGCTCTACCAGATGGTGACGGGCGAGCTCCCGTTCAAGGGGAGCCAGAGCGAGGTCATGTACGCCCACGTGAAGACCGACCTCGAGTGGACGGCCGCCGCGAAGGCGCACTGCTCGGTGCCGCTCCAGTTCATGATCCGGAAGATGATGGCCAAGGACCCGGCCGAGAGGTACCAGACCGGCGGCGAACTCGAGGCCGATCTGCGCGCCCACTTCGCGCCGACGCTCTCGGCGCCGGTGCCCGTCCCCGCGGAAGTGCAGGCCGAGGCCGTCGAGGCCGCGCCGATCCCGCAGGGTCCGCCGCGTCCGGCCGCGCCGCAGTTCCCGCAGAAGGGGATGGTCGCGCCGCAGCGCGGGCTCGTGCAGCGCCGCGGCGGACGGACGCCCCCGCGCCGCGGAGGGTGACCCCCGTGGACGCAGGCGCCGACGGAGCACGCGCGGACGGAGTACGCGCGGACGGAGCACCCGGGCCCTGGTACAGGGACGGGCTCCGCTTCTCCTGCCACCGCTGCGGGAACTGCTGCGTGGGGCAGGGGTCCGTCGTCGTCGTGAACGACCGCGAGGTCGAGGCGCTGGCGCGCTCGCGGGGGATGACGGTCGCCGCGTTCCGCGCGGCCCACACGCGGGACTCGTTCGGCGACACGGTGCTCGTCGACCGCGCCGACGGCTCGTGCGAGTGGCTCGAGCGCGGGGCCGACGGGAAGACGTCCTGCCGCGTCCACGACGCGAAGCCCGACCAGTGCCGCTCGTATCCGTTCTGGCCCCGCGTCCTCCGCTCGCCCGAGTCGTGGCGCGCGGAGGGCGCGAAGTGCCGCGGGATCGCGGAGGCGGACGGCCCGCCGATCCCCGCCGACGAGATCGACCGGAAGACCGGGAAGGCCGACGCGCTGGAGGCGCTCGACCTCCTCCTCGAGGAACTCGACGCCGAGGTCCCGGAACTCGGCGCGACGTGCTGGCTCTCCGGCGACTGCTGCGACTTCCCGAAGGCCGGGCACCGCCTCTTCGCGACGCGGCTCGAAGCCGAGCGGTTCGCGCGGGGCGTGGATCTCCGCGGCTTCGACGCGTCGAAGGGGCTCTGCCCCGCGTGGAAGGGCGGACGGTGCACCGCCCGCGAGCACCGTCCGTCGGCCTGCCGGGTCTACTTCTGCGACCCGAACGCGGCGGAGAAGGTGAACGACCTCGGCGAGCGCACCGTGACGCGCCTCCGCTGGCTCCACGAGCGCCACGGGCTCCCCTGGGACTACCGCGAGTGGACGAGCCACCTGGCCGAACTTGCGCCTCCCGCCGCCCCCGGTGACCCGATTCCGGACACCGCTGACTCCCGCGGTTGACGCGCGCGGCCCGCCTGATTGACAGCGGGAGTTGACAGTCCGAGCCCGGCGGGCGCGACCGCGCCTTGATTCGCGGAATCGGTACGACGTTCGCTCCTCTCGTCCGTCCAAGTCGCAGAGGCCCCGCGCGAGGGTCCTCCGAGCGAACGAGACAGAACGAGAACCCCATGACCGCGACCTTCCCCCTCCCCGCCCACGCGCTCCGGATCGCCGATCTCCGCCCGCTCGCCTCGGGCCTCCGGCGGCTCTCGGCCGCCGGGATCGAGGTCGCCGTCCGCACCCGCACCGGCGACGGTCTCGCCGGCGAGCGCGTGGACGTGATCGAGCTCCCCGACCGCCGCGCGCTGGTGGTGCTGATCGACGCGCACGGTCCGGGCGAGGCGGCGCACGTCCTCGCGGCGCGGCTCCTCGGCCACGTGCGGTCGTGGGCGAAGCGGGCGTTCGAGCCGGGCGGCGCCGGCGCCGCCGGCCTCGATCCGATGGTCCGCGGGCTCGACGCGACCGTGCGCGGCTTCGGGCCGGGCGCGGGCGTCGCGTCGCTGCTGCTCCTGCTCGTGGACGCGGCGCGCCACACCGTGCGCGCGGCGTGCGCGGGCATCCCCGGTCCGATCGTCGGCGGGCGCGCGGGGTTCGTGTCTCCGCTCGCGGAGCGCGGCCCGGCCCTCGGCCTCGCTCCGGACGTGCGCCGGCAGGAGACCTTCCCCGTCCGCCTGTCGCCCGAGCACGTGCTCGTGGCGGCGACCGACGGGATCGTGGACGCCGTCGGCGACGACGGCGTCACCTTCGGACTCGACCGCACCGCGGCCGTGCTCGCGGAGCATCGCGGCGAAGGGCCGCGCGCCGTCGCGCGCATCCTCTTCCGCGCCGCCTCCGACTGGGCCGGCCCGGCCGACGTCGAGGACCGCACG
This sequence comes from Planctomycetota bacterium, assembly GCA_022072415.1. Classification (GTDB taxonomy): domain Bacteria; phylum Planctomycetota; class JAJSAM01; order JAJSAM01; family JAJVHW01; genus JAJVHW01. The sequence goes on from JAJVHW010000157.1 coordinate 15,999, forward strand.
GTCGTCGCCGTGCGCGTGAAGTAGGACGCGCGCTCGCGATCCGCGCCGCGCGACGGAACCTCCCGCGCGCGCGGCGGCCGGCTTTCGCCCGGAGCGCGCACGGCGTGCGGCGACTCGGGCGGAATCTCCGCCGAGCAGGTCCGGCGTAGTACGCTGGGGCGCGTTCATGGCGAAGCCGCTCCTCCTCAACACCAGCACCATCAACTTGCGCGGACTTCTCGCCAACGGGAAGCGCTACGAGGTGCCGCGGTTCCAACGCGACTACTCGTGGCGGGAGGAGCACTGGGACGACCTGTGGCAGGACATTGTCGAGCTGGAGTCCTCCGGACGGCCGCACTACATGGGCGCACTCGTCCTCCAGGAGGAGCGGGCTGACGAGTTCTCCATCATCGACGGGCAGCAGCGCATCGCCACGCTGAGCATCCTGGTCGTCGCCGCGCTCCATTGCCTCCGGAGGCTCGCGGACGAGGGCGTCGAGCCGGAGGCGAATGCGAAGCGGATGGACCTCCTGCGCACCGCATTCCTCGGCGCCGAACATCCCGCCACGCTCGTGACGACGCCGAAGCTCGCGCTGAACCGCTCGAATCGTCGGTTCTACGAGGGCACGCTCGTCGCGCTGATCACTCCGCCGAGCGTCCCCGCGCTGCCGGCTACCGAACGCCCGCTCTGGGATGCCATGACGTACTTCCGCGGGAAGCTCGAAGAGCGGTTCGTCGGCGCGCAGGACGGCGCCGGCCTCGCGAACTTCATCTACGAGACCGTCGCGACGCGGCTCCTGTTCATCCAGGTGGTGGTCGAGGACGAGGGAGGCGCGTACACGGTCTTCGAGACGCTCAACGCCCGCGGGCTCGAGCTCTCGGCGGGGGATCTGCTCAAGAACTATCTGCTCTCGATCGTGCACACGGCGGGCGACGGCCAGTTGGAGCACGCGATGCAGAAGTGGCAGTGCATCACCGAACGGGTCGAGCCCCGCCGCGTGCCGGAGTTCCTCCGGCACCACCTCAACAGCACGCGCGAGTACGTCCGCCAGGAGCGGGTGTACCGGACCATCCGTGCGGAGGTCTCGAAGCCGGTCCAGGCTGTCGCGCTGCTCAGGGAGCTCGAGGACGCGGCGTTGCTGAACCAGGCTCTCGACGACGCGACGCACGCGCTCTGGGACGAGGCTCCCGAGGTCCGGAAATCGGTCCGGGCTCTCCAGATCTACCAGGTAGCGCAGTTCAGGCCGCTTGCGTTCGCGGCCTGGCGAAGGCTCGGCGTGACGGAACTCGTCGCGGTCCTCCGGGCGTGCGACGCGGTATCGTTCCGATACAACGTGATTTCCCAGAGGAACACGAACCGACTCGAGCAGGAGTACAACCGGATCGCCATGGGAGTGAGCTCCGGCGAGTTCAAGTCGGCCGCGGACGTCCGGCGCGAACTCGCGGCGATCTATGTGCAGGACGACGAGTTCCAGCAGGCATTCTCGAAGCGGTCGCTCCCGCGCGCGGTCCAGCTCATCCGCTACGTACTCTGCGCGATCGAGCGACACGAGCACGGAACCAACGTCGCGTGGGACGACGGCTCGCTCACGGTGGAGCACGTCCTTCCCGTGAATCCGACGGCGGAGTGGACGCAGGGCTTCCCGGGCGACCTTCACGAACGCTACGTCCACCGGCTCGGCAACTGCCTGCTCCTCGAACCCAAGCTGAACGCAAGGGCCGCCGCGAACCGGCCGCTGGGCGAGAAGCTCGCGGCGTACGCGAAGAGCACCTGCCACTCCACACGCGAGTTTTCGGCGAGTCGATGGACGCCCCGCGAGATCGACGCGCGGCAGGAGCAGATGGCGCGAGTCGCCACGGCGATCTGGCGACTCTGAACGGGGATGCGCGCGATCCGTATCCGGTCGGCGGGGGGCTGCGGGGGGCTTCCCGGCGGCGGAGCCGCGGGCCGGGCATGACGGAACTGCCGCGCACCCGCGGACCCCTCGTGAGCCTCCTCGAGGCGAGGGGGCTCCGTCTCCGCAGGAGGGACGGGCAGAACTTCCTCGTGGACGCGGCGGTGGCGGACGCGATCGCCGACGCGTCGGGGGCCACGGGGCTCGACCGCGTGATCGAGGTCGGGCCGGGCGCCGGAGCGCTCACGATGCCGCTGCTCGCGCGGGCGAAGAGCGTGCTCGCCGTCGAACTCGACCGGGGGCTGCACGAACTCCTCGAGGGCGCGCTCGGCGGGGACCCGCGGTTCACGCTGGTCCACGGCGACGCGCTCGCCGGGGACGTCCCGGACGGGCTCCATCCGGCGATCGATGCCGCGCTGCGCGCGCCGCGGGAGGCCGGAGCGCGCACGCTCCTCGTCTCGAACCTCCCGTACTCCGCCGGGACCGAGATCGTGGTCCGCATGCTGCTCCACGACGCGCCGCCGGACCGGGCGACGCTCATGCTCCAGGAGGAGGTCGTGCGGCGGATGCGCGCCGCGCCCGGGTCCCACGACTACGGGCCGCTCGCGGTGCTCGTCGCGCTGACGGCCGGCGTGTCGGTCGTCCGTCGCGTGGCGCCGTCGGCGTTCTTCCCCCGGCCGGACGTGGAGAGCGTGGTCTTCCACGTGACCCCGGACCCCGCGCGGCGGGCCCGGCCGGGCGTGCGCCGCGCCGTCGCCCTCGCGCGGACGGCCTTCATGAAGCGGCGGAAGACGCTCTCGAACGCGCTCGAGGGCGCCGTCGATCCGGCGGCCGCGGCGGCGGCGGGCATCGACCTCCGGCGCCGCGCGGAGGAAATCCCGCCGGACCGTTGGCTCGCCCTCGGCGCGGAGTGCGAGACGGGCTGACGTGACGGTCCGCCGCGCCTGTCCGCACTGCCGCGGGGAGATGCTCCTCGAGGCGGCCCACGAGGGGCGCGCGTGGCCGTGCCCGTGGTGCGGACGCGAAGTCGGGGTGCTCGCCGGGACGGCGGGCGCCGGAGCGGAGGGCGCAGTCCCCGAACCGGCGCGTCACGTCGAGGACCGCGGTCTCGAGAGCGCGACGATCGTCGTCGTCGCGGTCGCGGTGCTGTTCGTGCCGTGCTCGGCCGGGTTCTCGCTGATCCTCTCCCCCGTGGCGCTGGTGATGGCCGTCCTCGCGTGGCGGCGGCGGCGGCGCGCCGCCCAGAGCCCGCCCACGGCGTTCGCGATCGCGGCGGTGGGCGCGGCGCTCGGCACCCTCGCGTGCCTCGCTCTCGCCGGGGTCGCGGCGCTCGCCGTTCTTCTCGGGTCCTGACCGATCCGCGAGACTCCGGCGATGGGAACGCTCCTCTCCTGCACCGCCTGCACGAAGGAGATGGTCATCGAACCGGTGCACGCGGGGCGCACGGTGCCGTGCCCCTGGTGCCGGAAGCCGAACGACGTGCCGACGGCGATCGACTTCGCGCACGTGTCGGGGCGGAACGCGAGGGACGAGGTCGCGGGCGGGTGGCTCCTCGCGATCGCGATCGTCGGGCTCCTCTCGTGCATGCTCGGCCTCGTCATCGGCGGGATCGTCTGGTGGATCGCGCAGGGGCGCATCGCCGCGGCGCGCGACGAGGGGCGTCCCGTGGACCCGAACGTGGGCGCCGCGCGCACGATCGCGGTGATCTCCGTCGTGACGGGCGCGCTGTTCGCGCTCATCGCAATGCAGGGCTGCTGATGTGCGGGCTCGCCGGCGTCGTCGGCGTCCCGGGCGTCGCGCCGGGCGACGTCCCGTCGATGCTCGCGCGCCTCGCGGCGCGGGGGCCGGGCGAGCGGCGCGTCGTCGCCGTGCCG